>NZ_CP012898.1:2622000-2949750 GCF_001310225.1 Pseudalgibacter alginicilyticus | reverse complement strand
AAATATTTTAAAAGGAACAATGTTTTTTTCTGTACGCTCAGCAACAACTTCAGCCTCTGTTTTTCCATTTAAAAGTGCTTCGGTTTGAGCTAAAAAATTTGACATTAATTTATCTTGGTGATCTTGATTACCGTGCAATGACTTTCCAAACCCTATAAAATCAGCCGGAATTAATTTTGTCCCTTGATGTATTAACTGAAAAAAGGCATGTTGTGAGTTTGTTCCTGGCTCACCCCAAATAATTGTTCCTGTTTGATAATTAATTGGATTTCCGTTTCTATCAACACTTTTTCCATTGCTCTCCATAATGCCTTGTTGCAAATAAGTAGCAAACTGATTTAAATATTGAGAATATGGTATAATGGCTTCACTTTCTGCATTAAAAAAATTATTATACCAAATGCTTAATAAAGCCAAAATTACTGGAATATTTGAATTGAAATCTTCATTTTTAAAATGGGTATCCATTTTGTTAGCACCTTTTAAGAGGTTATCAAAATTAGTATAACCTACAGCTAAACTAATGGTTAAACCAACGGCACTCCATAGTGAAAAACGCCCTCCAACCCAATCCCACATGGGAAATACGTTATTTTCATCAATTCCAAAATTCTTTACACTATCAATATTAGTTGAAACTGCCACAAAATGTTTTGCAATAGCAGCCTCATTAGCCGTTTTTAAAAACCATGTTTTAAGTGTATTAGCATTTGAAAGGGTTTCTTGTGTAGTGAATGTTTTTGAAACTACAACAAAAAGGGTGGTTTCTGGATTTAATTTTTTAATGACTTCATTTACATGATCACCATCTACATTGCTTACAAAATGTGTAGTTAGGTGATTTTTATAAAACTGCAATGAATCAACTACCATGGCTGGACCAAGATCTGACCCCCCAATACCTATATTAACAATATCCGTAAATGCTTTCCCTGTAAAGCCTTTTCTTTCACCATTAACCACTTCATTTGTGAATGCTTCTATTTTTTCTTTAACAGCATACACTTCAGGCATCACATTAACACCATCTACTTTAAAATCAGATTTTTTTGGTGCTCGTAAAGCAGTATGTAAAACTGCTCGACCTTCTGTTTGGTTGATTATTTCTCCTGAAAATTGACTTTGAATAGCTTCTTTTAACTTAACTTCATCTGCTAACTGTAATAAATACCTTAAAGTTTCATCGGTAATTCGGTTCTTAGAAAAATCTAAATAAAAATCTTCCCAATTAATGGTATATTTTTCTGCTCTTTTTTTATCCTGAGCAAATAATTCTTTCATTTGAAGGCCCTTTACAGTTTCAAAATGTTTTTCAAGCTGTTTCCAAGCGTTTGTTTCTGTTGGGTTAATGTTTGGTAGCGCCATTAGTTTAGCTGTGTAATTAAGTTAGTATTTGATTCGTTTTTAGAAATAATCTCATCAAAAGGAATGCTGTCTAATTTTGATTTTATAGGCTGAATATACTCCGAAAATTTAATTTTCAAACTATCTGAAATAGGCTTGGCTTCTGGTAATTTTTGCTTAAACGGATCTACTTGACTTCCATTAACCCAAAAACGATAACAAACGTGTGGCCCTCCAGTATTACCTGTCATGCCAACCCAACCAATAATATCACCTTGTTTTACAAATTGGCCCACCTTAACATTGCGTTTTTTCATATGCAAATACTGAGTTTCGTAAGTAGCATTATGTCTAATTTTCACATAATTGCCATTGCCACCAGCATAAGCAGATTTTGTAACAGTACCATTTGCTGTTGCCATAATGGGAGTCCCTATAGGAGCCGCAAAATCTGTACCTTTATGCGGGCGTAATTGAAAACCATAAACCGCAATTCGCCTTTTTAAATTATATCGTGATGAAATACGACTAAACTGAACTGGAGCTTTTAAAAAAGCACGGCGCAAGTTTTTAGCTTCTTCATTAAAATAATCAACAATACCTTTTGCAGTATCTGTTTTAAATTCAAATGCATAAAAAGGTTCTTTATTATGTTCAAAATAGGCTGCTTTTATTTTTCCTACACCTGAATAAATAGAATCATCAATGTATTTATCTGTATAAATAACTTTAAAACGATCTCCTTTTTGAAGACGTCTAAAATCAATTGTCCACGCATAAATTTCATCTGCCATTTTATAGGCCAACCTTGGACTTAAACCTTGATCTTCTAGAGTTTGAGATATATTATTAGAAATAACACCAGTAGCCATTTTTTCTACATAGGTAATTGGCTTTCTACTGGTATAAGCATGTATAGAATCTTCAAAATTAATCACCACATATTCTTCAACATTTGGCTGGTATATAAATGACTTTGGAGTTTCTAAAGAATCTTTAGCACATAATAAAGTGTATGGTTTTCCTATTTGGAGTTTTCTAATATCAAAAGTATCTCTTGCCTTTTCTGCAATATGAAATATTTTAGGATAACCTATATTATTACGTTCAAGAATTAAACCAAAACTATCACCGTTTTTTACGGTATCTCTTTTAACAATAAAATCGTCTAACTTAAATCCAAACTCATAAACAGATTCTTCAATAAACTCTGCCGCAGCTAAATCTTCATCTGAAAAATTGGAGTCTTCTGATTTTCCCTTACAAGCTGTTAGGCTTATAGTCATTAATAAAATTAAGACACTACTTTTCCCCAATTTTCTAACTCTTGTTCTGTCCATAAATTTGGAAAAAATATTCTTTTCTGATATTTTGGATGCATATATTTTACCCATTCACTTCCTCCTGTTGCTTCAGTGGTATGACCACCAATATTTAAATAATGATTTGCAGCTTCATAATGTACCATTACCCACTTTATGTTTACGGTATAATCATATAGACGCATGGCCTCTACCAAAGACTTGTTATCTTGGTCTGCTTGTGGTAAAGTTTTAAAAACACTCCACAAATTGCGTGTTTCATGAAACTTTGCAAATCTAATAAATTCGTCTTTGTATTTCTGTTCAAAAATTGTTAATGTATAGGTTTTTTTTCCTGTTTTATAATCTTTTCCTGCAGCTTGCCAATACAAATGTTCAAAAGCTTTCTCATACGTTGTATTAGAATCAAAATCATCCCTAAACCGCTTATCTATCAAATTAACAAGTTCTGTAGATGCAAATTCAATTTTTCTATACTGTGCACTTTGAAAACCGCTTGCAGGTGTTAAAGTGGTTCTAAAATTTGAATATTGCTCTACATCCATACCTTCTTTCATAATACTAAATGAGGTAGTAAGCATTTCAAAATAACGTGTAATACGCTGTATTTTATCTAAAAAAATTAAGGCATTAATGGATTCATTTTGAGCTATCTGATTTGTTTCTGATAGAATCATTTTGAAAATAAGCTCATTAATTTGATGGTACATAATAAACACCATCTCATCTGGCAATGTAGTACGTTGTACTTGTAGATTTAACAATGCATCCGTTTGAATGTAGTCCCAATAAGTAATTGGTTTACTATAGAACAAACCCTCTAAATGAGTTTCTAAATCTTGATCTAAACTATCAAATTTTTGTTTAAGTCGGTTTGTTATATTTGAATCCAAATGTTTTAATTATTAACAACAATATTGAAAGAATGTTTTAGGCCTCTAAACCCTTCTAAATCGGCCCTTAAGGAGCCTACAGCTAAATCTGCCTTAATACGTAAAGGTACTTTATTTTTATCTTTTGACACCCAAAGGGTTAAACTTTCTTCTTCTTTAAATACACGTCCTGCCATTACATATGGTCTAAAAACAAGAGACTCTATTTCACCAAAATCAGTTTCTATAGTTTCCTCCCCTAAATATTTTAATTTAAATCCGTAATTTTCTTCATCAAAAAACATATCTACCTTAACCTCATCTCCAACCTTTAAGGTTTTAGTTTCTAAATTATTTCGCAAATAATAAAAGGTAGATACCATATCTTGAATATTCGGTTTTGTATCAAAAACCTTTTTCTCTTTATGCTTTTTATCATTTACGTAGGCTTTGTTATTTATTTGATCAAAATCAATTTCTATATCCTTAGTATGGCCCCCTTCATCAATATTTCTAACAAATTTATATGGTCGTATGGTTTTTTTATCAAAATAGCTTTCGTATCTATCTTTAACTTTAAAAAACCATTTTATCATACCAGTGGTCCAACCATTTCCAACAACATGGTAAACATCTTTTCCATTTAGGTTAGCATCTTTTACATGAAGCGTTGCATTTCCAGCCTTTAAAAAACCACTATAACTCATTCTAAATTTAAACCATTCGCCTGTATCAAATGCAACTTCGGCCTGAGCAAAACTGGTTTGGACTGTAACAATTATAAATAATGTAAGTAGTGATTTTTTCATTTTTTTTGATAATTGCAATTTAACTTCTTTTATATTTTCCTTGGTTGTATTAATGAATTACAATTACTGTTCCAAAAATATAAAATTTATTGTAGCCATTTAAATATTAAAAGGGTTTTAGTTGCTTATATTAAAACCAAAAACCTATATTAAAAAACCAAATACTTTTTTTTGTTTCTGGAGACCAAGTACATTTAGCTTCAATAGGGCCTATGAAGGTTTCAATAGCATAGCCTAATGCGTAGCCTGAATAGTTTGGGTTTAATACCCAGTCATTTGAAGTAAAAATATCGTCTGCTACAGTAGCATAATTTGCCGCAAAGTTAATGTGATGTTTCCTGAAAATTTCAGCATCTAAAGTAAATGTTCCTTTTATAAAACTATCACCTGAAAGAGCTATAAAATCATATCCATAAAATGGAACAAAATTATTTATAAAGCGGTTTCCGTAGCCACCAAGTCCAAAATTAAGATACGGATTTGCATCTTCACCAATTCTGAAACCACCTTGCTGTTCTAAATTTATAGAAAAAACCTTTGACAACTTAAATGAATATCCAATGGTTCCTTTTGCTATGGAAAAGTTCAAGAAATTGTTATTGAAATCTGATGAATATAAATACATATTAAAATCTCCATCAAATAAAAACCCTTCTTTTGGAAAATACTTATTATCATAAGTATCAAATTTAAGATTTCCAAATAAGCTTAAATAATCGCTTTTTTCAAAAACAGTCTCTTCTTCATCACTATTACTTGTAATGGTTTGTGATGTTAACTTTAACCTTTTATGCTCCGCTCCTAACGTAAGCGATAAATCTTTACGAAAAAGCGTTTGTAAATAAATCTGATTTGTAAAATCATTTACATTTAAGGCTATTTTATTGATATTAACCAGCATTTCTTCATTTGGTGGATATATAGCTTGGGCTGCAACATTTCTATTAAACTCATCAAATCTTGAACGTAAACCAATACTCCAATAAAACCCTTTATCTATGTAATATTCAAAGTTATACCTTACATTATCTCCAAGAATAAAGTCTAATGATGCCATATCACTTTTAGCAAATAACTGTTTTTTTGTAAGATTGAGTAACAACGAACTTTTGTATAAATCATCATAATGAATACCTGCTCGAAAAAAAGTAGTTTTATCACTTTCAGTCAATTTTGTATTTAAATCATATCCTTCTCCACTATCAGAAGGTTCCAATTCATACAAAAAACTATCAAAATTATTAGTTGCAATTAAATTATTGACGCCTTTATTAAAATCGGCATAACTGGTTTCGGTATTACTTTTTAGCTTTAATTTACCCAAAACATAAGCTCTAGTATAATTATTTAATCCGTCAATTTTAATGGAATGAATTTTTATTGTATCTGCTAACTTTGTAGGTTTTATTCGTTTGGTTTTATTTAATTGCTGTGACGCTATTTTACTAAGTATTGAATCTTTTTTTAAAGCTGCCTTTTCTCCTAAGCTGATAATTTGCTTACTTTCATCAAATGAAATTACATTAAAATCCTTAATATCTGGTTTTATATATACATCTGTTTTTCCAGACTTTAGCCTCATATCTCTAATCGTTCTATAATTATTTATTTGAAGCAAAATTTCTGGTGCAGAAACCAGTTCTTTTCTGGTAGCCAAATCATCTTGAACATCTACACCAATTATAATGTCCATGCCCTTGTCTCTTAACTCATCAATAGGATAATTATTTATAACTCCCCCATCAATTAAAACCTGATTATTTATAACAACTGGCTGAAACAAAGAAGGCAAAGCACTACTTGCCATAACAGATTGTGCTAAATTTCCTTTATTGAGCATAACAGCCTGACCAGTTTCAACATCTGTGGCCATACAGAAAAAAGGAATAGGCAATTGTTCAAAATCATCAATAGAATTAACACGCATTACTAATCTAGAAAGTAAATTATAAACATTTTGTCCTCTAGACCATGCCGTAGGAAATTTGAGTTTAAAATCATCAAAAGGCAGGGTTATTGCATATTTTTCTGAACTTTCTCGTTCGCGAAATGTTTTTGCTTCTCTTGGCAAATTGTCATTAATAAAATCATCAAAATTTAAAGTAGCAAAAATAGAATCTATCTGCTTTCCCGAATAACCCGAAGCATATAAGGAACCAATCATAGATCCCATACTAGTTCCTGCTACATAATCAATTTGTATACCTAAACTATCAATTACTTTTAACACACCAATATGCGCCATACCTTTTGCTCCACCACCACTTAAAACCAAACCTACTTTTGGGGTGTTTCTAACCTTGTCGTTTTGCGTTTTTGCAGAAAACGATACCAATACAAAAAGGATAAATATGATAAATTTAACTTTCAAATTATTTAGTATGATAATAATTATAAATTTTCTTTGCTCTTGAAACTCCAACAACTACTTCCAACTCATCTAACTTAGCATTAGCAACTCTCTTTACAGACTTAAAATGCTTTAAAAGGTCTACAGTGGTTTTTTCACCAATACCTGGAATGGTTTCAAGCTCCGTATTTAATGCCGTTTTACTACGCCTATTTCTGTGGTGCTCAATTCCAAAACGATGCGCTTCATTACGTAATTGTTGTATAATTTTGAGTGTTTCACTTTTTTTATCTAAATATAAGGGAATTGGATCACCTGGGTAAAATAATTCTTCTAAACGTTTAGCAATTCCGATAATAGCTATTTTATTTCTTAAATTAAGAGCGTCTAAACTTTTTAAAGCTGAAGACAATTGCCCTTTTCCTCCATCAATAATAATAAGCTGTGGCAACGATTTGTTTTCATCTAACATTCTTTTATAACGCCTGTATACTACTTCTTCCATTGAGGCAAAATCGTCTGGTCCCTCCACGGTTTTAATATTAAAATGACGATAGTCTTTTTTACTTGGTTTTCCATTTTTAAACACCACACATGCAGCCACTGGGTGAGTACCTTGAATATTGGAATTATCAAAACACTCGATGTGACGTGGTTCTTCAGAAAGTCTTAAATCTACTTTCATTTGGGCCATAATCCGTTTTACATGCCTATCAGGGTCTGTGATTTTTACTTGTTTAAAACGCTCCATTCTGTAATACTTAGCGTTCCGGAGCGATAAATCAAGAATATGTTTTTTATCTCCTAATTTAGGAATTGTTACTTTTATGTTGTCACCTAAATCTACCTTAAAAGGCACATATATTTCTTTTGATTTAGAATGAAAACGTTGTCTGATTTCTGTAATGGCAAGCTCTAACAATTCTTTATCCGTTTCTTCCAATTTTTTTTTTATCTCTAAAGTGTGTGATCGAATAATGGAGCCATAGGACAGTTGCAAAAAATTAACGTATCCGTAACTTTCGTCACTCATGATAGAAAACACATCCACATTACTTATTTTAGGGTTTACAATAGTAGATTTTGCTTGGTAATTTTCTAAAACATCAATTTTTTCTTTTATTTTTTGAGCTTCTTCAAATTTTAAGTCATTTGCATATTGTTTCATTTGTACTTTAAACTGCGATAAAGAATCTTTAAAATTCCCTTTTAAAATTTCTTTAATAGCTGTAATATTCCCTTGATATTCCGCCTCTGTTTCTAAACCCTCGCAAGCCCCTTTACAGTTTCCTAAATGATATTCTAAGCAGACTTTGTATTTGCCTTTTTCTATATTTTCTTCAGACAGAACGTAATTGCAAGTCCGTAAATGATACAAGCCTTTTATTAAATCCAACAAAGTAGAAACCGTTTTCATACTAGTATAAGGGCCAAAATATTCACTACCATCTTTAAAAACACGTCTTGTTGAAAACACTCGAGGGAACCGTTCTTTTTTTATGCAAATCCACGGATAAGACTTGTCATCTTTTAGCATAACGTTGTAGCGCGGCTGATGCTTTTTTATTAAATTATTCTCCAATAACAAGGCATCTGTTTCTGTATCAACGACAATGTGCTTAATGCTAACTATTTTTTTTACAAGTACCCGAGTTTTTCCATTATCATGAGTTTTTGTAAAATAAGAACTGACTCTTTTTTTTAAATTCTTAGCTTTTCCAACATACAAAATCGTTCCCTCCTCATCATAATATTGATAAACTCCTGGAGCATTTGGCAGCGTTTTTAGTTGTAACTCTAAGGTTGTTTCAGGCATACTTCAAAGATAATTATTTTAATATTTTATTATAGAATTACACCCTGATAAATCTATTAAACTTTTTTTATAAAATGTTTTATTAAACCACTATTTTAATACCTTGCATTCCTTTTAAAAACCTAAAATGAGCAAAAAAATTATTGGTAGTGTTGATAAAATAGACTTTCCAAAACTCAATTTATTTGACATTGATGTTAAAATTGACACGGGAGCCTATACCTCTGCCATACATTGTTCTAAAATAACAGAAGAAGGAAATCGCTTAAGATGTACTTTTTATAGCAAAAACCATCCTAATTTTAGTGGAAAAGAAGTCGTTTTTGATACATTTTCTCGCACCAATGTTAAAAGCAGTAATGGTTTTAAAGAAAATAGATATAAAATTAAATCTGAAGTTCTCATTTTTGGAAAAACATATAAAATCAATTTAACATTAAGTACGCGAGACGACATGAAGTTTCCTGTATTAATAGGCAAACAATTTTTAAAACGTAAATTTATAGTAGATGTAGATTTACAGCAAGTATCTTTTAATTTAAAAACATTATGAACATTGTTATATTATCTAGAAACCCTCAACTATATTCTACACAAAGATTGTTTGAAGAAGCGAAAAAAAGAGGACATGCTGTTGAAATTATTGACCCGCTTAAATGCGATATTATTATTGAAAAAGAAAAACCTACCATTTATTATAAAGACCGGTATTTAGATTATGTAGATGCCGTTATTCCAAGAGTTGGTGCATCTATTACCTTTTATGGATGCGCAGTGGTTCGTCAATTTGAAATGATGAATGTATTTACCATTGCAACCTCCGATGCCATACAACGTTCTAGAGATAAATTGCGAAGCTTACAACGTTTAAGCAAAGCGGGAATAGGCATGCCAAAAACGGTATTTACCAATTATTCCAGAGATGTTGAAGAAGTTATTGAACACGTAGGTGGCGTTCCTGTTATTATAAAATTATTAGAAGGCACTCAAGGTTTGGGGGTGGTTTTGGCTGAAACAAAAAATGCTGCTGAATCTGTTTTAGAAGCTTTTAACGGCCTTGAAGCCCGTGTTATTGTTCAAGAATTTATAAAAGAGGCCAAAGGCGCTGACCTTAGAGCCTTGATTGTTGATGGGCATGTAGTTGGCGCTATGAAACGCCAAGGAAAAGAAGGTGAATTTCGCTCTAATTTACATCGTGGTGGCTCTGCTAATATTATTAAACTTAGCGAAGACGAACTGCGATTGGCTCAAAATGCTTCACGCGTATTAAAATTACCTGTTTGTGGGGTAGACATGTTACAATCATCCCGTGGCCCTCTACTTTTAGAAGTCAATTCTACTCCCGGTTTGGAAGGAATAGAAGATGCTACTGGGAAAAATATCGCTAAAAATATTATCACATATATTGAACGTAACAGAAAATAAATGATAGTCCAAAAAAATAGCATATTAACTATTTTAAACACCAAAATTCATCCTGGCGAAAGCAAGGAAATCAATTTTGATGTTGCAAAACTACATACATCCTCTTCTGTAGATGTTCCTATTATTATAGAACGGTCAAAAAAACCAGGTCCCACTGTTTTGTTTACAGCAGGTATTCATGGCGACGAAGTAAATGGCGTAGAAATAGTAAGGCAACTTATTGCCAAAGGCATTAACAAACCAAAAATAGGGACTATTATTTGTATTCCTGTAATCAATATTTTTGGATTTATAAATTTAAAACGGGAATTTCCTGATGGCAGAGATTTAAACCGGGTATTCCCTGGTACAATTGATGGCTCATTAGCAAGTCGTGTTGCCCACAAATTGATACATGATGTGATTCCAAATGTAGATTATATCATAGATTTTCATACGGGAGGTTCTGGGCGTTTTAATGCCCCACAAATTCGCATTATAAAAGAAAACAAACAACTAAATAATTTAGCTAAAGTTTTTGGAGCGCCTTTTGTTTTGTACTCAAAAAACCTAAATAAATCCTTTAGAGACACCTGCTTTAAATTAGGAAAACCTATGTTGCTTTTTGAAGGTGGAAAATCATTCCATATAGATGATGTTATTACCAACTCTGGTGTAAATGGTTCCAAACGTGTATTACATTTTTTAGGTATGTTAAACACTAAATTCACTGTGTCAAAACCAAAAAAAGAGTGTGTATTTATAAATGAAAGCAGATGGCAACGCGCTAATTTTTCTGGTATGTTTAGAGCATCCATTCCTATTGGAAGCCTAATTAAAAAAGGGGATGTAATAGGTAATATTACCGACCCATATGGAAAATTTAATCAGTTTGTAAAAGCTCAAAATTCAGGCTATATTATTAATGTAAACGAATCACCAATTGTATATCAAGGGGATGCATTATTTCATATATCATCAAAATTAAAACGGTAATGACCAAAACTGAATTACGAAAAAAATATAAAGCACTTCGTAACAATTTGTCTGAAAACCAAGTGGACCATTTAAGTTTATCTATTGCAAATCAACTTTTAAAATTACCTGTTTGGGAATTTTCCTTCTACCATATTTTTCTTTCTATTGAAGAACAAAAAGAAGTAGATACAGATTATATTTTGAATATTTTATCTGGAAAAGACAAGCATATCATTATTTCTAAAAGTAATTTTAAAACAGGTGAAATGACTCATTTCCTTTTAACAGACAACACACTTATTAAAAAAAATAAATACAACATTCCTGAACCTGTGGATGGCATTCCTATTGCTTCAGATAAAATTGAAGTAGTTTTTATTCCTCTTTTAGCTTTTGATACCCATGGAAATCGAGTAGGTTATGGCAAAGGATTTTACGACTGCTTTTTAGCCAACTGCAAACCTCATACTATAAAAATTGGTCTCTCTTTTTTTGAAGCTGAAAATGAGGTTTTAGATGTTTTTAAAAGTGATATCCCGTTGGATTATTGCGTAACAGCCAAGAAAATTTATAGCTTTTAATTATCGCAATTCTCACAATATGTATTTCGCAAATATGGATTCTCTAACAGCTGAAATGTTACTCCACCTTTATCTGTAGAATTAAACAGTTTGCAAAACCGTTCTTTATTCATATTATAAGCATTTAGTAAAATGGTTCGGTAATTGGAATCTTTGGTTAGTTCCTTATCAATTAATGTTAGGTTTAAATAGTAAAACAATAAATTCTCATCAATATCTATACTTCTTGCTTTTCTTTCGAGCAACTCCACTGCTAAATTATAATTACCATAAAAACTAAAAAACTGAGCTAAACTCAAATAATCATAATTAGACAAAGGGAACTTTTTGTAATTACTATTTACAAAATCAACAGATTTCTCTTTATTATTAAAATCGCTATTTTTCATAAATTTATCAGCAACAACTATATGGAAATTTACCATCATTCTTGTAATAAGCGATTTATTAATTCCATACTTCCTTAGCGCATTTATATCCCTTATTAAATTAGATTCATCAATCCCTATAGCCTTATATCTCAATAATTTTATTTGAAGTGCAACTATGTTATATTTTACCTTTGCATCATTTGGTACAAGTTTTTCAAGTTCAAGCAATTCATTATAAACAACCAATGCTAAACGTTCGTCTAAAACATACTTATAAACTAAGTTTTTATTGATTAATTGGGCATATTTAGCTTGTTTTGGTATCACCATTTCTTGTAAAGACTCTACAGAAGTTTCTTGTGCTTTAATTTTATCAAAAATTGAATTTTGAATCTCTTTTGCTCTTTCAAGTTTTTCTTCAGATATTGATGTATTAAAATCGGCTAACAGTAAAGAAGTAGATTCGCTTTTATGCTTTAGCTTTTTTTCTAACTCTAATTCCACCACTGCTTTTCTATGGTTTTTTAAGATATTTTCCATTTCTTTAGCCATATTTCCTATCATTAATTTTCGAACTTCGTTTTTAGATAAGGACTTTAAATACTCATATTTAGTTCCCCCAATATCATTAAAGAATTCAACCCAATTTTCTGACGAAGAGACAACTCTTTCAATAGTAGGTTGTTGAATCTTTTGCAATGCAGAAACAATATTATTTGCTCGTTGTTCTTGTAGTTCTGCATTACGACTAGACGCTCCTTCAATAGATGAATATGCCTTTATATTTAAAGACTTGATATCATAATCAGTAAGCTTTAATGTATCAAAAATTGGTTTTATATAGGCTTGAGAATAATCGGCTTTGTTTTTCTCAAAAGGAATTATAAATTTTAATGCTTTGTTTTCAATCGTAGTACTTTCGTTTGCAGAAGACCTTATTTGTTTGGTGTCATAGGTTAAAAAATCTAAATATAAACCCATGTCTAATAAACCCCATGAATAGTAATCTAAATCATAAGTTACATAATATTGGCAAAGATTTTTTTTCCCTAGGAATAAGATGTTATATTCTAAGTCGTTCTTAATAATTTCTTTAGGTATTTCGCCTACTTTTACCCTAAATACATTCTGTTCTGTAGAAATCAAACCACTTTTTAATTCTTCGGAATAAACAGGCTTAAGTAACGAGCCTAATATTTGGTTTTTACTAAGAGATTCGTTCTCACAGGCATATCGATCTTTTAAAACAACATCTATAGCAATACCATCATCTGGATTTTTAAAAACTAAAAGAAACCAATTTTTATTGTTTATTTCAAAATAAAGGTCGTTATTTTCTCTAATTATAGAATACCGGACTTCCTTAGGTTTTTGACGAAAAGCCTGAATACATTCTTTACATTTTTGATCTCTATCCTTCGCATTAAAAATAATATCAAACGTATTTTGAGATAAAGCTATGTTAGAAATAAATAATAAACATGAAATTACGAATAACGATTTACCTTTCATTAATTGAAAATTTGGAAGAATAGTTCTATAAAGATAGTAAATGTTTTCTATTATTTAATGTTTTGAAAAAGCCTTTCCATTAAACAATACTAACATGATAAATCCGGTACTTATTGCCATATCGGCAACATTAAAAACTGGATTAAAAAAGATAAAATGCTCACCACCCCATAAAGGTAACCATTCAGGTAAAAAGCCTTTCCATAGTGGAAAATATAACATATCTACTACTTTTCCGTGAAGTAAATGATCATAACCTCCAGTTTCTGGCAAAAACGAAGCCACTTGCCCGTAACTATCACTAAACAGCACTCCATAAAAAACAGAATCTATAATATTACCTAATGCTCCTGCAAATATTAAAGCAATTGAAAGCACTAGTATTTTAGAGTTTTTATTTTTCACGGCATTTACAAGCCAATAACCAATTCCAAAAATGGCAAAAACTCGAAACACTGTTAATGCTACCTTAGCTGTTCTATCTGAAATAAATGTCGCAAAATCACTAATTTTTGTACCCCAAGCCATCCCATCATTTTCAATAAAATAAATTTTAAACCATTTAAAAACTTCTACACTGTCTTGAAGTTGGAAATTTGTTTTAATATATATTTTACTTATTTGGTCAATAAGTAAAACAATAATGATTAGAATAATGGCTTTTTTTAAGGACATGCTTTGCTTATTAGACTTCGGTTATTATAGAAATGACAAAAGTGTTTAAATGAAAAACGCCTCAAAAATGAGACGTTTCAAATATATAATTTAAAAATAATTTATTGCATGTTTTTTGCTTCAATACTTAACGTAGCATGCGGCACTAATTTTAAACGCTCTTTGTTAATTAACTTTCCTGTAACTCGACAAATACCATAGGTTTTGTTTTCAATACGTATTAAAGCATTTTTTAAATCACGAATAAACTTTTCTTGACGAATGGCCAAAGCAGAGTTTGACTCTTTACTCATAACTTCGCTACCCTCATCAAAAGCTTTGAATGTTGGCGATGTATCATCAGTACCATTATTATGATCATTCATATAGGCACTTTTAATAAGCTCTAAATCGTGCTTTGCTTTTTCTATCTTTTCCTTTATTAAAATCTTGAATTCAGCTAAATCTTTATCTGAATATCTTACGTTCGCATCTGTACTCATAATTTAATGTTTTTGGATAAACAATTTGGTATTTACATCATCAAAAGCAATTTCTATACCGTCGTCTAATATATCAATAATTTCTAACTCTTCTATTAAAGTTTCTGCTTTAATATACGACATATTAGTATTTATAGCAGTAACGATTTGCTTATCATTTTGCAATTTAACATCTATTCTATCAGTTACTTCAAAACCTGAATCCTTACGTAAATTCTGAATACGGTTTACAAGCTCTCTAGCTACGCCTTCCATTCGTAAATCATCAGTGATAGTAACATCCAAAGCAACGGTTAAATTACCTTCATTAGCCACCAACCAACCTTCAATATCTTGTGATGTAATTTCCACATCATCAAGTGCTAAAGTTATATTTTTTCCGTTAACTTCAATATCTAAACTACCGTTTAGTTCAATTTTGTTAATATCTTCTGCTGAAAAGTTAGTAACTAAACCAGCAATGGCTTTCATATCTTTTCCAAATCGAGGCCCTAAAGTTTTAAAATTAGGTTTTATCTGTTTCACTAAAATGTCTGAAGCCTCCTCTAACAATTCTATTTCCTTAATATTAACTTCGTGCTTTATTAAATCTGAAATTGCTAAAATTTCCTCTTTTTGTTGTACGCTCGTAACAGGAATCATAATTTTTTGAAGTGGCTGACGTACTTTTATCTTTTCTTTAGCTCGTAACGATAATACTAATGAAGATATTGTCTGAGCCGCTTCCATTTTACGCTCTAATGATTTATCTATTAATGCATCATCAGGCTTTGGAAATTCTGATAGATGTACACTTTCAAAAGTTTCTTTTTGAGTGGCCTTATTTAAATCTAAATATAACCTATCCATAAAAAATGGTGCAATAGGGGCTCCTAATTTTGCTATGGTTTCCATACACGTATAAAGTGTTTGATAAGCGGAAACTTTATCTTGTCCATAATCACCTTTCCAGAAACGTCTTCTGCATAAACGCACATACCAATTACTTAAATAATCTTGTGTAAAATCTGAAATAGCACGTGCTGCTTTTGTAGGCTCGTATTCAGCATAAAAAGTATCAACTTTCTTTATTAGTGTATTTAACTCTGAAAGAATCCATCTATCAATTTCTGGACGCTTACTCACAGAAATTTCTGCTTCACTATAATTAAAACTATCTAAATTAGCATATAATTGAAAAAACGAATAGGTATTATAAAGCGTTCCGAAAAATTTACGTTTAACTTCTTCAATACCTTCTAAATCGAATTTTAAATTATCCCAAGGGTTGGCATTGCTAATCATATACCAACGGGTGGCATCTGCTCCGTAACTCCCTAAAGTTTCAAAAGGATCAACTGCATTTCCTAAACGTTTGGACATTTTTTGTCCATTTTTATCCAAAACCAAACCGTTAGACACCACATTTTTATAGGCTACCGAATCAAAAACCATGGTACCAATAGCATGAAGCGTATAAAACCACCCACGTGTTTGATCGACACCTTCGGCAATAAAATCCGCAGGAAAAGTGGTCCCTTTATCAATTAAATCCTTGTTTTCAAACGGGTAGTGCCATTGGGCATAAGGCATAGAACCTGAATCAAACCAAACATCTATTAAATCACTTTCACGAAACATTTTTTGACCTGTAGGAGATACTAAAACTACTTCATCAACTATGTTTTTATGTAAATCAATTTTAGCATAGTTTTCCTCGGAATTGTTCCCCACTTCAAAATCTGCAAAAATATCTTTTGAAAGGACACCTGCTTCAACGGCTTTTTGCATTTCATTTTTTAATTCTTCAACTGAACCTATACACAGTTCTTCTTTACCATCTTCTGTTCTCCAAATAGGCAACGGAATGCCCCAATAGCGTGAACGTGATAAATTCCAATCATTTGCATTTGCCAACCAATTACCAAAACGCCCCGTACCTGTTGATGTTGGTTTCCAATTGATACTCGTGTTGAGTTCATGCATACGTTCTTTAACATCAGTAATTTTGATAAACCAAGAATCTAATGGGTAATAAAGAATTGGCTTATCAGTACGCCAACAATGCGGATAATTGTGCTTATACTTTTCAACCTTGAAGGCTTTATTTTCTTCTTTTAATTTAATAGCAATTTCAACATCTACCGAACGCTCGGGAGCATCACCTTCTTCATAATACTCATTCTTCACATATTTTCCGGCATACTCTCCCATTTCTGGTCTGAATTTACCCTGTAAATCTACAAGAGGGACTAAGTTTCCATTCTCATCTTTCACTAACATAGGTGGCACCTCTGGAGTAGCTTGTTTTGCTACCAAGGCATCATCTGCCCCAAAAGTTGGCGCAGTATGTACAATTCCAGTTCCATCTTCTGTTGTTACAAAATCTCCAGAAATAACTCTAAATGCATTTTCAGGATTATTATTTGGCAAGGCGTATGGTAATAATTGCTCGTATTTTATACCAACAAGGTCCTTTCCTTTAAATTCCTTTACTACGTAATATGGAATTTTTTTATCGCCATCTTCATATTCTAAAAGTGCTGATTTTTCTTCAACTCTTTTAAACCTACTATCAAATTGCTTACTAACCAATGGTTTTGCTAAAATTACATTCATAGGTTTGAATGTATATTGATTATACGTTTCAACTAAAACATAATCAATTTTAGGTCCAACAGTTAATGCGGTATTACTTGGAAGTGTCCAAGGTGTTGTAGTCCAGGCTATAAAGTGAATATCCCCCTCATTCTGTAAAAAATCTGGCAGTGTATTTTCAATAGCTTTAAATTGAGCTACAATAGTTGTATCTGTAACATCCTGGTAGGCTCCTGGTTGGTTAACTTCGTGAGAGCTTAAACCAGTTCCAGCTTTTGGAGAATAAGGCTGAATAGTATAGCCTTTGTACATTAATTTTTTAGAATAAATTTCTTTTAACAACCACCAAACCGATTCCATATATTTTGGTTTGTAAGTAATATATGGGTCGTCCATATCAACCCAATAGCCCATTTTTTGGGTTAAGTTGTTCCAAACGTCTGTGTACCGCATAACTGCTTTTCGGCAAGCAGCATTATAATCTTCTACTGAAATAGTTTTACCAATATCTTCTTTTGTGATCCCTAATTCTTTTTCAACACCCAACTCTATAGGTAAACCATGTGTATCCCAACCTGCTTTACGTTTTACTTGAAAACCTTTCATAGTTTTGTAGCGCGGAAAAATATCTTTTATCGCTCTTGCCAAAACATGGTGTACCCCAGGCAATCCGTTTGCTGAAGGTGGCCCTTCAAAAAACACAAAAGTTTCGTTGCCCTCACGTGTGGTAACACTTTTTTCAAAAATGTTGTTTTCTTGCCAATAGTTTAAGATTTCTTCTGCCACATTAGGCAAGTCAAGTCCTTTATATTCAGGAAATTTAGTGCTCATTTACTTGAATTTCTTATAAGTTCGCGAATTTAAGGAATTTTGATAAAATAGTTGCGGTTTTAAAACAAAAGAGTTCATAATCACAAGAATGGTATTTATGAAGAGAAATAAAATGAAAATTATTATCAAGCAATACCTAATTAATAAACATTTAAAAATTAAGTTCAAAAGAATAATATATCTTTTTAAATCCTGTTTTTGAACTCTCTTTTAAGTAGCTTAACTTTGTTTAATAGTATGTTTTGATATACCAAATCTATACCGGACTGATTTATCACTTTCCCTTTATAGATATATAGTTTCATAGGAGTGTTTCTATTAGTTTGAGTACTAATAAAAACAAGATTATCATCTTTAAAATAAAAGTTTTCTGCTACTACTTCATTTGTAGTTTCTATGTTTTCAATTCGATACAATTCATCGTCTGATTTACTGTAATAATTATTTAAAGCATAATGTCCTTTATCCTTAAATCCCGAGGGATCAGTTAAAGCACCTTCCGAACTAATTTTGGTCAACTGCCTGTTCGTATTTATTTCAGAAACATAACTGTTTGTTTCCTTTATAATATTATCTATCGATTTTTTCACTTTAGGGCCACAGGCAGTTAAAGTAACCAGGACAACAAGAATCATTATTTGCTTCATAAATTTAATTTTTTACAACAAGCATTAGTTCTTTTTATTCTAAAAAAACTAAAAGCTATTTAATTATAAAGCTATTTTAATGATTTTTAATAGTATTTTCAGAATTTTTATCAAAATTTAATTTACAATTAACTTTTTGGTAATTACTTGATTATCCTCTGTTCTCAAACATGCCACATATGCTCCAGTTGCAACATTGGATATATTAATTCCATTACTTAAAGTTTGAGGCGAAACATTGTGAAGTTCCATTACAGTTTGTCCAGTCATACTTATTATAGCCAACTTAGTAACAGAAACATTTAGCTTTTTGCCAAATAATGTATTTGAACTATTTTGAAAATAAATAAAATTTTCAGTGTATTTTGACGCTTCCGCACTTAATGTTTCTGATTCAGATTGGAATACAATTTCAAATCTTTTATTAAATATTCCTGCTTCCGAACTAAATCTGTAAGCGTTCATAGATGTCAATTCAAAATATTCGCCCGTCAAATTATCTCTTAAATAAACAACCTGATTTTCTTCAACATATATCATTTCAGAAATTTTAATTTCAAAAGTATTATCACCTGACGATTTAAAATTTAATGGAATTACTTTATCATCTGTAATAGGACTGTACGCTTGTATAATCATATTTTTTCCATCCAAATCTAAATTACAATCATTGTTATTTGTTTCTGTATGTTCAGCTTCATAACCATAATCAAAAGCATCTGTTGTAGCCTCACTGAATCCTAAAAGTAGTTCTCTTCGTGTTTCTGGTCCAGACACCGAATTAAATTCCAAGCGAATTTTTTGCATTTGTGATTCCTGATTGTCCTCTGTTGATTCTGAAACCTTTTCCTTAACATTATTCGTTTTAAAAAATGTAGAACCATTATCATATCCACCATCAGCATCAGATTCTTTAATAAACACACGCTGACCGTTATTAAACTCCACAGTACCATTTGCTACAATTTCTACAATGAAACCTTGCCCCACAGGCAAGTATCTTGACGGAGTTAAAGTGCCATCTTGCGAACCGTTATTTGCCCCATCAATACCCACAAACTGAAACGCTCTTACCGAACCTGTTTTTGTTACTTGCGCATACCCTCCTTGGTATTCTCCCAAGTTATGAGAATTCCCTGCCCATTGTTGCCACAATTGTAATGAGCCGCCAATAACACCTTCGTTATCATCAATAAATTTGTGAATATCTAAGGCTGATGGATACGGGTTTCCTAATAAGTATTCCGTTTTTGTTTTACTCGCCACAGAACCTTCTCCCCCTGTATCTATAACATTAATATGTATGGTTCCATTATTTGGCTTTCCTTCAAAAATATATTGTTGCTCAAGTCCTGCATTTCCTGTTCCTTTTTGAGTATAACCAACACCAACGTCTAATGAAGCTGTTGGCTTAAGAAACTCCCAATCCCAATAGGTTACACCATTTTTAAAAGTATAAATCCAATAGGTACTTAACATTCCAATTTTATCATATGCTGAAGTAAAAGAAAAATTAGTTCCCATTTCATCTTTCAGCATATTTAATTTGAATGGGGTGTTGTTAGTATTATTGGTTGAGGCATTGTTATCGGTTAAAGTCGTAGCACCTAACGTTCCCACTGGAGACCCCCAATAATTATATCTGTATTTATTTGAGGTTCCTTCTTGACGCCTTAATATTTTACCCGTATCGGAAGTTACTAAATCACTTTCTATGGTTTGAATTAATTGCGAATCTGCTTTTAAATCTAAAGTACCGTTTAGCTCGAAATACCAAGTATTTTTTAATTGATAATCCAAACCATCTGCTCCAACCGTTAGTGTTTTTCCTGAATCTATTATTAGCCCAGTGGAACTTACATAATGATTCGCTGTAACATCATTTTTAATACTTAAAATACTCCACTCTTTATTTGTATTAATATTGGTTATATCCCAAACATTACCATGTAACCAAGTTGACTCTGCGGTCCATGCACCATTGCTTGATGTAATATAAGGCATAGGAGCCGTTTGCTCCTGAATTGTTGTTATGTTGTTTACATACAGCTCTTTACCATTATTTGAGTAATCTGAAGCTTTACCTGTTTTTATATCTGTCATTGGGTAGTAAGCAATTAGATTTGACCAAGGAATTGTATGACCTGTTGAAGTATCACATATATTTTTAGGAACTACAGTTCCTTTAACATAACCTGAGCTATTTTCGATTTCTTGATATACAGATCTTTGTAATTGACTTTCTGTTAAAGCAACATCAAAAACCCTTACCTCATCAATATCTCCTTTAAAATATAATTTATTGCTTACTTGACTGGATAATCTTCCTATTTCAAAATTTCCATTAGAAAACACCGTATTTTCTATTACCCTACCTACCCCAATATTTGAAGAATCAACCTGTTCACCATCAACATATAGTATTATATCTCCATCTAAACTGCTGTAAGTTGCTGCAATATGATGCCATTCATTAAGATTAATTGCTGAGCTATTATAGCCAATAGATGTTTCAGTACCACCTGCAATATTTATTGTAAACATAGGTTTATTTCCATTTTTAAGCCACAGCTTACAACCTGTATCTTCACCAGCTATAACCATATCGGTTGAATTTCCAGTATCTGATTTAACCCATGCCATTATCGTTATATTACCCAGACCATTTATAAAAGAATCTCTTGATAAATAATCATCAATTCCATCAAAATCTATCGCTGCAATTAGTGGCGGGTTAACATCAAATAAATCTCTATAGTCCAAATCTCCACCTGTGGCCAAGTCAGAGTCTGTGTCAGGCAAAATAGTTATGTCTGTAGGATCCTCAATATCTTCATTCACATCCCAAACAGCATCACTTACACCATTGGTTTCAAAGACATCATACAGCCCGTCAGTATCGGCATCAACAACAAAAAAAGTATCTGCCATACCATTTTCCATAATATCTGTAATCCCATCATTATCAGAATCAGTATCCAGATAGTCTGGTGTACCATCACCATCAGTATCTACTGGCACAAGACCTGTCCCATAATTATCCCATAATCCTACATAAGAACCAGAAGTATTTACCACTCCACTTGGCAATACATATCCTAAAGTTAATTGCGCTTCAATATTATCTGGTATTCCATCGTTATCACTATCTAAATCTACTTTATCTTCAATTCCATCTCCATCCGTATCAGCGCATGTAGGTTCTGTTAAAACTGTAATAACTACGTCATCAATAAAATTTCCTACAGTAGTAGAACCAGACGCCGTACTTATTGCTTTGAAAATAAAAAAAGTTGTATTTTGCCCAATTGGCACATCATAAATGCCTGAATAACTTCCCCATGTTGTATTTCCATCAGACATGACAGCTACCGTTGATACTGATGATAAATCTGACCCTATTTGTACCTGAGCTACATCTACACCAGTTCTTCCTCTATGTTTAACAGACCATTGGACTTTAGAGCCTCCTGAAATACATAGTTCTTGATAAAGTGCTGCCGACTGGTTGGCATTAAGCTCTGCAAAATTATCGCCATCAGCAGAAGAAACATCATAAAAACCTTCACTCCATAACTCTATTTTATGATCGGTTGCAGTTGTTTTCCATCCAGGCACATTATCTTCATGTGTAGTTAAGTGATTCCCTAAGGCTATGTCTGTATCTTCAAAGCTTCCATTAACTATATTTTCAGCACAATAAACTATACCACATTCTACGTCGTCTAAAATGCCATCATTATCATCATCTATATCTAATAAATCTGGAATACCATCACCATCTGTATCAATTTCTGGAGTTATAGAAGTACTTGATTTAAAACTAATCTTATAATCCTCAACCTCACCTGCTTTATAATTGTAATTTTCAGAAGTAAAATTAGTATCTGTTCCTTCAAGAATTCCTATTCGTATTACCGAATTTCCTTCTACCAAATCATCTGGAATATTTATAGTTATTGGCACTTCAATTACTTTATTGCCGCTTACATAATCTCTATCTCTAAAGGTAAATAAAAACTGCTCTCCAATATCCTCAAAATCATCATCAGTTTCTTCATTAAAATTCATCCAAACGACCACTGTATTTCTTGATGTGTTCCATCCATTAAGTGTTACTTCTACAGTTCCTTCCAAAGTTTCACCTATATTTACATCTGTTGCCTCTATAGAAGAATAGTAAGTATAATCACCTGTATTGCCTGAACTATTATTATCAATTGAACCTATTTTTACGTTAGAAATAAAATAATTACTCCAATCTCCAATATTATTAGGTTCTATATATTCTGGATCTACTATTACAATTGAAGAATCTGAATCACTATCTGAAACAAACTTAATGTTATAATCTTCAACTTCTCCAGCTTTGTATTTATAATCACATGAAGTAAAATTACTACTTTGTTTTTCTCGAAAACCAATACGCATCATAGAATTACCAATCATTGCATTATTAGGAACATCTATAGATATAGGAACATCAATAGTTTTTATACCACTTGAATTAGATTTATCCTGAAATGTGAATATAAATTGCTCGCCGTTATCTTCAAAATCGTCATCTGAATTATTAAAATTCATCCAAACAATTAAGTTATGTTTACTTCTATTCCAACCATCAAGTGTTACTGTAACCGTCCCTGTAACAGTTTCACCTACCATAATCTCTGTTGCTGCTATAGAAGAATAATAAGTATAACCTCCCGTAGAACCTGAAGTAGAGTTATTAATACTACCTACATCTACATGAGAAATATAATAGTTGTCATAGCTTCCAATATTAGCAGGTGTACAATATTGAGCATGTAATTTTCCAACAGTTAGAAACTCAAACATAAGTAGTAGCACTACGCTATAAGATAAATTGGTATAATTTATTTTCATAGGTTAAGATTTTATAGTTGCCTTTGGGAGACAAAATTTTACTTAAAAAAATATAAAAGATAAACTTGAGGGAAGTTATCATTACACAAAAAAGACATCCATTTGTTTTTTTATGTAATTATTCGACAATATTAATCATAAAAACATTAACAAACTAAGAAAATCATTAATTTTTATCGATTAAATGTATGATAGTATCGTTAAAAGACGTATTTAATTGTTTAAGAAGCTAGATAACAAACTCAATTAAATCTTCAATTTTAGAAATTAATTGAATTTTAATAGCCGTTTTTTTTAGTGAAATTTTATTGTATTTAGACACAAAAATAGTTGAAAAACCAAGTTTTTCAGCTTCTAAAATACGCTGTTCAGCACGTTGTACTGGTCGAATTTCGCCAGACAATCCAACCTCAGCAGCAAAACAAAAATCTTTTTGCAAAGCAACATCTTCATTTGAAGATAAAATGGCTGCTACAACGGCTAAATCAATAGCTGGATCATCTACAGTAATACCTCCCGTAATATTCAAAAACACATCTTTAGCAGCTAATCGAAAGCCAGCTCGCTTTTCTAAAACCGCCAACAACATATTAAGCCGTTTAGCATTAAACCCTGTCGCTGAACGCTGAGGCGTACCGTAAACAGCCGTACTAACCAAAGCTTGCACTTCAATCATTAGTGGACGCATGCCTTCTAAAGTTGCTGCAATTACATTACCTGAAAGTTCTTCGTCTTTTTTCGAAATTAAAATTTCGGAAGGATTAGAAACTTCTCTTAAACCAGAGCCTTGCATTTCATAAATACCTAATTCATTTGTAGAACCAAATCTATTTTTATGAGCTCTTAAAATTCTAAACACGTGATTGCGGTCACCTTCAAATTGTAAAACCGTATCCACCATATGTTCTAAAATTTTAGGCCCTGCAATGTTACCATCTTTAGTAATATGACCAATTAATAAAACCGGGGTCGCAGTTTCTTTTGCAAATTTTATAAGTTCTGTAGTACACTCTTTTATTTGCGAAATACTTCCTGAAGAGGATTCTATATAATCGCTATGAAGCGTTTGAATGGAATCGATAATAACAATATCTGGCTCCAAAACTTCAATTTGTTTAAATATATTTTGTGTTTTAGTTTCAGTTAAAATATAGCAATTATCGTTTTCAGGATTAATGCGTTCGGCACGCATTTTTATTTGCTTTTGGCTTTCTTCTCCTGAAACGTAAAGAGTTTTATAAGGTAATTTTAATGAAATTTGAAGTAGCAATGTACTTTTACCAATACCTGGTTCGCCCCCTAATAATATTAAAGAGCCAGGTACTATGCCACCACCAAGCACTCTATTAAATTCACCATCAAAAGTATCCAACCTCGCCTCTTTAGCACTATCAATTTCTTTAATTAATAATGGTTTAGAAACTCGCTTTGTGGTAGATGTTGGTAATTTCCAACCGCTTTTATCTTGCTTTTGAATAACTTCTTCCACAATCGTATTCCATTGCTTACAAGCTGTACATTGCCCTTGCCATTTAGCGTATTGATTTCCGCAACTTTGGCAGAAAAAAGTGGTTTTTACTTTTGCCATTTAGTATCCAAAATCTTCTTTAATAGCATTTGCTTTTTGCAACACTTCATCTTTTGTAATGCCAGCTATTTCAGACAAAACAAATGCAGATTGGTACGTACGCATGGCTTTTTTAGGTTCGCCAGTTTCTTCATAAAAACGTGCTATGTAATAAGTCCCCAAAAGTGTGTCTGGATAATATTTACGAGCTAACTTCCCTAAATGCTCATAATACTCATATTGCTGATTTTTTTCAATGGCTGCTGCAATAGCTTTAAAATCGTTAATAAGAATTTGCTTTTCTATACCGAATAAATCATTAATTGTTTGATATTTTTCTTCTAAATAAACAACAGGGGATTCATCTAACAGAAGAATATACTCTCTATATTCCTTAATACTAATAGGTTGATATACATGAAAAATAGTTTCTATAGCATTAGGTATAGCATGTGCTGGCACAGAATAATGTGATGGATCGTCAAAACTATTATATTTATAAAGCACATTGTTATTATCAATACTACTAATACTTGTATCTAGCCTTTGAGTAGCCTCTAAAATAGATTTTGAATCGTTTTTAGTAGTCGCTAAATAATAGAATATTTTAGATTCTAACTTACTTAGACCATCAAACAGATAATCTGTCATTTTTGGTGCTAATTCTGGACTAATAACTACATATCCTTGAAATAAAGGCTGACCTTTAAGCAAATAATAATTTATAAAATTAGCCGTTTCACCATGACCTACAGCAACTCTAAAATTTTCAGTTCTAAAATTATTCTCAATAAAAGGTACTAATTCCATACCTAAAAATTCAAAAAAACTAATACCTGTTTCAATAGGCAATGAGTTTTGTTCAGAATACAAACAATCATCATACCGTTTACCTAATTGATTGATTCCAACTACAATAGCCTCAGGCATATCTTCCCAATATGAGTAATAATCTACATTTCCTGCTACAGCCTCAAAAAGATAATCGCCATCGAGCACAATAAATAACGGATATTTTTTATCTGTGTTATTTTCATAACCACGAGGTAATTGTATTTTAATTTCACGTGATTCACCTAATTTTGATGATTCGAAAGATTTATAAATAACCTGAGCATGAATAAAACATAAAGAAAAGCACAATGATAAAATGGAAATGATTGGTTTTTTCATTTTAAAAGATTTGAGATTTAACACTTGAGCAAGGTAACAAATTAACCGAAAGTTTAAAAACAAACTTCCTGTGAAAGCTCTAAAACCTTATTTAGTATTTTCTGAAGTTTTATTTCTATTATAAACTGGTACAAAGATAAATGACAGAATTCCAAAAATAAAAATCATAAGTGTTTGTGACGACCAAATAATCCAACCAAAAGCATAACTAGCATCTTTAGGCAATCCAAATAACAAAAAGGCTCCTAAAACTGCTGCAGGATAAAAAAACACCCCGCCATTAGTAGCAGCTATTGTAAAACTGGCTGCTATAAAAGCCACCAATACAGCCCCTATCGAAGCTCCATTCAACTCTTCCAATGAAAAAGTAGTAATATAAAACATGAGCACGTACATGCCCCATATAAATAGCGTATGAAAAATAAAAGCCCACTTATATTTCATTTTAAAAATACTTAAGAGTCCCTCTAATAATCCAGTTAAAAACGTTCGTATTTTTAAAGCAAATTTAGAGCTACTTCTTTTTATATAAACAACAAGTACCCCTAAAAAAAGTATTGCCAAAACGCCTGCAATAACCAATTTTATTGGCTGAAAAGCCTGTTTAAGTAATTGATAAATAAAATCAAATTGAAAAAGAAGAGTTAAAATAATAATTCCCATCATAACGATAAGGTCTGCAATACGTTCGGCTACTATCGTACCAAAACCTTTTTCAAAAGGAACATTTTCATAGTTAGTTAAAACTGCTGCCCTTAGCACCTCACCAGATCTTGGAATGCCGTAATTTGCTAAATAAGTAATAAAAACGGCCATAATACTATTAGGCAACTTTACTTTATACCCCATAGGTTCCAGCAAAAATTTCCATCGATAAGCTCTTGACAAATGGCTTAATAGTCCGCAAAAAACCCCTAAAACTATATAATAATAATCAGCACTTTTAAAATAAGGTGTAACTGTTTTTATTGGTATTTCAGAAAACATAAACCAACCAAAAACAATAGCCAATAAAAGCGGAATTAAAATTTTAAGCGCTTTTTTTACTGAAGAATTCAAAGGGAATTAATTTAACAAGTTAGTTGCTTCGTCTGGAAACACTAAGGACGGTTTAAATACTTTAGCTTTTTCAATATCCATAAAAGCATAAGTAATTAAAATTAAAGTATCACCCACTGCAACTTTTCTAGCGGCAGCACCGTTAAGAGTTATTTCTCCTGTTTTTCTAGGACCAGGAATACAATAGGTTTCTAGTCGTTCACCGTTATCGTTATTTACTATTTGAACTTTTTCACCCTGAATAATATTGGCAGCATCCATTAAATCTTCATCAATAGTAATACTACCAATGTAGTTAAGTTCTGCACCAGTGCATTTTACTCTGTGAATTTTAGATTTTACTACTTGTATTTGCATGAGGCAAAGATAATTAATTTAAAGCTATATTATCAATCAATCTGATATCATCGGCATAAACTGCAATAAATGCTCTATATGTCTTTTTGTTTAATTTTCGTTTTACTGTTTTTAAGGTAGCTTCATCTGCAATTATAAAATACTCCAATTTTAATAATGGCTGTTTTGCAAATTGCGATTCAACCCACTCAGTCACTTTATTAGCACTTTTTGTGCCAAATTTAATTTTGGCAGTTTTTAAAGTTTTATAAATAAATGGAACCGCCTTTTTATATGCAGGTTTTAACCGTGTATTGCGTGAACTCATTGCCAAACCACTGGTTTCTCTATAAATAGGGCAACCTACAATTGTTACTGGCAAATCATGCTTTTCAACAAGTTTTTTTATAATTTGTAACTGCTGAAAATCTTTTTCCCCAAAATAAGCACTATCTGGTTTTATAATTTCGAATAAACGTTTTACTATGGTACCTACACCATCAAAATGTCCATTTCTAAATCTACCTTCCATTTCAAACTCTAAGCCATCAAAATCAAATTTTTCAGATATGGTATTGCCTTTGTACATATCTTCAACCGTTGGAGCATACACTATAATATCTACCGAAAGGTCTTTTAGCAAAGCCAAATCTTCATTTAAAGTTCGGGGGTATTTTTTAAGATCCTCAGGATTATCAAACTGCGTAGGATTGACAAAAACACTTACCACAACTTTATCATTATGTGCCAACGCTTTTTCTACCAACGCTAAGTGTCCTTGATGCAAAGCTCCCATAGTTGGCACAAACCCAACAAGCAACTGTTTAGCCCTAAAAGAAGTTAAAATCTTCTCTATTTGTTCTCTATCTGAATAAGCTTCCAATGTTCTATAAAAATATAACGGGTGCAAACTTAATATTTTTACTGCCAATCTGCATAAAATTTTGTAATTTTGCGTGTTTTTTATTTTGAATTCTCACGAAAAACACCAAAAACAATCATATGAAAGATAAGAGGATATTGTATGTATCATCTGAAGTAGTACCTTATTTGCCAGAGACGGAAATTTCTTCCATGTCTTTTGAAGCTCCAAGATTTGTAAATCAACAAGGTGGACAAATAAGGATATTCATGCCCAGATACGGTAATATTAATGAACGAAGACATCAATTACATGAAGTAATACGCCTATCAGGAATCAATTTAGTAATCAATGATTTGGATATGCCACTAATTATAAAAGTAGCTTCCATTCCTAAAGAGCGTATACAAGTTTACTTTATAGATAACGAAGAGTACTTTAAAAGAAAAGGCACATTTAAAGACAAACAAGGTGTTATGTTTCCGGACAATGATGAACGCGCCATTTTTTTTGCTAAAGGTGTAATAGAAACCGTAAAAAAATTAAACTGGGCCCCAGATGTTATTCATGTGCATGGATGGCTGGCCTCTCTATTGCCTCTGTACTTAAAAGAATACTATAAAGATGAACCTTTATTTAGCGAGAGTAAAATTGTTACTTCTGTATATAATCAAAGTTTTAACAATACGTTAAACGAAGATATGTATAATAAAATTAAATTTGACAATATTAGTGATGATGTAGTTAAAATTTTAGAAACACCTTCGTATACCAATTTAATGAAAGTTGCAATTGATTTTTCTGATGCTTTAATCGTAGGTTCTGAAGACCTCCCTGAAGAATTAGAGAATTACATTAATAATTCTAACAAACCCGTATTAGAATACAAAAGCAAAGATGAATTTGGTGAAGCTTACACAACATTTTTTAACTCAGAAGTGTTAGTATAACCCCTATTAGTGTTCATTAAAAAATTATGAAAGAAATATTTAAAGCCCTATTACCTACCTGTTCTATCTTACTTGTTGTTATATCTTTCGTTGCTTGCGACAGGGATTTTAGTATCATTGAAAGTGATGTTATTGGTCAAGACAATGCTAATTTTGAAACGCCTGATTTAATAATTCCCGTTAAGGCTTACAATAAAAAATTAGACTCAGTTCAGACTAGCAATCTAACATCTACACTCTTAGGTGTATATAACGACCCACTTTACGGACAAACCAAAGCTAGTTTTGTTACCCAATTAACTCAAGCTGTTAGTAATCCCGATTTTGGAATTAATCCCGTTATAGACTCAGTGGTTTTAACAATTCCTTATTACAGTACACTTATTGAAACCCAAATCAATACTGATGGGACAACAAAAAACATATATAAATTAGATTCTTTATATGGAAATACAGAGTCGCCAATTAAATTATCTATCTATCAAAACAATTATTTTTTAAGAAGTTTTAACCCTAATACAAGCTTCGATGAGTCTCAACGCTATTACTCAAACGCTAACAATGCTGATAAAACTATAAATTCTGCCATTACAGAAAATGTAACGATAGATTTTGATACCCACAAAGGCTCTTTGATTTATGAGAATTCTGCTTTTATCCCAAGTAATGAAGAAATTGTTTTAACAACCACAAATGATGATGATGAAGTAGAAACATCAGAAATACTTGCTCCTTCATATCGAATTCATTTAGATAACTCCTTTTGGAAAACTACCATATTAGACAAAGAAGGCACAAGTGTTTTAAGTAATGATAGCAACTTTAAAGACTATTTTAGAGGCTTATATTTTAAAGTTGAGCCTATCTCAGAAAATGGCAATCTAATTTCATTAGATTTAGCAAACAGTGGGGCTACTATAGTCATATATTATTCTGAGGACTTATCTGAAACCGACCCAACTAAATATCAAAGTACCTACACTTTAAATTTTACAGGGAACAAAATAAATACATTTGTTAATGATTTTGATTTAATGACTTTAAATAATGGCAACAAAGCAGAAGGAGACGAACAACTATATTTAAAAAATGTTGGATCAATGGCAGTAGTTGATTTATTTCCAGGTGAAGATTTAAACAACAATGGTTTTCCTGATGATTTAGACGCTTTAAAAGCAGAATTAAAAAATGCTAATGGCGATCAAAATGTTCTGATTAATGAAGCCCAATTAATTATTTACGAAGATATAGATTCACCATCAGAAGATCATTCTTATGACAGACTATATGCCTACGATATAAAAAATAACACACCACTTGTTGATTACACAAACGATCAAACAACCGATGGCACAACTCCTGTATTTTCTAAATATATCCATTTAGGATTACGAAATGAAGAGGGTGAAGATTCGGGGATTTGGAAGTATAAAATCCGTATTACAGATCATTTAAACAACCTTGTTTTTAATGATTCTACAAATACAAAAATTGGATTAGTAATTTCAAATAATGTTAATTATACAAACAATGCATTCATTTTAAATAGCGAAGATGAGGTAACGGCAATTCCTGCTGCATCTATCATTAGCCCAAGAGGCACTATTTTATATGGAAGCCACAATAATGTTGAAACTGATAAACAAATAGCACTAAAACTTTTTTTTACTAAACCAAAATAAATTAATTATGTGTGGAATTGTTGGATATTTAGGACATCGAGAAGCTTACCCTATTGTTATCGAAGGCCTTAAACGCTTAGAGTACAGAGGATATGATAGTGCAGGTATAGCCCTATTTGACGGTGAAAACCTAAAAGTTTCAAAAACTAAAGGTAAAGTTGCTGATTTGGAAGCCCTTTCAGAAAAAGAAATTACAAAAAGTGGAAACATAGGAATTGGACATACAAGATGGGCTACCCATGGTGTTCCAAACGATGTAAATTCTCATCCACATGTCTCAAACTCTGGAGAATTAGTTATTATTCATAACGGTATTATTGAAAATTATGAATCACTAAAACAAGAATTGATTTCTAGAGGCTATGTTTTTCATTCCGATACAGATACAGAAGTATTGGTAAATTTAATAGAAGACGTAAAAAAACAAGAAAACATAAAACTCGGAAAAGCAGTTCAAATAGCCTTAAACCAAGTCATTGGTGCTTACGCTATAGCTGTTTTTGACAAAACAAAACCTGAAGAAATTGTAATTGCTAGATTAGGAAGTCCTTTGGCAGTTGGAATTGGTGAAAATGAATTTTTTATAGCTAGTGACGCCTCTCCCTTTTTAGAATACACTAAAAATGCTATTTATTTAGAAGATGAAGAAATGGCTATAATTAGATTTCATAAACCAATAAAAGTCAGAAAAATAAAAGATGACTCATTGGTTGCCCCCTATATCCAAGAACTTCAACTTAATTTAGAGCAAATTGAAAAAGGAGGATATGAGCATTTCATGCTTAAAGAAATTCATGAACAACCAAAAGCTATTACAGATACTTACAGAGGCCGATTACTAAGAAACGAAGCCATTATAAAAATGGCTGGTATTGAAGATAACATGAAAAAATTCCTCAATGCTAATCGTATCATTATTGTTGCTTGTGGAACATCATGGCATGCAGGCTTAGTTGCAGAATATATTTTTGAAGATTTAGCAAGAATTCCTGTGGAAGTTGAATATGCTTCAGAATTTAGATACAGAAATCCTGTCATAACTGAAAATGATATTTTAATAGCTATCTCACAATCTGGAGAAACAGCAGATACCTTAGCTGCTATTAAATTAGCAAAATCAAAAGGTGCTTTTGTGTTTGGAGTATGTAATGTTGTAGGATCGTCTATTGCCAGAGAAACTCATGCAGGTGCTTATACACATGCTGGACCAGAAATAGGTGTAGCTTCAACAAAAGCATTTACAACTCAAATTACCGTTTTAACTTTAATAGCTTTAAGATTATCTAGAGCCAAAGGCACTATTAGCAGTTCCGATTTCCGAACGCACCTTTTAGAATTAGAAATGATTCCAAAAAAAGTAGAAAAAGCTTTAGAATCTGATTCTCATATTAAAATGATTGCTGATATATACAAGGATGCCCCCAATTGTTTATATTTAGGTAGAGGCTATAACTTCCCTGTTGCTCTTGAAGGCGCATTAAAACTTAAAGAAATATCTTATATTCATGCTGAAGGTTATCCAGCAGCAGAAATGAAGCACGGTCCAATTGCCTTAATCGATGAAAACATGCCAATTATAGTTATTGCAACTAAAAAAGGCCATTATGAAAAAGTTGTTAGCAACATTCAAGAAATTAAATCTAGGAAAGGAAAAATTATTGGAATTGTAACTGAGGGCGATGTTGATGTTAGAAAATTAGCAGACCATATCATCGAAGTTCCCGATACTTTAGAATCTCTTTCTCCATTACTAACAACCATTCCACTTCAATTATTATCTTACCATATTGCGGTACTATTAGGTAAAAATGTCGATCAACCACGTAATTTGGCTAAATCGGTAACCGTAGAGTAGAATAGTCTAAAACTTAACAAATCAACATATCAAAACCATCATTTTTTCTATCGAAAAAATGATGGTTTTATTATTTACAACAGGGTTTTTTGAATATTTAACAATATTTAGGGTGTTTTTTTATTAAAATATACTATGCGTGCATAATTTTTTTATATTTTTACAATAAGCACTAAATTATAAACACTAAATATTACATAAAAACTAAATTCTAATAATGTATGAAAACGACTATTTCTATTCTACTGTTATTCTTTTGTGGTATGTTATATTCACAGACGACATTTTCAGGTACTGTAACAGATGATAGCGGCCAGCCGCTTCCCGGAGCCAACATAATAATTGTTGGAACATCAATAGGTACAGTTACAGACTTTGATGGTAAATTTTCTCTAACAGTAAGTCAATCACCACCATTTACTATCCAAGCAAGTAGTGTTGGTTTTGAATCTTATCTAGAACAAATTACATCCAATAATCAAACAATTAATTTTGTTTTAAAAGAAGGAACATCTTTAGATGAAGTAGTTATTTCCGCATCTAGAACACCTGAACGAATTTTTGAATCACCGGTTACAGTTGAACGCTTCGGGTTAAAAGACATTAAAAATACTGCCTCATCAGACTTTTATGGAGGTTTAGAAAATTTGAAAGGCGTAGACATCAACACCAATAGTTTAACTTTTAAATCAATCAATACCAGAGGGTTTGCTGCTTTTGGAAACAATCGATTTATGCAATTGGTAGACGGTATGGATAACGCGGCACCAGCACTTAATTTTCCTTTGGGAAATTTATTAGGTATGATTGAAACAGATGTTCAAAGTGTAGAATTACTCCCAGGTGCAGCTTCTGCTTTATATGGTGCCAACGCTTTTAATGGTATACTATTTATGCAAAGTAAAAATCCATTTGATTTTACAGGAATAAGTGCTTATATAAAACAAGGAATTACGTCACAAGAAGCTGCAGGTAACAACCAATATACTGATTTTGGAATTAGAGCAGCACATAAATTCAGTAATAAATTTGCAGCAAAAGTTAACTTTGGTTACTTAAAAGGAACTGATTGGTTTGCAACAGATTATAACGACAAGGATAAAACAGGTGGTACAAGAGCTACTAATGTTAATTATGATGGCGTTAATATTTATGGAGACAATGTTACAACCAACATTAATGATGTTGCATTAACATTAGTAAATTTAGGAATTCTTCCTGCTGGTGCAAACGCATTAGTACCAGCTGTGGCTGTGAGTAGAACAGGGTATGCTGAAAGAGATTTAACCGATTATAATGCAGAAAGCGTTAAAGCAGATTGGGGACTATATTACAGACCTTGGGAAAATGATTTTGAAATTGCCTATGTAGGTAAAGTTGGTACAGGTTCTACAATTTATCAAGGAGCTCAACGCTATAGAATAGATGGGTTTTCTGTGCAACAACATAAGTTAGAAATCAAAAACCAGAATTTCTTTCTTCGCGGTTATGTTACCTCAGATAAAGCAGGAGACACGTATGTTATGGATGTTGCTGGGCCTAATATACTTGCTGTTTGGAAACCGCATGAAACTTGGTTTGGCGAATACACAGGAGCTTATGTTCAAGCTACCTTAGGAGGAGCTACTGATGCCCAAGCTCATGAAATTGCTAGACAAACAGCAGAAACAGGTAGGTTAGAACCAGGAACTCAAGCGTTTCAAAATGCATTTGATAAAGTAACTAACGACACTAGTTTTTTAACTGGATCTAAAATCAAGGATAATTCTAAAATTTATCACGCAGATGCCAACTACAACTTTAGTCATTTAACTGATGTTGCAGAAATTCAAGTTGGAGGATCATATAGGAAATACAACTTAAATTCATTCGGTACTATATATGCAGATGCTGAAAACACAATTCCATATTCAGAAATTGGTATTTATACTCAAGTGCAAAAAACAATTTTAGAAAATTTAAAATTGACTGGGTCTTTACGTTATGATAAATCAGAACTATTTGATGGATTTTTTTCACCAAGAATTTCAGCTGGGTATACCATAGAAAAAAATCATAACATTAGAGCCTCATATCAAACAGGATTTAGAAACCCAAATACACAAGATTTATACATTGGGTTGGTAACAGGTTTAGGTACTCTAATTGGGGGAGCTAATGATATTGGTAATCGTTTTATTAGAAATTATAGTGTTAGTCAATTTGCTCAGAACAATCTTGGTCAACCTAATTCGGTTACACAACCAGGTTCAGCTGCCTATAACAATTCTATGGCTGCAACAATTGCAACAGGTTTGGCAACACATAACCCTGCTGATAATGGGAGTGAATTTATAGGAAACCCAAATTATGTTAAACCAGAACAAGTAAAATCTTTTGAGGTTGGGTATAGAGGAAAAGTTAACAAAGTTATTATTGACTTTAGTGCATATTATAATACCTATAAAGATTTCATAGCTAATGAATCTGTAGTTGCAACATATTACGGTAATAACGCTAATTTTGATTTAACAGGATATGATCCTCAAATACCAACTTCTGTTGCAGGATTAAATCAAGACACGCAATTAATACTTGCTGCACTTAGCAACAATGATTTTGCAAGATATCAAACATATACAAATTCAAAGACAGAAGTTAATTCTTACGGAAGTGCTATTGCTATCAATACCAAAATATTGGGAGGTTTTGATTTAGGAGCGAATTACACGTATTCTAATTTTGATTTTGACAAAGAAGCTAATCCTAATTTTAGGCCTAGCTTTAATACTGCTGAACATAAAGTAAAGGCCACTTTTGGCAATACTGAATTATTCAAAAATTTTGGCTTTAATTTAGCATGGAGATGGAGTGATACTTATTTTTGGGAATCAAGTTTTGGAGATGGACAGATCCCTTCTTATCACGTAGTGGATGCACAAATTAATTATAGAATCCCTGACTTAAAGTCATCATTTAAGTTAGGTGCAACCAATCTTTTAGGTGATGATTATGCAACTGCTTTTGGTACTGGCAACATTGGCTCTATGTATTATATCTCTTGGACAATTAATAACTTATAAAATATATTTAAAATGAAACATATAAAATATTTACTCCTTTTTGCAATTCTGATAGGATTTACAGCCTGTAGTGATGATGATAGTAATACCAATGATGATGTTGCATTACCAGAGTTAACAGCAGGAAGTGTAGATTTTTCTTCCTATGTTGCCTTAGGAGCATCATTTAGTGCTGGTTTTACAGATAGTGCTTTATTTGAAGCTTCCCAAATCAATTCGTTTCCAAATATATTATCGCAACAATTTGCAAAAATAGGAGGTGGTGATTTTACACAACCTCTAATGAACGACAACATTGGTGGCATTGCTTTGGGTGGCACTCAATTACCTGGTTCAACTTTAGAACCAAGGTTAGTTTTTGGTGGCTCAGCCCCGGTACCATTATCTACTGTAATTGGCCCTATTACTTCAACTACAGATTTGGCTATAAATAATTTAAAAGGCCCTTTTAACAATATGGGAGTTCCTGGAGCTAAGAGTTTTCATTTACTTTTTGATGGCTATGGAAATATTGCAAATTTAGTAAGCAAAACAGCAAATCCGTATTTTATAAGAATGGCATCAAGTGCTACTGCAACCATGTTAGGTGATGCGATGGCAAAAAACCCTACATTCTTTACTTTATCTGAAATTGGAGGCAATGATGTTTTAGGCTACGCTCTATCTGGCGGAGATGATACAGATGCTATTACTCCTAATGCAGGAGCTGTAGGAGTAGGGTTTGACGCTACTTTCAATTATCTTATTTCAACCTTAACATCTGGTGGAGCAAAAGGAGTCATAACCAATGTCCCTAACATTACAGATTTGCCACATTTTACAACAGTCCCTTACAATCCAGTTCAGTTAGATGCCACAACCGCTGCACAATTAAATGCTTCTTTTGCTACTTATAATGAAGGCTTACAAAATGTTTTAGATGGTATTAATGCTGGAGTAATTCCTTCACAAGCCGCACCAAACTTTAATCAAGACGAAGTAAATAAGCGTAAAATAAATTTTAGTGCAGGAAATAATGCCGTACTCATATTAGATGAAAGCTTATCAGACCTAACTGGCATAAATTCTAGATTAACAAATATGAGACAAGCAACTTCTGATGATTTATTGATATTATCAGCATCTACTTTTATTGGCACTTTAGCTGTTCCTGGCAATGCCCAAACAGTTAATGGAGTGGCAGTGCCTTTGGCAGATAAATGGGTGTTAACACCCAATGAACAAGCCACTATAAAAGAAGCCACTGATGCTTATAATGCAACCATTGAAAGTGTAGCAAATGCCAATACAAATGTAGCTTTAGTAGATTTAAATAGTATTTTAAAACAATTAGCTTCAACTGGGATTCCTTTTGATGATTATACCATGAATGCTAAATTAGTAACTGGAGGTGCCATAAGTTTAGATGGAATTCATCTAACCGCAAGAGGTTATGCTTTTATGGCAAATAAATTTTTGGAAGCTATTGATGCTGCATTTGGATCCAACTTTATAGCTTCAGGAAATGTTGCAAAAGCAGGAGACTATCCAACAAACTACTCTCCTCTTTTACAATAAAATAGCATCCTATTAGCATTGAATAAATGCCTTCTTTTAGAGGGCGTTTTTTAATTCCAAAAAACCTATAAAACCACTTTTATTTTAAATTAAAAAATATATCTTTGCACGCGGAAACCAAAGACGTTTTCACTCAATTAAATAGCATAATATTAAACACATAAGTAATGGCTAAAGTTACAGGTAAAGTTGCACAAATAGTAGGTCCAGTTATCGATGTTGAATTCGCTGCTGGAGCTGAACTTCCAAAAATTTATGATTCATTAGAAATTAAAAGAACTGACGGTTCTTTATTAGTATTAGAAGTACAATCACATATTGGTGAAGATACAGTTCGTACTATTGCTATGGATTCTTCTGATGGACTAAGTAGAGGGACAGAAGTTTTTGCAACAGGCGCACCTATACAAATGCCAATTGGAGATGATGTTTACGGACGTTTATTCAACGTAATTGGAGATGCTATTGATGGCCTTGGAGATTTACCTAAAACTGGAGAAGCTGGGTTACCAATTCACCGTCAAGCTCCTAAATTTGAAGATTTATCAACGTCTACCGAAGTTTTATTTACAGGTATTAAAGTAATCGACTTAATTGAACCTTATGCTAAAGGTGGTAAAATTGGTTTATTTGGTGGTGCTGGTGTAGGTAAAACGGTATTAATTCAGGAGTTGATTAACAATATAGCAAAAGGTCACGGTGGTTTATCAGTATTTGCTGGTGTAGGTGAAAGAACTCGTGAAGGAAATGACCTTTTAAGAGAGATGTTAGAGTCTGGAATTATCCGTTATGGTGATGACTTTATGCATTCCATGGAAGAAGGTGGATGGGATTTATCTAAAGTTGATAAATCTAAAATGAAAGAATCAAAAGCAACTTTCGTATTTGGGCAAATGAATGAACCACCTGGAGCACGTGCACGTGTTGCATTATCTGGTTTAACAATTGCCGAGTATTTTCGTGATGGTGCTGGTGAAGGACAAGGAAAAGATGTGCTTTTCTTCGTAGATAACATCTTCCGTTTTACACAAGCTGGTTCTGAGGTATCTGCATTATTGGGTCGTATGCCTTCTGCAGTAGGTTACCAACCAACTTTAGCAACCGAAATGGGTGCGATGCAAGAACGTATTACTTCTACTAAAAGAGGCTCTATTACATCAGTACAAGCGGTTTATGTACCTGCTGACGATTTAACAGATCCTGCGCCTGCAACAACTTTTGCTCACTTAGATGCTACAACCGTATTATCTCGTAAAATTGCCGAGTTAGGTATTTATCCTGCGGTAGATCCATTAGATTCTACTTCAAGAATTCTGACTGCTGAAATTTTAGGAAATGATCATTACGCTTGCGCACAACGCGTAAAAGAGTTATTACAACGTTACAAAGAATTACAAGATATTATCGCCATATTAGGTATGGAGGAATTATCTGAAGAAGATAAATTGGCTGTAGGTAGAGCAAGACGTGTACAACGTTTCTTATCTCAACCTTTCCACGTAGCTGAGCAGTTTACAGGTATCCCTGGTGTATTAGTTGATATTAAAGAAACTATAAAAGGATTTAATATGATTATGGATGGTGAATTAGATCACTTACCTGAAGCAGCATTTAATCTTAAAGGAACTATTGAAGAAGCTATTGAAGCTGGAGATAAAATGCTTGCTGAAGCTTAATCCAATTGACAATTATCAATTTTAAAAATATGTATTTAGAAATTGTATCACCAGAAGCCACATTATTTAGCAGTGAAGTAGATTCTGTTACTGTTCCAGGTGTGAATGGCGAATTTCAAATGTTAAACAATCACGCTGCAATTGTTTCTTCGCTAAAAGAAGGTGTAATTAAAATTCATACACATACACAAAACCATTTATCGTTTGATACTTTACATTCAAAAGTAATTCCTCATAATGAGGATAACAAAGTATTAACATTAAAAATTAACTCTGGTACGTTAGAAATGAAAGATAATAAGGCTATTATTTTAGCTGATTAAACATCTCATTTATAGAATATAAAAAATGCGAAGCTTTCCCCTTCGCATTTTTTTGTATTATATTAAAACAAAACAGTTTAGAAGAAAATTACCAACAATAACGCTTCAAAAAATATACTTAGATTTTCAACAGAGAACTTGGCACATAGCCATAAAACCTTTTAAACGCAGAAGTAAAATGTTGAGGGTTTTTATATCCAACCTCATATGCGACTTCAGAAATATTTCTATCCTTTTGTCTGAGCATACATCTAGCTTTCTCCATACGAAGACGTGTAAAATATGAAAAAACAGGTTCATTATGCACCCTCCTAAAATTACGATTTAATTTGTGTCGGTTGGTACCTACTAATGCTGCTAATTCATCAATAGTAATTGCTTTTTTAATATTTTTTAGTAGTATACTTTCTGCTTGAATAACTCTATCTAATTCAACTTTAGAAAGGGAGCTAACTAGTTTTTCCCCATTTGTATTCATTTTATTGAATAGATATAAAAGTATCTCCTTTAAGATATGCTCTAAATTAACTGTATCTACATTAGTTTTATTAGAGCTTACAATAATTTCGCTTATTTTACTCTTAAGAAAAACATCGATTTCTGAACTGTTATTCCACATCTTAAAAGCAATATTTTCTTTTATTGCTTCACCAAAAGCACCAGATGTATTGTAAAAATCCAATTTAAACATTCTTCTAAAAAAAGCGTAATCAAACTCTATGTCAATGGAAGTTATTCGTTTTGAAGTTATTCGTAACTCCCCTTCAACTTCTGGTAAATAAAAAAAATTATATTGTCCACCTTCTATAGTAACTGGGACACCAATGCCCTGTTTGGGCTCATAATGTATTTTTCCATACGTAACAAAATGTAATTTAATAAAAGGAAAACTATGCTTTATATCATACTCTAAAGGAGGCATTACTTTTAAATCTCTTACAAATATTCTTACATCATCTAAAAAAATAGATTTATTAATAGGAGTATTCATCTTTTCCAAAATAATTAAATTTTCTTCTAATAATACACAATTAACGTGATGCTCATTTGCGTAGGACAAAATGCGTATCACGTTAATTAGCTACTAAAATAAAATTATAGTTTTGTCTTCAAAGTTATAATTTTATTTAGACTAAATAAATATAATGTACAAAATGAACACCAAATTAATAAAAAATTATTTTTTATTAATATTTACAATACTGTTTGTTAGCTCTTTAGAAGCACAAGTAGTGGTTTCTGGAATAATAAGCGATATAAAAGGCAAACCTATAATTGGAGCAACAGTTGTTATTAAAAACACAAATACAGGTGCGATAACCAATGATTTAGGAAAGTTTAAAATAGAAAAAGCACCTATAGGTAAATTAATACTACAAATACATTATTTAGGTTTTGAAACTAAAGAAGTTTCAATATTAACTCAACAAAATAAACCACTTGAAATTAATATAAAACTTTTAAATAAAAATGAAAATTTAGACGAGGTAATTGTAAAAGGAAAAACAAAAGCAGCTATCAAAAGAGACAACCCTATTAAAATAGAAGTAATAGAGACTCAAAAATTTAAGATGGAATCGGCTTCTGTTATAGATTTGGTTAATCGCACTACGGGAATTAAAATTCGTCAATCAGGTGGGCTAGGGTCTGCAGTAAAAATAAACCTCAATGGCTTTCAAGGCGATGCCATTCGTGTTTTTAAAGATGGTATCCCTATGGATTATTTGGATGGTGCTTATGGAGTGGGTTTTGTGCCTACTAATACGCTTGAACGGGTAGAAGTTTATAAGGGGGTGTTACCAGCAGAATTAGGATCAGACGCACTTGGAGGCGCTGTAAACATGGTGTCTGCGGCTAATAAGCCAGGAAGTAGATTAAGCAGTTCTTATGAACTTGCTTCTTTTAATACACATAGAGCAACCTTAAACTTAAACCTTACTAACAAAAAGAATAATGTATTTGTAGGATTGGAGTCTTTCATTAATTATTCAGACAATAATTATGAAGCAAATGTCAATTATGTAGATCCAGATACACGAAATGAAATACCGATTGAGGTTGATCTTTTTCACAATATGTTTCGACAACATTATATAGAAGTTTATGCAGGCTTTAAAAATAGAAGCTGGGCAGATGAGCTTAAATTGTCTGTAACTAATTTTAAGTTTCATCGTGAAAATCAGTTTGGTCAACTTATGCAGTATCCCGTTGGTGCTTCATACAACGAACAAATAGGTGATTTTGTACCTACTATTCGCTATAAAAAAAGCTTACTTAAAAAAAAGTTACTTGTTGATCAATTTTTAACCCATAGTAAAGTTAAACGCATTTCTGTAGACACACTAAATGGGAGTTACGATTGGTTAGGGAAATTTACTACTAACAACGAAAGTCAAGAGCCTGGCGAGTTGGGTTCACCTGATTTTACTACCCTAGACAGATACAATATGGTATCTAGAACAACTTTTAAGTACACTATAAATGATAAAAATAGTTTAACCATAAATGCAGTGTATAACTCCTATAGTCAAGAAGGTAGCAATCCTTATGGAGAATATACAGAAGGCGAAAACCCGGTACAGTTAATAAGTCTCCCTGCAAATTATGACAAATTTGTTTCTGGCTTAGCGTTAGACAGTCGTTTATTTAATAATCGAATACAAAACAGCTTGCAATTTAAATACTACTACTCCAAATCAAGCGGTAGATCTGTCGATGATGTTACTGGTCTTGTAAGTGCAGAAGAAGTAGGTGCTAACATTTCAAACTTTGGATTTGGTAATTCTTTACGTTACAAAATTAATAATAATATAAAAACGAGAATTTCATTAGAGCAAGCCACACGATTACCTACACAGTCGGAAATTTTCGGAAATGGCAGTACCAGTATCGCAAACTTAGGGTTAAAGCCTGAGCAAAGTTTAAATGCTAATATTAGCGTTGATATTACAAATAACAAAAACCTTTCTACGGGTACCAATCTATTTTATAGATATAGTACAAATATGATTGCTAGTACAACCTCTGTTACAGCTATTAGTTCTGTATACGAAAACTTAGAAAAAGTTAGAGGTTACGGAATTGAACTTAACTCCACCTACTCTTTTTTAAAGCATTTTGATATCACAGGCAATTTAACTTACCAAAGTTTTAGACAAAAAGGCCACCAAGAAGGTGAAACTAATTTGCTAGATGACGCACGTGTGCAAAACATACCTTTCTTTTTTAGTAATTTGAGTGCTTCTGCCAATTTTGAAAAGATATTAAGAAGAAAAGATAAGTTAAAAGCATATTGGTATTACTCCTATATACATCCTTATTATTTAAACAAGATACCTAAAGATCTTGAAGCTGATGGTTTTTTAGGATTATTTGGCAAATCTGGACTTACAAATACAGAATTATATATTCCAAAGCAAAACATGCATACTGTAGGTTTTGTATGGTTACCTAACAAAGAAAAACAGTTTTCAATTGGATTTGAAGTGAAAAATCTTTTTGATCAACTGGTTTTTGACAATTTTAAAATACAGAATGCTGGTCGAAGTTTTCATATGAAATTAACATACACAATTGATTTTAACCCTAAATAATTTTTAATCCTAAATACTAAATTTAAAATGATGAATACTATAAACTTTTCAAAAATAGGTTTACTACTAATGTCACTCTTCTTGTTTTCTTGTTCTGATGACGATTCGGGAGTGATTGCAGATGCTAATGAGCCAGAAGAAGAAGCTAACGGGCGTTACATTATAATGTCTTCAGAAAGAGCTGTAGGTGGAGATGTAGCCTATATGTCTGTCTATGATGCCTTACCTACTGGTGAAATTGAAAATGCTTCTACAGGAACTACACAAGTAAATTCTTATGGGCGTTTTAATACTTATAAGGACAAATGGGCATTTAAAAAGAAAAAATTTACAGGTGAAACAGGCATTGTAAGGTACAGTATGAATGAATCTGGAACATTAGATTTAGATGGGTTTATAAGTACAGAGACCTCACCTAATTATGCTATTTTAGACGACACACATGGTTATTATTACGATTCTGCAGATGGCGATAGAACCATAGGTACTTTTAATCCTACTACTATGGCACGTACTGGTGAGCTTACAATAGCTGATGAAATTTTTGGTAATGAACTAGATATTTATGAAATAGCAGTAGGCACAAAAACTATGATAATTTCAAAAGAAAAGTTATTTGTAAATGTTGAATATGCTGTTATCGAAGATGATGGTGTAGCTCCTGAAGGAGTTTATATACCTAAATTTACTATGTTAATCATAAACACAGAGACTAACGAGGTAGAAAAGAAAATAAGACATACAGCAGCTATTTTTGATCAAGGTCATGGATCTACTACAGAGTTTAGTGCAAGTTTAGTAGATGAAGACGGCGATATTTATATGTCTACACACGCCCTTTTTGCAGGTCGAAACACTTACTTAGATCCAAGTTATGGAAGCCCACGTGCCTGTGTGTTTAAAATAGAATATGATGATTTAGATTTTGATCAAGATTGGGTTCTTAAAGGAGCAGATATTCAAGGTGGTGCAAGTAGTGATAACTATGTTGTATGGTCAATGGCTCTCGATAGCGATGGTACGTTGTACGTAAACTGCTCTAAAGATGTTATTCTTGACGATTTTTCTAATCTGCTTTCTAACATTTACTACCCTTATATAATTGACAAACAAACTAGAGCTGCGACGATTATTGATGCACCAGCTACTAATTTTGGGCACGCCGATGGAAACTTATATTCTATGAACGGTGAAGTGTATTATCAATTTAAGGATCCAGACAATGCTAAAGGAGGTTATTATCTGCTTAATTCTGATGGTACAGCTGCTGAAGAAGTTTTTAGCGTAACCGACACTTACCCAAGAGCCTTGGGATATTTGGAAATTCAATAAAATTATAAAATGCCCTATGATTCAATTGATTTTGTAGGGCTTAAACTCTAATAATATGAAAAAGATATCAAAAATAATAGGTTTTCTGTCCGTCTTGCTAATAGGTCAAGTTGCATTGGCTCATGGTTATTGGGTAGAGACTAAAAGAAATGGAAAAATTAACCAACCTCAAGAAGTTAAAGTATATTTCTCTGAACCTAATGATACTCCAGAACCTACTAACGGAGAAGAATGGGCAATGGTAAAAGATTTTACCTTATATGTGATAAGTCCATCAGGAATAAAAACAGCTTTAACTACTACTATAAAACCAGATTATTATGGAGCTAGCTTTACTCCAAAAGAACTGGGTAACTACTTTGTTATTCTTGAAAGTACCGATTTAGCCGTAATGGAACCTGGTAAAAAGCATGCTTTCATCCCAATATTTTATGCTACTTCATTGGTTGAAGTAGGTGAAGTAGACGCTAAAGAAAAACCAATTAACGTGCTTGATTATGTACCTATGGGAGTGTATGCGCAAATTAAAAAGGGACGTAAGGGAGAATCTTTGAATTATACTTTTAAGAATAAAGAGAATACTAAATTCATGACCACCATTATAACTCCAAATGGTCAACGGCTTCAAGTAAACGGAACACCAGAATCTTTTAATATTTCTGATTTTGAAAAAGGAACCTATACTACTCAAATGATGATTATTGAAAAAACTAATGGATCTAAAAATGGAGAGGTCTATAATACGGTATATCATATTGCAACAAGTCGCTTTGTAATAGAGTAAAAAGTGTATAAATTATGTATAGCCTTTTAATAGTATTAAATTTTATATCGGTATGGTGTCTGTATACAGCAGCACATCGTGTTGAATTTGCAAAAACAGGAATACATGAAAAACTTAGTAAAAACAGGCGGGCTGCCCGTGGGTTAGCCCTTATGTTTTACTTACTTTCTACTATAATAATGGTCTCTTTATTTGGGTTTACTACTGGAATATTAGTGAATATCATGTTATGGACACTGTTCGCCAGCCTTATTACTCTTTTTACGCCTTTTCAAAAAGTTAAAGCAATTCATTTGTGGGGCTTACTACTATTAGTAATAGGAGTAGAAACCTGTTTATGTATATATTAAAATTTATGCCAGCAAATAAAAAATACCTCATGCAATCTGGTTGGGCGCAAACCAGTAAAGTCGTAGCTTCTATACTAGGCTCACTGTTAGCTTCTTTTGGTTTTCATTTAGCGTTAGCTTCTTACATTTGGCAAACCGCAATTGTAGCTACATCAGTGTACAGTGTTTTTGTACTGTGGGGCTTCTTAATAATTGTAGTCTACTGGGTTAAAAAACCTTGGGTTGCTTGGGCTATACTTCTTTCTATTATCATACTATCGGCTTTAGCTATATACTTAAGTTTACATTAATGGTAAAAGACAAAAGAAATTATAACGTATTCTTCAACGTTCATACCGTTAGCGGAATTGTAATAACAATAGCACTGTTTATCTGTTTTTTTGCAGGTGGAATAGCCTTGTTCTATAAGAATATTAATAACTGGGAAAAGAACCATCTTAGCCAAGAAATAGGTCATAAAGCCTACGAGATTAATTACGAAAAAGCATTAGAAACGGTAAAGAACGCTGGCTATAATATGCAGGATCGTAATTTTGATTTTTCAATTAAAACGATTGAAGGAGAAGATTATTTGAGTATAACTTCTCGTGTAGGAAAACCTAAAGCAAGCGGCGGGCAAGAAGCTGAAGAAAAAGTTGAAAACAAAGTAAATTCGAAAGAAAAAGATTCCTTAAACACTAAAAACCAATCAGATGAATCGCAAGAGAAACAGACTTCTGTAACGGCTAAACATACTGCTAAACAATCGGGTTTCAATCCTAAGGGTAATATCGCTATGGTATTAGATTTGGTGACTTATAAACCTCTTAAAAACCGACCAAAAAATGACACACCTAGACGAGGTCGCGGAAAACCGCAAGAACTAGGTACGTTTATATACCACTTACACTACTTTGATCAACTTCCGGTTATTGGGGTATATCTATCGGGGTTTGTATCTTTATTTTTTTTGGTGGCAATAGTTACTGGAGTGATTGTACACTGGAAAAAGATTGTAGATAATTTTTTCACATTTCGCTTAAAAAATTCGCTTAAACTTTTATGGACAGATGCGCATACCGCATTAGGTGTTATAGGCCTTCCTTTTCAATTTATATTCGCCGTTACTGGAGCCTTTTTTGGTCTTGCTTCGCTTTTTATACTCTTAAATACTTTAGTAGTCTATGGTGGTGATCAAAAAAAGTTCATTGCCGATGTAGCTCCAGCATTTGTAAGTGTTGAAAAAGCCGGTATTCCCACTAAAAATCAGGCCAACCTAAATACTTTAGCATTAAACACTAAAAAAGAATTGCAATTAGGTAATCAGTACTCACTTACTGCTAAGATTTTAAATTACGGAGATGAAAATGCTCGTTTTATTATGAGTTTCAGGGATAATGTAGGAAAGAATTTTTACGGAAATGGCTTTATTATGTATGACTTAAGTAATGGAGCTATACTTAATAAAAAAGCCATTGATGCTCCAAATTATGATTTAGCAACTTCGTTAGAAACCTTTAGAAAACTTCACTTTGCTACTTACGGAGGGTATTTTTTAAAACTAATTTATTTTCTACTTTCTTTACTCACCTGTTTTGTAATTCTCTCTGGGGTAATGATTTGGTTAGAGGTGAGAGACAATAAAAAATATGCCAAAAAACACAAATTTAACCGCAATGTAGGCGCGCTCTTTATTGGGAATTGTATGGGACTTTTTCCTGCAATAGCTTATTTCTTCTGTTTGTCTAAAGTTATTCCTGAATCTCCAGCACGTTTTAGTATCATGGAACAAAGCTTTTATATATTCTGGTTTAGTTATACGCTTTATGCCTATTGGATTAAAGATTTACATACCATAAATAAACACGCACTTTTTATAGGTGGTGTATTAGGAATAGCAATTCCCGTTTGTAACGGATTAACCACAGGACATTGGTTTTGGTATTCATTACAAAAAGGACTTACAGATTCCTTTTTTGTAGATCTGGCTTGGTTACTTGTAGGAATAGTTAGCCTCTTAGTCGCTGGTTTTGCAAAACGTTTAGTTTCTAAAAGAAAAAAGAAGACTCACCGCCCTTTAAAACCTGTTAACACAACGGGCGCTTAATAAAATTAAATAGTATAACAATTAAAAAAGATGAATTTACAACAGAAAATAGTAACAGCATGGCTTTTTTTAACTCTTGCGCTATGCGTTCATATGGTTTTAGAAAATATAGAAGCTATTCATTTTAAACCTTCAGAATCTGTAAACACAGAACAGCAAGCGAAAACAGCACAAATTAAAAAGAAGAAAAATCAACAAAAAAGCTCTAATACTAAAGTAGAAAAGCCTATAAATATTAAAGATAATTCCAAAAATAATATGAAAAATGTGTTACGTATAAAGAATCTCTTAGTGCTGGTTTTGCCGTTAATCTTTGGTTTTGTTTCTGCATTATATACTAAAACGTGGTTTAAATGGCTCGCGTTTATATATGCCATTCTCTTTGTCTTATTAAACTTTGCTCACGCAGGCGAACAAATTGCTTTGGGAGCCAACAATTTTACGCAAGTGTTATTGTTGCTCTTTGTAGCAGGCATTAATGTGGCTTTAATTGTATTCCTTAACAAATGGCGTAAATTAATTTGAAGCTTATGGCTTTAAACAATTGTGATATAATTGATTTGTTATTAGCGCTAAGTATATATATCACCAAATAAAAATTGAAAAAATGATTAATCAAGATAAGATACGAACAATCTATAAAACTATTTTAATTGGTCTATTCATCTCAATAGTAAGTTGCTCTACTGAGGAAAAATTAAATCAAGTAGAAATTAAGTGGACAGCCAATGAGGTTCCTCATATTAAAGCTACTAACTATAAGAGTCTGGGGTATGGGTATGGCTATGCGCATGCAAAAGATCGTATTTGTGAAATTTCAGGCCAAGTAATTACCTTGCGTGGTGAACGTTCTTTACATTATGGTGCAGATCGTATTGCTACCATCGGATTTTTAAGAACAACCAATCTTAATTCAGATCTATTGTTTAAAATTAGAATTCCTGAAGAATGGGTTTTAGAAGAGTTAGAAAAGTTAGATAAAAAAACCAGAGCATATATAAAAGGGTACGTAGCAGGTATTAACTATTATATTAATTCTATGCCTGAAGATGAACGTAACCAACTTTGTGAAGAAGGCAGAGTCATTACGTTTAAAGAAACTGATGTCATTAGGTCTGCAATGCGATTTGGTGTACAGAAAGAACTTATAGATATTGGCCCACATATTATTGCTTCTTCTCAAGCGTGGCAAGGCAAAAAAAATGCCTATGTATCTAATAATACCCTCCACACACAAGAAGTTGTCGTAGAAGGAGGCTTTGGTAGTAATGGTTGGGTTTACGGAAGCGATGTTACACAAACTAATAGTGCCATCATGCTAAGCAATCCGCATTCTGCTTGGAAACGAACACCACATCAGCAGCGTATATACATGCATCAATACCATTTAACCATACCTGGAGAGCTTGATGTTGCAGGAGCTTCGTTTTTAGGCATACCCTTTCCAATGACTGGATATAACGCAGATGTAGCTTGGACAATTTTAGATGCAGCTACGGTAACCCCCTATGTTTTACAGGCAATGCAAGTAAAAGAATCTGCCATAGCTCCCACATATTTTATGGATGGTAAACAAAAATCATTAGAAATTCGTTCTGTCCCAGTAAAGACACTTAAAGAAGACGGCAAAGTTAAAACCCAAACATTCAAATTTATTGAGTCTGAATTAGGTATACTTTACAAATTACCAGAACGCAAAGGAAAACCTGCTGGTTGGTATGCCATTACTAATCCTGGTGAGAAAAATGCTAAAGGGTTAGATCAATTTCTAGCCATTGCACAATCAAAATCTACTCCTGATTTTATAAACGCTGTAGAAAATAATCGCGGTATTCTATCTCAATTACTTGTAGCAGATCGTTTTGGTGAGGTTGGTTATGTAATTGCGGGCAATGTACCTCCTATAACAGATGAAGAAATGGAAAAATACCACATAGCTAATAGTCAAGCAGCATTTAATGTGTTAGATGGAACAACTCGTGAAGCATCTTTTAGAGATGCCAATAACAGGCCACTATTAGCAAATCCTTCATTTTACCCAAACATCATTTCAAAAGGAATTATTCATAATACAAACAATAGTTATAAATATTCAGTATATGGAGCTCCTCAAGAAGATTATCCTTCAGTATTTGGTCAACATAAAGCAGAGAAAAGTATTGGTAAAAAGAAAGCGGCTGGTTTAAGGTATGACCCTAGATTAATTATGTCGGCACGCCGTATGAACGAAATAAGTAATGACGGAAAGGTTACACCAGAGGAAGCATTATCCGTTCTTTTTGATAATCGAAATTACGCTGCAGAAACTTTTCTTGATACGATTCTTACACTAGAGGACGATTTATCTTCTAGCGTTGCAAAAAAAGGTTTTAGTGTGCTTAATAATTGGGATAGAAAAAACAATTCAGACAGCAAAGGCGCTTTGTTGTTTCATCTATTCTGGAAAAAAATTATAAAAATGGGCATCATTATATCAAGTAAAAGTGATAATCCAGAAATAGATTCAGAAATAAATATAACAGCAGAAAATGCGCCAAACGTAGTAGAAGCCCTCGCGGCATCTGTAAAAGAATTGGCAAATTTTGGTTTTGCAGCAGATGTGCCTTGGGGTAATGTTTTGTACCAAAGAGTAGGAGAAACACAAGTTTCTTTACACGGAGGGTCTTATCAAGAAGGTATTCTTAACGGAGAAATGCCTGCTCCTTTAACGGCTCAAGGTTTTCCTTATATTTTGTTTGGGACGGCCTATGTACAATTAATAGATTGGAAAGATGAACAAATAAACCCTAAAGTTCTTCTAAGCCATGGTCAAAGTGATAATGAGGCTTATAAAGGGCGATCAACACAGCTAAAAATGTTCTCTAACAAAGAACTTTACAGAGTACCTTTTACAAAAAAAGATTTAGATGATGCTCGTATTATCGAAACACTAAATCTTAGCATGAGCAAGTAAATATTCTTTTTTTATATACAAAATTTGAAAATCCTATTATCAAATAAATCATGTTAACTTGTAATTAAATAAAAAAGCGAAGCTTTCATAGCTTCGCTTTTTTTATACCTTATTTTACTAAATGTTAATATACTTTTTTAATTACATTGGTTACAATACCCCAAATAATAAAATCATTATCTTCTGTGATTTTTATAATAGGATAATTAGGATTTTCTGGTTGTAACCAAACTTCATTGTTATCAACTTTTAACCGCTTAACGGTAAACTCTCCATCCAAAAAACAAACTGCTATTTTATTGTTTGAAGGCTCTAAACTTCTATCAATAACCAACAAATCGTTATCATCCAATCCTGCTCCAATCATAGATTGACCGCTTACACGGGCATAAAAAGTAGCTTCTTTATTTTTAACAAGTTCTTTATCTAACGATAAGCGCTCTTCCTTAAAGTCTTCAGCAGGAGAAGGAAACCCTGCAGAAATACCTGTGTCCAAAAAAATAGCTCCTAAACTATTGCTTTCTTTAGGCGTAAAAAACGTTAAACTGTTCGATTTGTGTAGTATCATTTTTTTTATGAATATAAGAAGAATCTCTTTGGCATAAAGTTACTAAAGATTCTTCTTTATATTCATAAAAAACAATATTTCTAAAATTTTAAGGTAACTCCCATTAAAAAGTTTGTGGTTGCCTGTGGGTAATACACGTAATATCCACCACCATAGTCAAAACCATTAGAGTTATACTCAACGCCTGCTATGTTATTTATAATACCATTTATTAAAATGGATTTAAAAATGACTTTCGGTTTCAATTCATAATTAACATTGAAATCCAGCGTATTATAAGCATCTATTTTAGAATCTTTATCTCCAATATTATTCATAAGCTGTTTACCAACATATTTATTAATAAGTGATAATTGCAAATTTTTAACAGGTGCATAATTAATAGCTGTACTGTTTACAACACTTGGAGAATAAGCTATTTCTGTTTCTCCTAAAGCTTCGCCATTTAAAAATTGACCTTTGTTTAAGTTTCTATTTTTACTTAAAGTAGCATTGGCTTGTAAAGAAACTTTATCACTTAATACTAAATACCCCTCAAGTTCGATTCCTGCTCTGTACCCTTCTCCAGCATTAGCTCTAATAGGTGCTCCAACATCATCAATAGCTCCTGTTAGTACCAACTGATCATTGTAATACATAAAATACCCATTAGCATTAAATTTCAAATTTTTAGTATTATATCTATATCCTAATTCAAAATCGTTAAGTTGTTCTGGCTTAACATCTGGACCATTTTCAAAATCGTTTCTACTTGGCTCTCTATTGGCTCTGGCATACGATGCGTATAAATTATTCTGATTATTAAGATTGACGCTAATTCCAACTTTTGGATTAATGAAATTATACGATTTATCTACCTCAAACGGAGTACGGTCAGAGGCCATTCCTGAAGTTTTATAATCTATATGTCTGTACTGTACATCTCCATACAAACTAAATTTATCATTGAGTTGATAGGTTGCTTTAGCAAAACCGCTGGCATCCGTTTTACGAGATTGAGCAAAATAATAACGATGGTCTTTATTTATATCTACAGCATATTGCGCCCAAATTATTTCTCCAAAATGATCGCCTTCATATAAATTGAATGAGCCCCCAGCAATTAAATCCAACTTATTGTATTTATAATTTAAACTAGCATTTGCCACGTAGTAATCATTATCTAACCATTTTCTACGTGCATAATCCATGCTTTCTACAGCATTTCCATCTACAGTTATTGGATTTAATCCTAAGAACGAAAATTTTGAGTCATCAGAAAAGAAAACATTTTGATAAAAATAATCATCTACATATTCTTCATAAAACCCTCTTCCGTAAGTGTAATTTAAACCTACGTTTAAAGACAATCTATTGTTAAAGCGTTCATTCCAATGTAACTGATAATGATCTTGTTTATAATCATCTACTTGATTATCATAGTACCCCGTAACATTTCCTGCGTCATCCATTTGGGTACCTGCAATATTGATTGTTCTATCGGTATCAATTGTAAAAACATCAACACCGTACCAAGCCTGATAAGTAACTTCTGTTCCTCCAAATGTTATGGCTTTAATAAGTCGGTTACTATCTTTATAAGATGCTTGTAAAAAATAAGATTTCAAATCTGAACTTGCTCTATCAATAAAGCCATCTGATTTGATTTTAGATAAGCGACCCGAAATTTCAACTTTATCATTTAGCAAACCAGTACTAAATTTTACGTTGTTTCTTAAAGTATTAAAACTTCCAAAACTAGTAGATATTGACGCCGAAGCATCATTATTTACAGCATCTGTTAAGATGTTAATACTGGCTCCAAATGCACCCGAACCATTGGTAGATGTACCTACCCCACGCTGCACTTGTAAATTTTCAATGGAAGAAGAAAAGTCTTGTAAATTTACCCAGAATGCACCTAAACTTTCGGCATCGTTATAAGGAATTCCGTTAATGGTAACATTGGTAGAACCGCCGCTAACACCTCTTACTCTAATTCCAGTATAACCAATACCTGCTCCAGCATCACTAGTGGTAACAACTGAAGGTAAATAACTTAACAAAACAGGAAGATCCTGCCCTAAATTGCGTTTAGACAATTGCTCCTTTGTAACATTTGAATGCGTTATTGGCGAATCTGCATTCACCCGAACAGCATTTACTAAAACTTCGTCCAGTGTTTCAATGTTTGTTGAATCTTGTTGTTGAATTTTTTGTGCGTTTGCACAGACTGATAACACCAATAGTGTTAAAAAAAGAAAAATGTTTTTCATGTCGATTATGAATTTATAATCGAATAAAAAGAGGTAATTATTCTTTATTGTTAATAAATGATTTTTTTGAGCATTCAGCTTGTTCGATATTGAAAAACATTGATTTTAATTCGAATCTTCATTTGGTTAATTAAAACATCATCAGATTCAGAAGTAAAAAACCAACATTGATGACCTTATCGCACTCGCTAAAAATGTCCACTGGACATTTTCTTTATGCTCGTTTCCTAAACAGCATTACCTGTTCTAGGTTCAATGGGTATGATCTCAGCCAATAATAGGCACCCCTTTTTTGAGAACGCTGCAAATGTACTAAGCAATTATCAATTGTCAATTATGAATTGTCAATTATTTTCTAATCGACGTCTGGTTTTTTTCTATTTGCTTTTTTATCAGACACTTGCCGTTTATTTTTTAAGCGTTTTCTAATAACAGATTTTGGAATTTTAGTAGGAATTCGTTTTTTTGGAATAACTAAAGATGTACTTATCAACTCTAAAAACCGTTTTATAACTAAGGTCTTATTTTTATGTTGGCTTCTGCTTTCATCACATTGTAAAATGAGTAAATTACCTTTAGTTAACCTATGTTGTAATTTATTTTCAAGTCTGTTTTTTTGTTCATCATCAAATACTATAGATTCTGATAAATTAAAAGTAAGTTCTATTTTTGAAGACACTTTATTTACATGTTGCCCACCACTTCCTGAGCTTCGTATAGCTCTAAATGATAATTCTTGCAATAAAGCCTCTTCATCAATCATAATACTTGATGTGCAGGTTTTAGTAAGTCATTTACTGTTTTTACAGGATTAAAAGTTTCCAATGGTACTTCAACAAAAATAGAATTCCAATGTGCCATGCTACCATTCCATAAACCTGGAAGTTCTAATGCTTTTATATCAACCCCATTCTGGGTTTTCATAGTTATAAATGCTGCTTCAGGATCTACAAACTTCTTTAAATCAAACTTTTCTCCTTTATAATTCTTAACCCCACACACCAAATCTGTTGGATTAAAATGTGTCGCTTTATACACTAAAGATTGTTGTCCTTTTTTTCCAAAATTTATTTGTGCAAACTCTACAATTTGCAATGATATTTTACCTTTATTATCCTTAACCCAAAATGGTCCTCCCCCAGGTTCTCCTTCATTTTTAACCATGCCGCAAACACGAATAGGACGGTTTAACTTATCTTTCAAATAAATTGATTTTTCCTCTAATGAGTAATCTTCAAAATCTGGATTAATAGGTACATTAAGTCTATATCTTAAAAATAAGGCTATAATATTAAAATCTGTTTCTGATAAGTTAGGTTTATCCAATTTATGTAGATAAGAGAAAGCCTTTTCTTGTGCTTCCAATAATATACCTGCTAATAACTTTTTATAATTTGAAACAGCAATATTTTTCTCTGAAACTACAATATTATCAATGTTTTTTATAAAAATTATATCACCGTCCAAATCATTTAAATTTTCTAACAAAGCACCATGTCCTGCTGGTCTAAATAAAATGGAATCATCTTCATTTCTAAAAACACGTCCTTCCTTAGTTAATGCGACTGTTTCAGTAGCTTCTTTTTGAAAAGAAAAAGATACTTTAAAAGTTGTATTCGTTTTTTGTTCTAAATCATTTTTTATTTTGTTAAACTCGTTTATAAAATAATCATGATGAGCTTCAGAAACCGTAAAATGTAAATGTGCTATACCATTTGAAGTCCCATATAAACTAGACTCAAATAAGTGCTCCTGAAAAGCAGTGATAGCAGTATTTCCGTATTTATGAAAAGGCAACAAGCCTTTTGGCAAAAAACTATAATTAAGACCATTAGTATCCAGCATTGCTTTTACAAATTGCAAATGTTTTTCGCCTTCAGTGAATGTATCATAATTTGGGTGAATTTGTTTTACTTTTAAAATAACCTCGTTGTAAAACGGGAAATTTTCTAAATTGGCCACAAATGTTTTTATTAATTCGTCACTTTTTCTTTCAGAATAACTCTCAATACTTTCTTTTAACGGGTTATAATTTTTAATAAACTGAAACAAAAACTTAAACATTCTTGTTGCAGCTCCTGAGGCTGGCACAAATTTTATGATAGACAGCTTTTCATTTCTATCTTCATACAATTTTATAAAATTTTCAATATCGTTTTCATCATAGCTCTCAATTCCTTTTCCTATTGTTGCTGCTGCAATTAAATTAGAATAAGACATGCCATTTTTTAAACGTAATACTTGAGCATTAACCTGATCAACAGTAATTCCTTTATTTGTTATTTGTTGAATATCTTTATCTGAAAACATTATTTTCTTTTTTTTAATTTTTCACAAAGTTATTTTGATTGATTAGATTCTTTTCAAAATCTAAAACATGTTACCTCGTTTATTTAGAAACTCTTATATACCATCTGCTTCACAAAACGTGTCAATATAAGTTAAAAAAATAAATAGCAAGTATCTCCAAAGTCATATTTTTTTTAACAAAGCCTTAAAAACGATTCATCTTCCTCAAAAGCTGTACCAATAACCACCAAATCTGCCCCTGCTTCAAAAGCCTTATCTAATTCTATTTTACTCCTAATACCTCCACCTACAATCAATGGAATGTGCAACACTTTTTTAACTTCAGAAATAATACTATCTGGTATGGGGTTTTTAGCTCCGCTACCGGCTTCTAAATAAATTAATTTCATCCCTAACAGTTCTCCTGCTTTTGCAGTATCAACTATATTCTGAACCTTATTTTTTAACAAAGGCTTAGTACGTGTCACTTTTTCAACTGCTGTTTCTTTACCACTTTCAATTAAAATATAACCTGTGGAAATAACTTCTAATTGGCTGTTGTTTAATTTAGAAACTGCCTTGACATGTTTTCCTATTAAATATTCTGGGTTTCTTCCCGAAATTAAAGATAGAAACAAAATAGCATCTGCTTTGTTTGTAATTTGACTAACATCTCCTGGGAATAAAACAATAGGAAGTTTAGTATATTTTTTAATTTCTGAAACCAAAATATCTGTTTGATTTTCAGCTACGGTACTACCTCCTACAAAAATATGGGTAGCCATAGAAGTATTTACTTTTTCAATAAAATGACTTGTATTTCCAACAGAAAACTTATCTGGATCTATTAAAACTGCAAATAGTTTATCACCATTGCTGATGGCTTCTTGTATGTTTTTATAAACCGTATTCATTTAGGCTATAACATATGCACAAGTAAACCCTTCAAACTCTAAAAAGTGACTGATATAACAATGTTTTTTTTCATGATAATCAATCCATGAAACCGTTTCACTGTCTTCTTCAGAAAATGGAATAACCAAACAATGCTGTTTAAAACTCAATCCAGGGGTTGCAAATAATTTGTATAAAGACTCTTTAATACACCAAATAACCGTTAACTTTTTTATATAATTTGTATCGTTTTCAATTAAATAATCAAACTCATAATCAACAAATTTATGGGCTATAATATTAATTTTATCACGCTGTTTTTCAATATCAACTCCAACAATGCTATCACTTATAATTACAGCTGAAAAATTAAAAGAATGTGTTATAGATATTTGTTTACCATCTTTTAAATAGGGCTTACCATTTTTATCATAATGCAAATCAACATCATTATATCCAAATTCGGCTAAAAGCATTCTAACACTTAAAAAACCACGTTGATGCATCTCGCTTTTCATGTTTAAAACGCGTTCCAAACTTTTAGGTTTCAAGTTTACAGATTGAAATAATTCATTATAAGATTCTGTAATCTTCCAGATTTTAACAGTAGTTTGTGAATTTGGTGTAATGGTTTTATAAAGTGGCATTTAGTATTCTAAAAGTTATTGATTATCTTTGCATCGCCTAAAGCTAAATGCACTTTTTTAATAAGCGAATTTAAGTATTTTAAGCGCTATTAACAATGAAGTTTAGGTATTAAAACAAAAGAAAATTACTATGAGTACAAAAACAATTCCTTACGTAGCAAGCAAAGTAAAAGACATTACACTTGCCGATTGGGGACGCAAAGAAATAGAATTAGCTGAAGCTGAAATGCCTGGTTTAATGAGTTTACGAGAAGAATACGGAAACTCAAAACCACTAAAAGGCGCGCGTATTGCTGGTTGTTTACACATGACCATCCAAACAGCGGTTTTAATTGAAACTTTACAAGCTTTAGGTGCCGAAGTTACTTGGAGTTCTTGCAACATTTTTTCTACACAAGACCAAGCCGCTGCGGCAATTGCCGCTGCCGGAACTGCAGTATATGCTTGGAAAGACATGACTGAAGAAGAATTTGATTGGTGCATTGAACAAACCTTATTTTTTGGTGAAGACAGAAAGCCATTAAATATGATACTTGATGATGGAGGCGATTTAACTAATATGGTTTTAGACCGCTATCCAGAATTAGTTGGAGGCATAAAAGGATTAAGTGAAGAAACTACTACAGGTGTTCACAGACTTTATGAGCGTGTAAAAAACGGCACACTACCAATGCCTGCAATCAATGTTAACGATTCAGTAACAAAATCAAAATTTGATAATAAATACGGTTGTAAAGAATCTGCTGTAGATGCTATTCGTCGGGCAACCGATATCATGCTTGCTGGAAAACGCGTCGTGGTTTGTGGTTATGGCGATGTTGGTAAAGGTACCGCAGCCTCTTTTAAAGGTGCTGGTAGTATTGTTACCATTACCGAAATTGACCCAATTTGTGCATTACAAGCTGCTATGGATGGTTTTGAAGTTAAAAAATTAGAAACCGTTGCTCCAAATGCTGATATCGTTATTACCACTACAGGAAATAAAGATATTGTTCAAGGCAAGCATTTTGAAGCTCTAAAAGACAAAGCTATAGTTTGTAACATTGGGCATTTTGATAATGAAATTGATATGGCTTGGTTAAATAAAAACCACGGGCATACTAAAAATACTATTAAACCACAGGTTGATAAATATACCGTAAACGGAAAAGATATTATCATTCTTGCTGAAGGTCGTTTAGTAAACTTAGGTTGTGCTACTGGTCATCCAAGTTTTGTAATGAGTAACTCGTTCACCAACCAAACTTTGGCTCAAATTGAATTATGGACCAATAATGAAGCTTACAAAAATGATGTATACATGCTACCTAAACATTTAGATGAAAAAGTTGCAAAATTACACTTAGCCAAAATTGGTGTTGAATTAACAGAACTCCGTAAAGATCAAGCAGATTATATTGGTGTAGAAGTTGAAGGACCGTTTAAACCAGAGTATTACAGGTACTAACTTAACTTATTGTCTTGTGCGAGGGGTTAACAGTAACAACCCCTTTCAAAAACACTTAAATACACTAAATCCCAAGCAACTTATGTTTGGGATTTTTTATTTTGAGCCTTTACTAAAGCTGCAAAAAAACCAAACTCAACCAAGATTATTAAATTCTTAAAATAAACCGCAACACAAAACACAATTAAAATATTATTTTAAAATTGAACCTAGCTATGCTTTTTAAGATTAATAAACAGCAAATATAAAAGGTACGAAGCACTGATTATGTTGTATTGTTATTTGATTAAACAAAATTATTCATCCACTAAATCCTCTTCAAAATACCACCATAAACTAGAATCTATTGAAGCTTTCATCTTATTAATATCTACATTGTCCTTTAAAAAAACTGTAATATTTTCGTTGGCGCGATTACGCTCAACACTTTCAGTTATTTCTATAGATTCTATTTCTTCAAAATGTTCTAAATGCGTTTTGATTTTAGCATCTAAAGACTCATCACTCAAATATATTTTGATTGTTGGTGTTGAAGGGGAATTCCTGATTTCCGATCTAAATGGTACTTCCATAATCATTAATTTTTAGATGATTGCAAATACAATAGCCTAATTTAATAAAATATTCTAACAATATCAATAAAAAAACCTTCCCATTTATGAGAAGGTTCTATTTAAAATATACGTTTACCTTATTTCTCTTCCAAGTTTAGCTTTGCTAAATCATGAAAAAAGAAATCCATTTCATCATTCATACTTACAAACAACCCGTTTGGAAATTTATTCCCTAATGGAACAGTGGTAACATCGCATCCATCGGTTTCAATAGTTCCTAAATTAAGTTCTTTTATAAATGCATTGGTTTCCAAACTGAAAATATTAAAGGTGTGCGCTTGTTGATTCGATACAATTAAAAATCCTTTATCGTCATATTTAGCTATAGCAATGCCTTCAATATCGTCTTTAAAATGTTCATTCCCAATAAAGGCTATTTCCGTATCACCTTTTTCTGGATTAGCATGGTATTTTCTAATACCAAAGCCTTCATCTGAATAATAAACAAATCCAGATTCATCATCAACCGCAATAGCTTCAATTTCTTTTTGTCCACTAAACGTGCCAACTTTTCTAAGTAAATTGGCTTTTATTCCAAGCGAATCTGAAACCAATTCGTATTGATGTAAATATCCCTCAGTTGGACCATTTTTTCTGCTTACAAAAACCGATATTTTTCCTGTCTCTGGATTTTTATAAAATGATACACCCATGGGGCGCTTCATTTCAATATTGGTTTCTTCTTCAAAAACTTTAAATCCCCCATTATCCAAAGGTGTCATATCTGGTACTGAAAACAAACGTATTTGATGTTTTTCTCTTTCTGAAAATACCATAATATCTGTTGAAGTAGAATCGGTTAATTTGAAACCATACTCTATATCTACATTGTTTGGATAACTAATATTAGTAATACTTTTTTCTCTAATGATTTTTCCATCTAAATTAAAAGCATACACACCTCCGTTAACTTCGTCTTTATCAGTACCAAAAACAATACTTTCATCTGGGTTGTTATTATTTATCCAAATAGCTGGGTCGTCAGTATCATGCGGCGTTTTTTCTGTGACAACATTAGCTACTATTTCTGGTAATTTAGCCACACAACCCAATAACAAAACTGTTAAACCAAATACAATATTTATTTTCAAATTTCTCATTTCTATTTTTTTAATTTTTCTTAAATAAATCATATTTTAAACCAACTGTAACCCGTTGTCCGTAATATTCCATTTGCATAGTTCTTGCTTTTGTTCCTTGGAAATAACGTAACGGCTGATTTGTTAAGTTATTCACACCTGCATACAAACTTAAGTTACTATTTATTAATACATTAGCATTAAAATCTAAAAAGAATTGGTCGTCATAATATCTATCTTCAAAAGCACGGCCTCCAATTTCATCAATATAAGCATCTGAATAATTTGCCGATAAACGAAAGCTCATTTTTTTATCTGCATATCCTAAGGATGCATTAAACATGTTTGGAGCCGTTTGCGGTAAATCCAAATCACTACGCTCTTCGCCATCTTCATTTTTAATGCCTTTTGCGCTAGAAGTTAAATATGTATAATTTAAGTAAACACTCAAGTTTTTTGCAAAACCTGGAAGAAAATCCAACTGACGTTGTAATGACATTTCTGCCCCAAATACAGTAGCACCATCACCATTTAATGGTTGATATACTTCATAACCATTCGTGTCTTCAGACTGACTTGTATAAATAAAATCTTGAATATCTTTATAAAACAAACCTCCCGAAAGAATACCAACAGACTTAAAATAATGCTCTGCCATGACATCAAAATTCATTGATGTAGTCGGGTTTAATTCTGAATTTCCTATAAAAATTTCTTCGTCTTCGTTATTTGTTTCTCTGTAAGCAACTAAATCTTCATAATTTGGTCTTGCCAAAGTATTGGTCCAAGCAAAACGCAAAACCGTTTTGTCTGACAAGTCATATTTTAAATGTAATCCAGGTAAAATATTAGTATAGTTGTTTTCATCTTTCAACTCATTTGTTCCTGCATAATCACCATCCTCATCAAAAATCACCTCATTACCTAAACTTGAAATTTTTGTGTGCTCCAATCTCAAACCAACCAACATACTTAACTTGTCAGATAGTTTTTGATTGGTCATGGCATACCCTGCATATACATTTTCATCCACATCAAAATTAGCCGTTAAATATTCCTCTAGAAGATTTTCTGCTTCAAATTGTGCGGCATCATTTAGTTTTAAATTACCTATAAATTCAGGCGTCGCAAATGACCCTGTTACATACTGGCTTCCTGCTAAAAAATCTTTTTCTGTATAATTACGTGTTGAAACATCTCCCAATACATCTAAATCTGATGTTTCAGGACTAAATTCTGTAAAATCATTATCTCTATACTTGTTTTTTAATCTAGCACGTACACCAAATTTTAAAAATCCATCTTCTTGTTGAAACATATTTAGAGGTAATTTAAAATTGGCAAAAAAGTTAAAATCTTTTTCTTCAGTATATTGATTTTCCTCTGATAATTCACCAAATTCAAAATCATTATAAAGTGCATCGTTAGCATCTTGTGGTGTATACAACGGCTTATCTAAGTTGTTATTGAAAGTTACACCATATTCGCTTTCATATTCTAAATAACGCTCATTTAAACGCTCCTCTGAAGCTTTTGACAAGGATGCCATCCAATCTATTTCTAATTTATTCGCTAAATGCTCGCCTCCTAAACTAAAATTAAACATACGCTGATCTTCCAAACGTGTGTTTTTATTTCTATTATTATTAATACCTGCTTTTGATTGTCTTACTGCTTCCACAGGAAACGATGTCAAGTTACCATTAGCATCAACTGAAAAGTCGCCTGGTTCAATGTCTTCGCCGTCTAAAACTTCTTGCGTAAAGGCTAATCTGTTTTCACGATCGTCTCTCCAGTTGTAAATTGACTTGAAGTAAATATTATTATTTTCATTTAATTTATAATCAAAATTTGCTGAGAAGCTACGACGAATTCGCTGTACGAGATATTGTCTAATTTCAAATACGTTAGCATACGGATTCACATCAACTTCTTCTAAATTATCTTCATCATTAAATGCATTATATTCAAACTCATCCGTCCATTCTGCTTCAACATTATCCGATCTCAAATCATTATCATTGATAGATGTTGATAGCATCCATCCAAACTTATCGTTATTTGATCGATCTCCTATTAAAATAGAGCCATTAAATACTTTATTATTAGTTACTACATTTATACCCGAACCTCCTGAAACAGAAAGTCTGAACCCTTGAGGTGACGTTCTGGTAATTAAGTTTATTGAACCACCCAACGCATCTGCATCCATATCGGGCGTTACAGCCTTATTAACTTCAATAGTTTGAATCATATCTGATGGAATCAAATCCATTTGAATATTTCTATTATCACCTTCTGCAGAAGGAATCCTACTACCATTTAAAGTTACAGAATTTAGTTGTGGTGATAAGCCTCTTACAATAACATCACGTGCTTCTCCTTGGTCAATTTGCATAGTTATACCTGGAATACGCTTTACAGCATCTCCAATATTAGCATCGGGAAATTTACCAATCTGATCGGTTGAAACAATGTTTGTAATATTTGGTTTGTTTTTTTGAATATTTAATGCTCTAGATTGTCCTCCTAAGGTATAGCCTGTAATTTCTACCTCCTCTAATTCTGTGTTTTTTGAATCAAGTGTAACATTTAAAGTTGTTGTTTTAGAAGCTGTTATCACAGCTTCTTGCTTAAACTCTGAATAACCTAAATATTGAATTAAAAGATGATAAGTCCCTTCTGGAATATTTACCATAGTGAAATTTCCATTAAAATCTGAAATAGCGCCTTTTTTTAATTCTTCTATTAAGATGGTAGCACCTGGAACAGCAATTCCATTTTTATCAGTAATAACACCTCTAATATTTCCATTTTGTGCATATCCAATAAACGATATTAGCACAATGAAACATAACAGTAAATAATTTTTTTTCATGGTTTTGTTATTTTTTAGTTAAGACAAAGCTATACCTCAACCATTGCTTATAACTGAAATATGTGTTAACAAAAGGTAACTGAAACCATAAAACAGGCTATATAAGATAGCAACATTAACAACTTGGTAACATTGAGGACATAGTTATTAAACACAATTAAAGCTTTAGTAAATACGCCTGTAAATCAGACTTGGAATCTATAGGAAGTTTTTTTCGCATTCTATATCGAGCTATCCGAACGCTATCTGGTGTTATATGTAGTATGGAAGCAATTTCTTTTGAAGATAAATTAAGTCTGAGTAACATGCAAAGTCTTAATTCTGAAGACGACAATTCAACAAGAACCTTTGATTTCAAGTTTTGAAAAAAATCGGGGTGTATTTGTCCAAAAAAGCTCCTGAGTTCAGCCCATTCATCTTTATTAGATAAATCAAGGTCTATGTCTTTAGCTAGGCCTTCCAATTTTGATTTTATAAACTCCCCATTTCTACTTTTTAAATTTTTAAGTGTTCTGGAAACATCAGATAATATTTTATTTTTATGAGCTATACTTAAGCTATAATTTGTAAGTGCCGATATTTTAATATCTATCTCTCTCTTTAAAGCTGCTTCTTCAGCTATTTTTATATCTAAATCTGCCCTCAGTAATTTTTGCTTGTATTTAAGGATTTTTTGTTCTTGTTTTTTCCTCTTTTTTAAATAGATCAGCCAAACAATAAACACCAAACACATAGCTGTACTAAACAATAAAATAGCATACTGTCGTGTTTTATTTATTTGATTTTGCTTGCCGAGTAATGCTAATTCTGCTTCGCTTTCTTTAACATTGTAGAGCACCTGCATTGCACTTACCAGTTCGGCATTTTGGTGTTTGAGATCTTGTTCCTTTACAATATTTTGATTGCTCAAATAACGATACGCCGCTTCAAAATCACCTAAATCGGCATGAGTTCTTGCAAGATCTTTTAAAGCACTTTCCTCTTGTTGACTGTTTTTAGTTTTACGTGCTAATTCTAATGCTTGTTGTGTATAACTTAAGGCTTTTTCATACTCTTTACGCTTTCTATTAACATCGCCAAGATTATTTGTAATATTAATTTTTAAGTTTGATGTATAACTCCTTTCATAATTATAAGCTTTTTTAAAATAACTATAAGCTACATTGAATTGTCCTAAATCTTCGTAGATACTTCCAATACTCTCATAGGTGACAGCAAGTCCAGTACTATCATTAAGTATTTTAAAAGTTTTTAAGCTTTGTTCTTGATATTGTAATGCCTTCTTATAATCACCTTGTTTTTCAAACACGCTACCCAACAACGTATTGGCCACAGCTAAGCCTTTTGAAAATTGTATATTTTCTGATACCATAATACTTTGCTCCAAATAATGTCTAGCGTGGTCATATTGCTTTAAATCATGATGAATAGATGCTATATTATTAGTAGTATAAACAAAAAAAGTGTCTTTTTTAACATGTAGCTCTTGTGCTAAATGATAATTTTTAAGGGCTTCACTATCTAAACCCAACTGTTTATAAAAATCGGCTATATGATTGTAGCCTTGAGCCATTTTAAGTGTATCTTCTAAATTTTTAGCTCTATGGAGTGCTGCTTTGAGCTTATTAATTTTTACCTCATGAGAAACCAAGACCGATTCTTGTGAGTTTACTCTGCAAAAGCTTATAAATAAACATAAAAAAAACAAATGTTTGATAAAAGTCACTTTGCTATCTTAATAATCAAATAAAAGTACAAAGTAAAGAGTTAAACATTAACAAAACATTTTTTTAATATCATTTTTAGATTAAAAAAAAAAAAGCCCTTTCTGAAACAGAAAGAGCTTTAACCCCTCAGCTTTGCTTAGGGTAAAATTTTAAAAAAATCAGTTCTTAAACCTCAAAAGGTTCTATAGAAACATAAGATTTGTTATCTTTTTTCTTTGTGAATTTCACAACACCATCTACATAAGCGTGTAATGTATGATCTTTTGAAGAATATACATTTTCACCTGGGTGATGCGTATTACCTCTTTGTCTTACGATAATGTTTCCAGCTAATGCAGCTTGACCACCAAAAATCTTAACACCTAAGCGTTTTGATTCTGATTCTCTACCATTCTTAGAACTACCTACTCCTTTTTTATGAGCCATTGTCTTAAGTTTTTATATTGTTAATAATAAGTGGTTTTTGAAAAATTACTTTTCAATACCACCGTCTAATTTGTCTTGTAATTCTTTTAACTCATCCCACTTACCATCTGCAGCTAATTTAGCTTGTTTTGGCCAAGTTTCTGTTACTATATGAGATAATCTTGAACTTGCTTCAGAAAGAATTGTACTTAACTCTTCTGGGGTTGCCTTTGCTACTTTAGCAAAAGTATCTAAACCTGCACCTACTAATGCTTCTGCAGCTTTAGGGCCAGCACCTTCAATTTTTTTCAAATCGTCCGCTTTAGCAGCAGATTTTTTTGGCGCAGCTTTTTTTGCTTCCGCTTTTTTTGGAGCTTCAGCTTTTGGTTCTGCTTTCTTTTCAACTTTAGCAGCTTTTTTAGCTCCTGAAGTAGCAATACTTTCAATAACGATTTCAGTTAAAGATTGACGGTGACCATTCTTAACACGGTAACCTTTACGTCTTTTCTTTTTGAAAACAATAACTTTATCACCTTTAAGGTGCTTTAAGACTTTTGCTCCTACTTGAGCTCCGTCTATAGCTGGGGCGCCTACAGTTACATTGTCACCATCACCAATAAGAAGTACATTATCAAAAGCAACTTGCTTTCCTTCTTCTGTTTGTAAACGGTGTACAAAAACCTTTTGGTCTTTAACAACTTTAAATTGTTGCCCTGCTATCTCTACAATTGCGTACATAGCGTAACGTTTTTATTAATTAATTTTGTTCAAAAATGAGTGCAAATATACTGCTAAATAATTAATCTACAAACGTTTTATTTAATTTGACTAATATTTTCTGCATTTTGTTAAAGATGAAACTCAAATTATAAAATTATCATACTCTTTTTAACCAAACTGAAATAAAACTTATTTTAATTTAAACTCGTTTTTGAGATAGATATACCCCAATTAAAATAATAACACATGCCAACACTTGAATAATACTAAATGATTCCCCATCTAAAACACCCCAAAACAAGGCTACAATTGTTATGATATATGTTACTGAAGAAGCAAAAACTGCTGTAGACATTTGTATTAATCTATTAAATAACACCTTTGCTAAAGCCGTTCCAAAAAAAGCTAAAGTAGTAATATAAACCATTGACATTATAAAATCGGGATGGCTAAAGGTAGCATCAGAAAAGAATCCGGAAAAACATAAAATTATCATGGCCGGAAAAAATATAGCTGCATAATTTCCTGTAGCAATAGCCAAAGGTTTTACATGCTGTAAATACCGTTTTATGACGTTAACATTTATAGCATAACAAACTGTTGCTAAAAGCACAAAACCAGCATACAAATAGTTTTGATGCGGATTTAAATCTGCACCTTTTAAAATAAGCATTGATGTTCCTAAAAAACCAATAACAACACCCAAAACCTGCCGTTTAGTACTGGTTAGTTTAAAAATAGCAGCTCCAAACAAAATAGTGTTTAAAGGCGTTAATGAATTTAGCATAGAAGCCACCGCACTATCAATTTCAGTTTCTGCAATGGCAAATAAAAAGGCAGGAATAAACGACCCTAAAAACCCTGAAACAACAACCCATTTCCAATCTGATTTTTGAATATTCTTTAAGGATTTAAATCCTACAACAAACAAAAACAATCCTGTAATAATAGTTCGTAATGCACCAAGTTGATAGGGCGTTAAACCTATTAAAGCTTTTTTAATTAGAATAAATGAACTACCCCAAATTAAAGAAAGGACAAAAAGATAAAGCCATTTTTGATTAAAATTCTTCATTAAATTAATATATAATCACAAAGTTGCTGTTTTAAATATAAAAACCCGTATTATTTAGTAATTTTGTACATTCAATTGACAATTAATTTTTCACATATGAAAACCATAAAAATATTAACCCTTGCTTTTCTTGCTTTAGTAGCAATGAATTGTAAAAATGAAACAAAGCCTGAAGTTAAAACTGTTGAAGTTGAAACTGAAACCGTTAAAGAATTAGATCCAAACGCTACGTATGCAAAAGCAGAATTTATTATTGATGGTATGACATGCCAAATAGGTTGTGCGGCTACCATTCAAAAAAAGATTTCTAATATGGAAGGCGTCAAATCTGCTAAAGTTGATTTTGAATCAAAATTAGCCATGGTAGAATATGACAACGCTAAAGTAACACCAACTTTATTAGAAGAAACAGTTACTAAAGTTGCCGACATTTATATAGTAAGTGGCATGAAAACAGTTGATGCCTTTTCTTTGGAAGAAACAGAGCAGGGTATAAACTAAAGAACTGTAAAAACAAATAAGCAAAACCTGTTTATGGCTTTGAAATAATTAGTCTTAAACACAAATTTCATTTTTAGACCTGATACATTTTTAAACGTATCAGGTTTTTTTATGTGTACTATTTCCAAGTAATAGTTTCCATAATGTGTTTTATATCTTTCTGTAAATAATTAGCAGCAGGCAAAATGGAATCATAATTAGGTTTTGCATAGAAATATAAGGATCCTGTTAAAAAATGATTAACGCTATCGGTTACATAAAATTGAGCTTGTGAGGCAGCATTTCCATCCACTTCATAAAACATTCCATAAACTCTACTTACCGTGTTTTCATACCCCTCTTCCAAAACGGCATCCGCTTTTATCATATGCTTTTGTGGTAAGTTTTGAGCGTCTTTTAAAAATGCCAGTAAATTATCTCTATTTGCATTTATGGATTTATAAGTTAAAAAAATAGTACCTTTTAATAATGGGTATTTAATATTAATTCCATAGCTTTCAGTAGAACTTACTATTTTTTTACTTTCTAATTCTGAACCAGATTTATTTATTTCAAAATAAAAAGGTAATTCCGATTCTACTTTTTCATAATTTGGATTTGGATAATCCAAACGCAAATAGCCTTTGGGTTTAGGCACGTAATTTTTGCCACAGGAAACAAAGAAAAAAACCAATAATAAATAAATAAAATACTTCATTAAGTAATTGTAAATTTGACGCGTTTAATTCGTTTTTTATCCAAAGACTCTATAGTAAAAATATAATTCTCAAAATTTATTTTACTATTTCTCTTTGGAAAACTACCTGAAATTTCTAAAACAAAACCAGCCACTGTTTCAGCTTCACCCTTATTAGCTTCAAAAATAGAGACGTTTTCAATATTAAGAACCTTATAAAAATCTTTCAAAGCAGTTTTCCCTTCAAAAACATAATTATTATTATCTAATTTAGAATAAGTTAAATCTTCATCATCAAACTCGTCACTGATATCTCCAACAATTTCTTCAATTATATCTTCTAAAGAAATCAGTCCAGAAGTTCCACCATATTCATCAACTACAACTGCCAAATGCACTTTTTTCTCTTGAAATTCCCCCATTAAATCGTCCAATTTTTTATTTTCAGGCACAAAAAATGGTTCACGCAATAACGTTTTCCAATCAAATTGCTTTCTATCAATATAGGGAAGTAAATCTTTTACGTATAAAATGCCTTCAATGGTATCAATATTATCTTTATAAACAGGAATGCGTGAATACCCATTTTCAATAATTTCAGGCATAATTTCCGTATATTTAGATTCAATATTCAATGCAAAAATATCGATACGAGGGCGCATCACTTGTTTAGTATCTGTATTACCAAAAGATACAATGCCTTGCAATATTTTCTGCTCTTCTTTTGTGGTATCAGCTTCACTGGTAAGTTCCAAAGCTTGGGATAACTGATCAACGCTTAAGTTAGATTTTTGCTTCCCCAATTTACTGTGAATCCCCAAAGTAACACTTCGCATAGGCAAACTTAAAGGCGATAAAATCACATCTAAAACTCGTAATGGATATGCCATAAATGTAGCAAATTTCACTTTATTTCTGCTGGCATATATTTTTGGCAAAATTTCGCCAAATAACAATATTAAAAAAGTAACTATTACAACTTCTACGAGAAATTTCAATAAGGTTGATGATATATTTTCAAACAAAAAGCCCCCTAAATAAGCAAATAGAATAACAATAGCAATGTTTATAAAGTTATTTGCTATTAATATAGTAGCCAGCAACTTTTTAGGTCGCTCTAACAGTAAAGCTATAATTTGAATACGTTTAGACTTTTCTTCCAAACCCTTATCTAAATCTGTTCTTGAAAGTGAAAATAAAGCGACTTCAGCGCCCGAAATTAGAGCAGAGCAGACTAACAATAGTCCTAATAATAACAAACTACTAACAATTGAAAAATCAATTGCCATTATTAATAATTTAAAACTCGCGGGGTCAGGGTCCAAGTATCGTGGTTTTGGTTAAATATTAAAAAGGAAGATCATCCTCCTCTTCGCCAATAGGTTCGTTTTTTGCAGACTCACTCTTTGCTAGCTGACTAACAATAGGTTTTTGAGCTGCCGATGAATTTAATGCATTATTTTCACTTTCTTTTTTAGTTGAAAGAAAAGTAAAATCTGTACAATGAATTTCTGTTGAATATCTATCTGCTCCACTATCGTCTTGCCATTTTCTAGTTTTTAATCTACCTTCAACATAAACTTTATCTCCTTTACTTAAATACTTTTCACAAATTTCAGCACCTTTATTTCGTACTACAATATTGTGCCATTCAGTATTAGTAATTCGTTCATTGGTTTGTTTATTTGTATAGGTTTCATTTGTAGCTAATGGAAAACGCCCAATACAACCTCCACCTTCAAAATAATGCATTTTTACTTCATCTCCCAAATGCCCAATTAGCATTACTTTATTTAAGGTTCCAGACATGATTTTCAATTTTTTAGGAAAGCAAAAATACTCATTTGCTTATCATTTTTTTTAAAATTAATGAAAAATTATGATTGCAAAAATTTATCTGTCAAAAATTAAACGATTCTAGAAAATTTCCAATAACAATTGGCACTGCATAATCTGTAATTTCTTCAATTGGAATTGCCCCTGTAATCTTACTTTCCAAACTGACAATCCAAAATTTAGTATATAAATGCTGATGCGAAAGTTTATGAATAATTACTTCTTCATTATATAGAGATAATTCAAAAGGCTGTTTTTGTATCAGTTTATGGTTTTCAACCAAATTTTTAAATGCTTCATAATTAATTTCCTTATTGGTCTCTATCAGTGGGAATTGATATAAATTTTGCCATATTCCTTTACCTTCACGTTTTTCTAAAATTGTTTTATTATCGTTGGAAATAAAGACCACAAAATTGAAATACTTTTTTTTTGCCTTTGCTGATTTTAATTTTACTGGGAAATCTGCAATTTTATTTTTATTAAATGCTATGCATCCTTTAGTGAATGGGCACACATGACAATCTGGATTTTGTGGTTTGCATTGAATAGCTCCAAATTCCATGATGGCTTGATTAAATTCGGCAGGTTTCTTTTTATCAATAAGTTCTTGAGCCAGCAGCTTAAATTCCTTAGTTCCTTTTGACGAATTAATGGGAGTTTCAATTCCAAAGTATCTAGACAATACTCTATACACATTACCATCAACTACAGCAGTGGCTTCATTAAAACAAATAGAAGCAATGGCACTTGCTGTATAATCTCCCACACCTTTTAAATTTAATAAATCCTTATAATTATCTGGAAACACACCATTTAAAATATTAGTAACATATTTTGCCGAAGCATGTAAATTTCTAGCTCTAGAATAATACCCTAAACCTTGCCATAACTTTAAAACTTCACTTTCATTAGCCTCTGCTAATTGAAAAATAGTGGGATAATTGGCAACAAAAGCTTCATAATAAGGTAACCCTTGTTTCACTTGTGTCTGTTGTAAAATGATTTCTGACAACCATATATAATACGGATTTTTGGTTTCTCTCCAAGGCAAACTACGCTTATTAACTGAATACCAGTCAATTATTTTTTTTGAAAATTTCATGAATCGATTAAATGCAAGGTGTAAAAATAAACGTTTATAATCTTAAATTTTAATGAATTAGGTTTGAAATATTGAATTTTAAATTCCTATATTTGCATCCCTTTAAAATTAGATATAGTAACTAAAAAATATTAAAAAAATGACGAAGGCTGATATAGTAGCAAAAATTTCAGATAAATTAGGAATTGAAAAAGGAGATGTTCAAGCAACTGTTGAAACATTTATGGAAGAAGTAAAAACTTCTTTAGAAAGTGGAGACAATGTTTATCTTAGAGGTTTTGGAAGTTTCATAATTAAAACAAGAGCAGAAAAAACTGGTAGAAATATATCTAAAAACACTACCATTAAAATCCCTGCACACAATATCCCTGCATTTAAGCCTGCAAAAGTATTTGTTGAAGGTGTTAAAGCTAATGTAGACGTTAAATAAAACATTAATCGAATTATTAATTTAAAAAGACACTATTTATGCCAAGTGGTAAAAAACGTAAAAGACATAAGGTAGCGACGCACAAACGTAAGAAACGTAGACGCGCTAACCGTCACAAGAAGAAAAAATAAACCAAAAAAGTAGTTAGATTAGCTACTTTTTTTGGTTTTAACTAACAAAACGTTCATTGAAATGAGTTCATTCAAATGAAATTATGAACTCCACGGATTTTTAAATCCTGTGAATATCTTAACTGCAAACATTGATTTCGAATCATAAAAGCAATTGAGGTATAAAATATTGTATAATCCATCTGTACAGTTTAGTTGTTAGTCATTAGCGGTTTTAGTTGTTAGTTGTTTTTGCTAAGTACTTATCTTAGCACATTTCACTTTAACAACCTTACAACTAATAGCTTAACAACTTAATAGTATGGATAAAAATTAACTAAATGGATAAAGAATTGATTATTCGATCTAGTTCTGATGATGTTGATTTTGCCTTATTAAAAGATGGAAAACTTATTGAATTACAGAAAGACGAGGGTAGTAACAACTTTTCGGTTGGTGATGTGTTTATAGCCAAAATACGAAAAGCTGTTCCTGGATTAAATGCTGCATTTGTTAATGTAGGTTATGATAAAGATGCTTTTTTGCATTATCATGATTTAGGTCCTAAGCTTCCTTCGCTTTTAAAATTCACAAAAAGTGTAAGCACAGGTAAACTAAAAGATTTTTCTTTAAAAAACTTCCCATTTGAAAAAGATATTGATAAAGACGGCAAAATTGTTGACGTCTTAAAATCAAATCAATCGCTATTGGTACAAATAGTAAAAGAACCCATATCCACCAAAGGACCCAGAATTAGTTCTGAGCTTTCCATTGCTGGTAGATATATTGTTTTAGTACCTTTTTCTAATCGCATTTCTATTTCTCAAAAAATAGAAAGTAAAGATGAAAAAGACCGCTTAAAACGATTGGTAAAAAGCATTACGCCTCCAGGTTTTGGTATTATAGTTCGTACAGTAGCAGAAGGCAAAAAAGTAGCCGAATTAGATAAAGATTTACAAAATTTGCTAAGTCGTTGGACAGCAATGTGTAAAAAGCTACATAAAGCCCACCATCCCAGTAAAGTTTTAGGTGAAATGAATAAGGCCTCCTCTATTTTGCGAGACATATTCAATGATACCTTTACAGGAATAACTGTAGATGATGAAGAGCTTTATTATCAAATTAAAGATTATGTGCAAGAAATTGCACCAAACAAAGAATCAATCGTTAAATTGTATCAATCTAACGTTCCTATTTTTGAAAAATTTGGAATTGAAAGACAAATTAAAACCTCCTTTGGAAAAACTGTTTCTATGGCTAAAGGCGCGTATTTGGTAATAGAACATACTGAAGCGTTACACGTTATTGATGTAAACAGTGGCAACAGATCTAACAAAGCTAACAACCAAGAGGACACGGCCTTAGAGGTTAACCTAATAGCCGCCACAGAAATGGCTCGTCAATTACGCTTACGTGATATGGGAGGTATTATAGTTGTAGACTTTATAGATATGACCAATGCTGAAAACAGGCAAAAACTCTTTAACCATCTTCGCGATGAAATGAAAGATGATAGAGCAAAACACAAAATACTGCCTCCAAGTAAATTTGGATTGATACAAATTACAAGACAGCGTGTTCGACCAGAAATGAACATTAAAACCCGTGAGGAAAATCCTGACGATATTTTAAATGGTTCTGAAGTTGAAGCGCCTATAGGTATCGTGCAAAAAGTAAATCACGACCTTGAATTACTAATAAAAAAAGACTATAAAAAGTTGACTTTAAACACACATCCTTTTATAGCGGCCTTTTTAACAAAAGGTTTTCCATCAATACGTTCTAAATGGTTTTTAGAACATAAAAAATGGGTTAAAGTTTTACCAAGAGATGCTTACACATATTTAGAATATCACTTTTTTGATAAAGATGGTAATCAAATTAAATAATTTAAAAAACCCTTACTTTACTATTAAAAGTGAGGGTTTTTTGCGTTATAAAGTTTTCTACGGAACTGTATGAATATCTAAACTCATCATTTTCAATAAAATGCAACATTTGAAATAATAAAACAAAGTATGAACTCAATTACAAGTAGAGTTATTTTTATACTAACACGTCATTAACTTTTAGTACTCAGAATTAATACTTACAAACACCAACAAAAATATATATCCCTAAAAGGAAACGCATCTTTTAATATAAATAATTGGATATCTTAAAATTTGTAACTCAACCCTAAAGTGTAATAGCTTTGTAATTTATTATCAATGTTTTCAAAAGAAGGTGTGGGATTGCCACTGGTAATATCATATAAATTATCATAATATTTTAATGCTTCCTGCTTATTACTTCTCAACCCAAAATCAAAACCTACACCAATCATTTTCCAAAGGGTGTACCCAAATGTGTTGTTCCATGTCCAATTAGAAAAATTGCTGCTTTTATAACTTTGAAACATCGATAAATTTGTTTTAAAACTAACTTCTTTTATTTGTCTGGTATAATCTACAAGTATTTTTGTACCAAAAGACGATTTAAAAATTACGTCGTTTCTACTTAATACTAAGTTATAATTTAACGGATGTGCCACAACAACCAAATCTTTTATGGGCGTCCAAGTTGCTCCAATACCTGCATCCAAATACCCAGGATTATTAAAGTTGTTTAAAATGGTAGTTCTGTATTCTCCAAGTCCAGAAAGTGCTAAGGTTTCGTTTAATTTAAGTCCGTATAAAGAAGAAATATTAAATACATCTGTTGCCTCGCGCCATTTTGAAGTATCCATAACATCTTTATCATCAAACTTTACCCAAGATAAGTTTATAGCGCCCGAATTTCTCCAAAAAAAGTTATCTGCATCGAGATTTGCAAAAGCATTTCCTGTAAACCCTATATTACCAGATCTGTTATTTGGTGATTTTTGAGCATACCAATTATTAAAATTTGAAAAACTACCACCAATAGTTCCAAAGGCACCTTTTTTCCAACCTGGAAATGCATCTATTTTTCCTTGTGTAGCATCCACTCTACTTTTAACAGCTTTAAGTGAATCTTTTTGAATAGCTAAAATAGCTTGTAACTCTTCTAAGGTTTGTGCTTGTAAGGTAATAATCCCTGTAAAAAAAAATAACAAAAAAGCATTTTTCATTTAATAAGTTTTTTAATAAACGTATCTAAAAAGATTAAATCAACGTAAAAGATTACTATAAATTGCACCAACATTTATAACTTAAATTATTACAACTTATGGCAAATAAAAATGTGCCCCGATTTAGAGCACATTTTTTTAAAAATAGGTTAAATTCAATTAAAATTTATAACTCAAACCAATCGTGTAATATGATTGTAATTTATTATCAACATCATCAAAAGAAGTTGCCGTTGCTGGTGTTTGTGCTAAAGCATAATTTAAGGCTTCTTGCTTGTTACTTCTCAATCCAAAATCAAAACCTACACCAATCATTTTCCATAAAGTATAGCTGAAAGAATTTGTCCATGTTAAGTTTGATAAATCTCCGCTTTTATAACTTTGGAATGTTGATAAATTGGTTTTAAAATTGATAGCACCAATTTGCCTGGTATAATCTGCAACAATTTTAGCACCTAAAGAAGATTCAAATACAGCATCATTATCTGCAAAAACAAAATTGTAGTTTAATGGGTGTACAACAACTATCAAATTTTGAATTGGCGTCCAAGTAGCACCAATACCTACATCTAAATATCCAGGATCGTTAAAGTTATCTAACAAGGTTGTTCTGTATTCCGCTAATCCGGAAATAGCTAATGTTTTAGTAATATTTCTTCCGTATAAAGATGTAATACTGAAAACATCAGTTGAAGGTTCAAAGTTATCACTATCAGTTGATGAATCTTTATCATCTAACTTTACCCAGTTTAAATTGGTAGTTAAAGAGTTTCTCCAAAAGAATTTCTCTTCTATTAAATTAGCATAGGCATTAACAGTCAATCCAATATTTCCAGATACATTGTTTGGTTTATCTTGAGAGTACCAATTGTTAAAATTAGACAAACTTCCTCCAATAGTACCAAAAGCACCTTTTCTCCACCCTGGAAGGGCATCAATTTTTGCTTGTAAAGCATTTGCTTCTGCTTGAGCTGCATTTGCTTCTGCTTGTTTTTCAGATTTTTGTGCTTGTAATTCTTCTTTTGTTTGAGCTTGGGTGGAAATAAGTCCGACAAATAAAGTCAATAACAATAATGTTTTTTTCATTTTTATAGATTTTTTTTAAAATGTGTGCAAATATAGGTTATTTCTAAAATTTTACAATTACTTATTAATTGCAAGCCATAGTTTTAATTTTGACCCAAATTTTATAATTAAGTCACAAAAAATTTATTTGTTTTTTTTATAAAGAGGAACAGAAGAACAGGCCTCACCATACATAATGGATTTTACAAGGGGTTGTAATTTATTTGCAAGCATAACATAGGCGTTTTCTGGTACTGGTTTTTTAGAACATCCTTTTATAATAATAAGCTTACCTGCAAATTCGGAAATGTTGAGATTATTTATTACATCTTGATAGATGGAAGTTTCTAAGGTTACCAAATTACCAATGACCGTTTTTTTTACAAAAGGCTGCAATTGGATACTTATTAACATATAGGCCCAGCCAGGAATTATAGCATCACTACTACAAGTTAAAGCTACAAAACTGTCTTGATATTGACTCCAATCAAATTCAGAAACTTGATTTCTAAAATCCTTTTCGCGCAGCACAAAGCCTTCAAAAAGCCAATCTTTAATATCAAACAATACGCGCTCACCTTTAGGATAATAATCCTCAAGGTTTACGGTGATTAATTTACTGTTCGCTACGCGGTTTATGATTTCGTCTGCCATAATACAAATTTAAACAATTTTGTTATTGGTAACCTTCGGCTTGCAATGAAAACAATTCGGAATATAGGGATTGATTTTTCATTAATTCTTCGTGGGTGCCTATTTCTAGAACCTTGCCGTGTTCAAGAACCAAAATCCTATCGGCTTGCCTTACAGTACTAAATCTATGTGAAATAATAATACTTGTTTTACCTTCAGTTAATCCAATAAACCTACCAAACACGTCGCTTTCTGCTTTGGCATCTAATGCAGATGTGGGCTCATCTAAAATCATAACTTCTGCCTCCTTCATATAGGCACGTGCTAAGGCTACTTTTTGCCATTGACCTCCTGAAAGCTCTTGACCATTTGAGAAACGTTTACCTAATTGTTGGTTGTAGCCATTTTTTAATTCGGATACCACCTCATTAGCCAAACTCAATTCTGCTGCGGTTTCAATTTTAATTTGATTTTCAATTTCATCAATATTTCCAATGGCAATATTTTCTTTTACTGTGAACTCATATCTAAAGAAATCTTGAAAAATAACACCAAAAAACTCTTGATATTTACCCTTATTAAAACGATTTATATTAACACCATCAAGTAAAATTTCACCCGATGTAGGTTCGTAAAAACGCAATAATAATTTAGTAAGTGTTGTTTTTCCAGCACCATTTTGCCCCACAAAAGCCATTTTTTCTCCTGCTATTAGTTTAAAATTGATCCCTTTTAAAATTTCAACATCAGAATCTGGATATGAAAAATATACATTTTTAAATTCAAAACCTTGCTTTATTTTTTTTGGTAGTTCTAAATCTTCTTTTGTTTTTGAAACGATAGAAATATCAATAAAATCAAAATAATCTTTTAGATATAAAGCACTTTCTGAAATACGTGTAAATTTTGCAAAGAAATCTTGAAGATTTCGTGTTAAACGATTAAAAGCACCTGATAAAAATGTAAGTTCGCCAATAGTGATAACTCCCGAAAGCACCCGATAAATGATAAAAACGTAAGCTCCATAATAACTTAATGTACCCAAAACATTAAACATAAAACCTAAAGCAGATCGCTTTATAGCTAGTGTTTTATTAAGTTCAAAATATTCTTCAGATAAGTTTTTAAAGCGATTAACAACAAAATCTGTTAAACCAAAAAGCTTTATTTCTTTAGCTGTCTTATCGTTAGCACCAATAAACCGCAAATAATCTAATTCTCTACGTTCGGACGTCCAACTTCTTGCCAATGAGTATTGTTGTTGGCTAAAACGAATTTCATTTATAAATGAAGGAATGATACTCAGTACTAAGAGAATAATCAAATAAGGTTCAAAATAGATTAAACCTGCTACTAATGTTGAAATTGAAATAGCACTTTGAGCTTGCCCCAACACGTTAGACATAAGTCCAACACGATTAGTAGTTTGTGTTCTGGCACGTTCTAATTTATCATAAAACTCCGAATCTTCTAATAAACTAATATTAATTTGATTGGTTTTTTTAATAATAGTTACAGATGTAGCGATGTTGTATTTATCTCCTAACAGACCATCGGTGAGTGAAATTGCTCTACTAATTAAATCTGAAAGAATAACCAAAGCAAACTCTGCGGCTACATAAGTCCAAAGCTGTCTGTAATCCGCAATATCAATGGATGTTTGATGAATAATTTCATCAATTATTAATTTTCCAATCCATAAAATTATAACGGGAAGGAGGGCCCCAACAAGTCTACAAAATGCAGAAAGTAAAAACAGTTTTTTGTTTACTTGCCATATTTCTTTAAAAAAACGTGGAATGTAAACCAAAGCATCAAACGACGATTTTAAGTTTGTTTTCTTATCGTCTTTTAATGATTTAGGTGTGCGTTTTGCCATCTAAAATTTTGAATTATAGCATCCCCAATTCCAATTTGGCTTCTTCACTCATTAATTCTTGAGTCCAAGGCGGGTCAAAAGTAATTTCAACTTCGGCATCTTTCACCTCGTTAAGTGATTTTACTTTTTCTTCAACTTCCAAGGGTAGCGTTTCTGCCACAGGGCAATTTGGTGTTGTTAAAGTCATTAATATTTTCACCTCATAATCTTCGTTTACAAATACATCGTAAATCAATCCTAATTCATAAATGTCTACTGGAATTTCTGGGTCGTAAATTGTTTTTAGTACATTTACTATTTTTTCGCCTAATAAGGCTGTATCTATTGTTATGTCGCTCATTTTTTTTATGTTTAATCGTTTATATGTTGAGCCGTTTATTCGTTCGTAACCAATATTAAACGATTCAACAAATCAACTAATTTAACTGCGTTTGATATGCAATGGCATACATTTTTAATTGTCTTATCATACTTACTAAGCCGTTGGCTCTGGTAGGTGATAAATGTTCTTTTAGTCCTATGTCATCAATAAAATCGGTTTCCGCTTCTATTATATCTTTTGGCTGCTGGTTAGAAAATGTACGAATTAAAATAGCTATTATACCTTTAGTAATAATAGCATCACTATCGGCAGTAAATACTATTTTATTGTCTTTCATTTCGGCATGTACCCATACTTTACTTTGGCAACCTTTTATAATGTTACTATCAGTTTTGTATTGGTCGTCAATTAAGGGTAAATCTTTCCCTAAATCAATCATATACTGATAACGCTCTTCCCAATCTTCAAACATTGAAAATTCGTCTATTATTTCGTTTTGAATGTCTTCTATACTCACAATATCAATTTTATACAAAAATACAATAAGAAATTAAGACAGCATCATTTTTGCTTTTTTAACGCCTTCTACCAATGTATCAATTTCTGCTTTGGTATTATAGAACGAAAAAGAAGCACGAACCGTACCAGGGATTTTAAAATAATCCATGATGGGTTGGGCACAATGGTGTCCTGTTCTTACAGCAATTCCTAGTTTATCAAGAATAGTGCCTACATCATAGGGATGAATACCTTCTAAATTGAATGAAATAACAGATGTCTTATGTTTTGATGTACCGTATATTTTTAAGCCTTCAATTTTTAAAAGTTCCTCGGTGGCATATTCGAGCAACTCATTTTCATAATTTGCAATAACCTCAAAACCAATAGCATTCATATAATCAATAGCTGCGCCAAAAGCAATGCCTCCGCAAATGTTTGGAGTACCTGCTTCAAATTTATGTGGCAATTCCGCATAGGTAGTTTTCTCAAAAGTCACTTCAGCAATCATTTCGCCTCCACCTTGATAGGGAGGTAGTTTTTTAAGCCACTCTTCTTTTCCATAAAGCACCCCAACACCTGTTGGGCCACACATTTTATGAGCTGAAGCCACATAAAAATCAACATTTAGTTTTTGAACATCGGCTTTAATATGCGGACTAGATTGCGCACCATCAATTAAAACTGCTGCACCAACTTGATGTGCTTTTTCAATAATATATTCAATAGAATTTACCGTTCCTAAAGCATTTGACACGTGATTAACAAAAATCAGCTTAGTATTTTCTGACAACATGATATCAAATTCAGTCATCACTAATTCTCCTTCATCATTCATTGGAATGACTTTTAAAGTAGCTCCCGTACGCTCGCAAAGCATCTGCCAAGGTACAATATTACTATGGTGCTCCAAAGCCGATACTATTATTTCATCGCCCTTTTTTAATAAGGATGAAAAACCGTTGGCTACTAAATTAATTCCATGAGTGGTACCTGAAGTAAATATGATTTCATGCGAAAATTTAGCATTGAAATGTACCTGAATTTTTTGTCTGGCTTGTTCGTATAAGTCAGTTGCCTCTTGGCTTAATGTATGCACACCACGATGAATATTGGCGTTATGGTTTGAATAATAGTCTACAATACCACCTATAACCTGTTGCGGGGTTTGCGAGGTTGCTGCATTATCAAAATACACTAAGGGTTTGCCATTTACTTTTCGAGAAAGAATGGGGAAGTCTTTTCTTATATCGTTTACATTGAACATGGCTATACGTTTAGCCCCGATTAAGGCATCTGTTGGAGCTCCTTAAAAAGAGTCTCTGCCGAAAAGCGGGATTAGCTTCAAAAAAATATTTTAACTTACATCATGAGATTCCCGTTTTTACGAGAATGACAAAACGTTTATAAATCAAAACCAATATTAACACCTAATTTATTGGCAATAATTTTAGTAATGCGTTGTTTTATTTCTGGAATTTTAACAGAACTCATGACATTATTACTAAAAGCAAACATTAATAGCGCCTTAGCTTCTTTTTCAGGAATGCCACGAGAACGCATATAAAACATGGCCGTTTCATCCAATTGTCCGATAGTACAACCGTGGGAACATTTAACATCATCTGCAAAAATTTCCAATTGAGGTTTGGTATTTATACTAGCTTTATCGCTTACTAAAATATTGTTATTAGCTTGAAATGCGTTAGTTTTTTGTGCCAATTTTTCAACAATTATTTTTCCATTAAAAACGCCTGTTGCGTTGTCTCCAAAAATACCTTTATAATCTTGATGGCTTTCGCAATTTGGTTCAATATGATGCACTAATGTATTATGATCAACATGCTGTTTTTCACCAATAATTGTTACACCTTTAAGAGTTGAATCTATACGCTCACCATTTTGGTAAAAATTGAGGTTATTGCGCGTTAATTTACCTCCAAAAGTAAATGTATGCACAGATGCAAAACTTTCTCTTTTTTGCTTAATAAAGGTATTATCTATCAATGAAGCATTAGCATTGTCGTTCTGAATTTTATAATAATCGATAATAGCGCGCTTGTTTGTAAAAATTTCAGTAACACTATTTGTAAATACTGGATTGTCTGTTAAACTTTGATGGCGCTCTATAATCTGCACATGACTATTTTCTTCGGCTACTATTAAATTACGAGGCTGAAGCATGGTAGCAGCTTCATTTCCTGTTGAAAAATGGATGATTTGAATGGGTTTTTCAACCACCTTATTTTTTGGAATATGAATATAAGCACCTTCACGAGCAAATGCTGTGTTTAGCGATGGCAAGCTGTCCTTTGTTGCTACTTTATTAAAATAGTTTTCAATTATGAGTCGGTATTTAGGCTTGTGTAATACAGATGACATTAAACACACATCAATACCGTCGTGTGTGGTTTGGGATAAATGAGAAGAATACTTTCCATCAATAAAAACAATTTTATAACTATCTATATCATGTATAAAATATTTTTTTACATCCTTATAATCTATCGTATTTTCTTGCTTTGGAAACACACTATAATCCTGCTTTAAAATACTATTTAAAGAGGTATACTTCCAAGCTTCTTCCTTTTTAGTTGGAAAGCCTTTTTCTTCAAATATTTTTATAGCTTCAGATCTAACATCATGAATATAAGTGTCTACATCAACACTGTCTTCAAACGCCATAAATGATGATACTAATTTTTCTTTTAAATCCATTGTTTTCAGTTGTTAGTTGTTAGTAATAAGTCGTTAGTTTTACCCATGAAAACTATGACTGAAAACTGCAAACTAATTTTTAATTTAAACAGCAATAATTTCTAAAGACTCAAGACTTATTACTATCGACTAAAATTATGCGTTCACTTCTTCTTTAATCCAATCGTATCCTTTTTCTTCAAGCTCATGCGCTAATTCTTTTCCTCCAGATTTCACTATACGACCATTGTATAGTACGTGCACAAAATCTGGAACAATATAATCCAACAAACGTTGGTAGTGAGTAATAACTACCACCGCATTGTCTTTACTTTTTAGTTTATTAACACCATTAGCAACAATACGAAGAGCGTCAATATCCAAACCAGAATCGGTTTCATCAAGAATGGCTAATTTGGGTTCCAACATAGCCATTTGAAAAATTTCATTACGTTTCTTTTCTCCACCTGAAAAACCTTCATTTAATGAACGTGATAAAAATTTACGGTCTATTTCCAATAGCTCAGATTTTTCACGAATTAACTTAAGCATATCTTTTGCTGGCATTTCTTCTAATCCTTTTGCTTTACGTGTTTCATTAATAGCAGTTTTCATAAAATTGGTAACTGAAACACCTGGAATTTCAACAGGATATTGAAATGATAAAAACACCCCTTTATGAGCTCGCTCTTCAGCGGCTAATTCATTAATATCTTCTCCCAAAAACTCAATTTGTCCTTGAGTTACTTCATATTCTTCTTTTCCTGCTACCACTGAAGCTAAAGTACTTTTTCCAGAACCATTTGGTCCCATAATAGCATGTACTTCACCTGCCTTAACTTCAAGGTTTATGCCTCTTAAAATGGCTTTATCTTCAACACTTGCGTGTAAATTATCAATTTTTAACATACGTATTTTTTAAATCTGACTATTAAAACACCAAATTACAATGGTGGTAATTTTTATTTTCCTATTAGCTACCTAATTTTACAACAGTATTATCTTCTGGGTTAGGTTTTGAAATATTCAATATTTCTTTTATTTCTACTCGAAACGGCCACCCTACTTCATTATCAGGTTTTGGAATTATTTTCCCTCGTATTTCTACGGGTACCATATCTGTATCTGCATTTTTGTATTGTTGTACTTGCTTATCCAATTCATGCATTTTTTCATCAATGACTACGCCGTAAACTTCAGTATGTGTTTGCAGTACGGCTGCATCAGCATAATAAATAAAATCGCCTTTTAAGAGCGTAAGGTCTTCATTTTGTTTGGCCGTTTTTTCATTGCCTTCAGTACCAATAACTGAATCGTTTTGATCTGATTTTGTATCATTTTTACAGCTGATAATTACTGTTAAAATAAACGCTAAAAAAAATGTTTTTTCCATTTTAAAAATTTGAGATATAATTAATAAAATTCCTTACATTAACTATGCTCTGTAATCTAGAGGCAACAAACTACCCAACAGAACCTTCTAAACTTATTTCTAACAATTTTTGAGCTTCAACAGCAAATTCCATAGGGAGTTTGTTTAAAACTTCTTTACTAAAACCATTTACAATTAAAGCTATGGCTTTTTCGGTATCTATTCCACGTTGATTACAATAGAAAATTTGGTCTTCACCAATTTTACTAGTTGTAGCTTCGTGTTCAATTTTTGCAGTTTTATTTTTTGCTTCAATATATGGAAAAGTGTGCGCGCCACATTCATCACCCATTAATAAACTATCGCATTGCGAAAAATTACGCGCATTATCAGCTCTGGAACTTATTTGAACCAATCCTCGATAACTGTTTTGAGATTTCCCTGCAGAAATTCCTTTTGAAATAATGGTGGATTTAGTGTTTTTTCCCAAGTGAATCATTTTTGTTCCTGTATCAGCTTGCTGGAAATTATTGGTTACAGCTATTGAATAAAATTCACCTACCGAATTATCACCCTTTAACACGCAACTTGGATATTTCCATGTAACAGCAGAACCTGTTTCTACTTGAGTCCAAGATATTTTTGCGTTTTTCTCGCACAAACCACGTTTAGTAACAAAGTTAAAAACGCCTCCTTTACCTTCTGCATTTCCTGGATACCAGTTTTGAACAGTTGAATATTTTATTTCGGCATCATCCAAAGCTATTAATTCAACAACAGCTGCATGCAATTGGTTTTCATCACGACTTGGCGCGGTACAACCTTCTAAATAGCTTACATAACTTCCTTCATCAGCAATAACTAAGGTTCTTTCAAATTGACCGGTTCCTGCTTGATTAATACGGAAATAAGTTGATAACTCCATAGGACATTTAACACCCTTTGGAATGTAACAAAAAGAACCATCACTAAAAACAGCTGAATTTAAAGCCGCATAAAAATTGTCTTTTTGTGGCACCACTGTACCTAAATATTTTTTTACAAGTTCAGGATGCTCTTTAATAGCTTCTGATATACTCATAAATATAATACCTTTTTCACCTAAAGTTTTCTTAAATGTAGTAGCTACTGACACAGAATCAACTACAACATCCATGGCTACATTTGCCAATTTTTTCTGCTCATCAATAGAAATACCAAGCTTGGTAAATGTTGCTAAAAGTTCAGGGTCAACCTCATCTAAACTATCGTATTTAGGCTTGCTATTTGGTGCAGAATAATATGAAATACCCTGGAAATCAGGTTTTTTATAATGTACATTTGCCCATTCTGGCTCAATCATTTGTTCCCAAACACGAAAAGCCTCCAGCCTCCAATCTGTCATCCATTGTGGCTCTTCTTTCTTCTTGGAAATAGCGCGCACAATATCTTCATTTAAACCATTAGGAAACGTATCTGATTCAATATCAGTATAAAAACCATACTCATATTCTTTGGTTTTTAATTCTTCGCGTAAGTCATCTTCGGTATACTTCGACATAGTTCTTTCTTTATTTTACAATGAAAACGATTCGCCACAACCACAGGTACGGTTTGCGTTAGGGTTATTAAAAACAAAACCTGTTCCATTTAACCCACCTGAATATTCTAAGGTAGTGCCTATTAAATACAAAAAGCTTTTCTTGTCTACTATGATTCTAACATCATTATCTACAAAAACTTTATCGTCTTCTTGATTTTCTTTATCAAACTTTAAGTCGTAAGACAAACCAGAACAACCACCGCTTTTTACGCCTACACGAACATAGTCCGTAGCAGGATTATAGCCATCATCTTGCATGAGCTCAATGACTTTTTTTTTAGCTGTTTCAGAAACTTTTATCATATTCTTTTTTTATTAGATTTAGTTAACTGTCTAATTGAATTAATTAAGACAGCTTCTAAATAGAGTGCAAATATACGATATAAGTCATGGATTACCATAGAACCTAACATTATATTAGCATATAGTTTTATAAGAATATCCTATGGCTGTTGTTAGGCTAATATACAACTGAAAAACTAAGGATTTACCAAGACTTGAAGTTATGCCGTCTTTTTACGAAATCTATGTTCTTGAAAATCTAAGTAATCAATTAGCGTTTCAATGTCATTGTTTCCAAATGAAATTTGCAACACATCGCCTTGGCTTGTTGAAAGGAATTTATTTCCACAACACTTACAAACAATTTCAGAAGTCTCGCTATTGACGTTTTTAACTTTGAAGTAATTATGTCCAAAAGTTGAACAAAACACATTATTAGGTAAAAGAGTTTTCATATAAAAAGCATTTGGGGACCGCTAAAATATAAAATTATCTATAAAATATAGATTAAGTGTATTATTTTTTCGATAAAAAAACAATATGTAATCATTTTATCATGTTTTAAGTGTATAAATTATGGTTTTGCATTTATAACTTATGTTTTATTATAAAAATAGCAAAAACAAAATTAGCTTCTTATTTTTGCATCATGATAGAAGATAAAAATCAAGCTCGTACAGATTTAAGTGATTTAGGTGAATTTGGACTCATAGATCATTTAACTAAAAATTTTAAAATTAATCACTCATCAACCATTAAAGGTATTGGTGATGACGCAGCTGTATTAAAATTTAATAATAAAATAGTTATTACTACAGATTTACTTATTGAGGGTGTTCATTTTGATTTGAGTTATGTGCCACTAAAACATTTAGGCTACAAGGCGGTAATTGTAAATCTGTCAGATGTTTATGCCATGAATGCTAAAGCAACTCAAATTACAGTATCTATTGCTGTTTCAAACAGATTCCCCTTAGAAGCACTTGAGGCTTTATATGAAGGTATTGAAACAGCTGCAAAAATTTATGACATTGATGTTATTGGAGGAGACACAACATCATCAACTACTGGATTATTAATTTCAGTTACCGCAATAGGCGAAACAGAAAACGAGGTTTACCGCTCTGAAGCAAAACCAAACGATTTACTAGTTGTAACAGGAGATTTGGGAGGCGCCTATATGGGCTTACAAGTATTGGAACGTGAAAAAGAAGTCTATAAAGTAAACCCAAACAACCAACCAGATTTAGAGGCATATACTTACATTATTGAGCGTCAACTCAAACCAGAAGCCCGTAAAGACATTATCAAATTATTAAAAGATTTAAATGTAAAACCTTCTGCCATGATTGATATTAGCGATGGATTATCCTCTGAAATTATGCATATATGCAAACAGAGTAATGTAGGTTGTGATTTATACGAAGAAAAAATACCATTAGACCCGCAAGTCATTTCTACTTGCGAAGAGTTTAATATTGACAGTACAACTGTGGCATTAAATGGCGGAGAAGATTATGAACTGTTGTTTACTATTGCTCAGGAAGATTATCCAAAAATTAAAGCAAATCCTAATTTTTCTATTATTGGACACATTAAAGAATTGACTGAGGGACTGCACTTAATAACAAGGGCAAACACAAAAATCCCTTTAAAAGCTCAAGGCTGGAAAAATTTTAATGCTTAAATACTAATAATGACTCCGTATTTATAGTTGGCATTCTATCAATAGAACTCACCTTGTGTTTTATTTCAATATAGTCCAACTCTTCATGTTCAATAGCATCAGACTCATGTTTCATTCGTGATTTTAGATGTCTATTTTGATGTATACGTTCTAAAACATCATTTATTTCCTTAAACTTAGGGGTAAGAGGCACTAAATTTCCATTGCCATTTGTGGTTAATTGTTTTTTGCAACGTGAGCAAGTATATTCTTTAACATAATAAGTAACTCTTTTTGTTACTTTATAATTATGCCCAAATACAACGCAATGTATATTCTTCATTTATTATCAAAGCTTAATTAACAGTATTAGAGAGCATTAATATATAAAATATTAAGGGAGCGATTTGTTAAATTGTTAATAAATCGACGAAGTGACTAAATTTTCCTTTGAACGCTCAATTCGTTTACTATGGATACGTTCTAAAATAGCATTTATTTCCTTAAATTTTGGAGTTAATTCAATAAGGTTTCCATTACTGTTTGTGGTTAATTGTTTTTTGCAATGAGAACAGGTGTATTCCTTAACATGATAGGTAACTTTTTTACTTACTTTATAATCATGCCCAAATAGATTGCAGTACATGGTAGGAATAAAAGGTGGTTTGGTGGTAGTTTTTTTCATGATATTACATTTAAGATGCCTAAACTTAAATATAATTTTTCAAATAAACGACAAAACGTTATATTTTTTCGATGAAATACATTATTGCCTGTAAGAATAAGTTGTTATTTTCAATATGACTCATATGTCCATCGGGAAAATCAATAAATTCAACATCGGTATTTTTTACTTCATCAACGGAGTCATCAAAATTTAAAACAGGATCTTTTTTACTAGCAATCATCATTTTATGAAAAGGTGTATGGTTTAAAAGAAACGATCTATCCTTTCTAATTTTCATACCTTCTAAGGCTGCAACTATTCCTTGAATTGGCATAAGCAGCGCTTCATCTTTTAAAGAATCGATTTCCTTGGAAAAAATTGTTCTATTTTTTGGTCTGAATAAATTTGCAATAGCCATTCGTATAAACGTTTTATGGTTTTGTTTTACAGCTAAAATAGCTCGATCTCTATTTTGTTTACGAGCTTCAGTATCTGCTCTTGAAGTAGAATTCATTAAGCACAATCCTTTTAAAGCATCAGAATTTTTTTCTGCAAATGCTAAAGCAACGTACCCACCCATGGAATGCCCAACAAACGTGACCTCTATAATATTCAAATGCTTTAAAACAGCCTCTACAGCATCCGCCATTAATTCCATACTATGAATATAGCCTAAACAACCTGTATGGCCATGACCCAATAAATCAATACAAATAACTCTATTCTCTTTTGAAATTTCAGAAATAAATGGATTCCAAATTTTAGAAGTTTCTAAAAAACCGTGCAAAAAAACAACAGGGTTCCCTTTGCCGTTATCAGTATAAAAAATGTTAATACCCTTGTATTCCAGATTCATATCATTTTTTTTTGCAAATATATACCCCTCTCACCAAAAAAACTAAAGAAAGCATTTTCAAAAACTTAAGAAATTTCATCTAATAAATTTAATGTTTTATTATTTTATACGACCCTTATATAAATCAAATCTCAATGGCAATACAAAACATATCTACTTACGATTACAAAAACATTTTTTCATTAAGCATTATAAGTTTTGAAAAAGCATGTGTTATAAATAAACCAGAACAAATAGATAAATACAGTATTTATTGGGTAAAGGAAGGGAAGGGTACCTACAATATAGACTTTGAAAGTTATAAGTTTAAAGGGAACACATTATTTTTTTTGTCACCAGGCCAAGTATTTTCAGTAGAATCAGAAAAAATAAAAGAAGCATATAAATTAACATTTATCTCAGATTTTTATTGCATACAAACTCATGATAAAGAAGTTGCTTGCAATGGCGTTCTTTTTAACAACTTAAATCAAATACCTTTTATAGAGCCTAATATTCTAGACAGTAATAAGCTCCAAACTATTTTACAAAATTTGATAGAAGAGTTTCAGAATAATGAAACGGCTCAGTATGATATGTTGCAAACCTATTTAAAACAGTTTATCATCTATACAGTTAGAATAAATAACGGTTTTTATAAAATAAAAGACGATATAGAGTCCAAGCTTTTTAAAGATTTTAGTGTTTTGGTGGAACAGAATTACAAAACCATACATGCCGTGTCTGATTATGCAGCGCGCTTGGGGCTCTCACCAAAATCATTAACCAAACATTTTAAAAATACAGGTGTAGACTCACCTAATGATTTTATAAAAAAAAGAATCCTCTTAGAAGCAAAGCGCCAACTAATATATAGCAATGACTCCGTAAAAAATATTGCATATAGCTTAGGATTCAATGACGCTGCTTATTTCACTCGTTTCTTTACCAAAAGAGTAACCAAATCACCACTTCAATTTAAAAAGGATTATTAAAAACCTATAAAGACACCCTCTTCAGGCTGGGCTATCTATCAAGTATTATCATTTCATAAAGCAGAAATAATAAGGATACTATTTCTATACCTTTCCCACTAAAAATCAACCCGTCCAAGCAATAGGAACTTTTGTCCATTTTTACAAGTTTACTTTGGTTGCATCTTTGCATTGTATTTAACAAACAGCATTAACTACAAAAAAGAACTATTAAAAAGTATGAAAACAATAACAAAAAGCGAATGCCCAAATTGCTGGGGATACCAAGAATATGGAGAACAACAATCCATAGAAAATTGCAACACAAACATTAAAAATTAGAAATCATGAGTACAAGAATTGAAACACTAACCCCAGAAACAACAACAGGAGAGGCAAAAGAATTATTCAATACGGTTCAAAAAAAATTAGGTTTTATTCCTAATCTAATCAAAGTATTTGGAAATTCACCTGCAACCTTAAAAAGCTACTTAAGTTTAGGAGACCTTACAGCAAGTGGAAACTTAAGCAACAAGTTTAGAGAGCAATTGGCGCTCGCCATAGCAGAAACCAACACATGCAATTACTGCTTGTCGGCCCATTCAGTCATTGGAAAAATGAATGGATTAACAGAAGTTGAAATTGAACAAAGCAGACAAGGATTATCAAATAACGCTAAAACACAGGCAGGCTTGAATTTTGCTCAAGAAATTACAGCAAAAAGAGGACAAGTATCTAACGAGGCCATAAAAAATATAAAAGCCGCTGGTTATAACGATGGTGATATTTTAGAAATTGTTTTAAACGTGGTATCCAATACACTTACCAATTATGTAAATCATATTGCTCAAACCAAAATTGATTTTCCTAATGTTGAAGCTGGCAAATTTTCAGTAGAAACAAACTAAAAAAAGTAATAATAAATAAATTTATATCAAAATGAAAAAAGCAATAGCAATAGTATTAGTAGCTGTAGGATTAAGTTTTACAGCCAAAGCCCAAAATATAAAAACCGTTTCTTTAGAACAAACAACAGGTGAGTTCACTCAAAAATCAATCACACTTTCAGAAGGAACTTATATTTTTGAAATTGCCAATAAAAACATAGACCATGAAGTTGGATTTGTTTTAGCACCTAAAGGAAAACCTGAAGCTAAACACCATATAAAATCAGCATATGTTACCAAACCAGTGGCTACAAATTCTACTGAAAGCTCAAAAATTGTAGATTTAAAAAAAGGAGAATATATTTATTTTTGCCCATTAAACCCTACTCCGCAATATACGTTAATTGTTCAGTAAGTAGTTTAATAGCTTAGTGTTAATGAAAGCGAGCTAAAAGCTCGCTTTCCTTTTGGTTAAATTTTTACTCTTTTTATAGCCGTAAAAGCCTTATCAACATACTCCTCCTCAACTAAAATAGTAAATTCATTAGTTGTTGAAAGTACCTCATAAAGCACAACACCTTCCCAAGCCAATCGTTTAAAAAAATGATAATATAATCCTGCGATTTTAGAGTTGTTTTCAGGAAGATTTATTGTTATAGCAGACAATCCATTTTGAACGGCAATAAAAGTTTCTTGTTGTAAGTGATCATCAATAAAATCATTTAAACTGCTTGATACAATAATATTGCTTTCATGTATGCCTCTTGTAAAAGTATAAAACAATTTAGATTCATTATTAATCATTTTTAAAATCTCAGCATGATTAGCAATAAGCGTATCAGAGTTTTTAACTGTATAATCTGTTAAGTTGGAGCGCAAAGTAATATCTCCCAAATCTTGAATTGCTTTTTTCATTTTAATAGAATTTGTAAGCGTAGGTGGCGGACTATAACGCCTTAATGCCATCATAATAGCACCAGATTTTACTTCTTTTTTAAGCATTTTGCTAATAGGCTCTGTTAACTCTAATGCTAAGGCACTATAATTAATAATATTTCTTGAAAGCGCTTCTTCTAAATAAGGTTGTGAAATTAAAATATCTTCCACACAATTTGATACAGTTCTCATGTTAATTATTTAACAATTTGTGCAAAAATAATCTTTTTTTTGAATAAATATCTTTAATTCAATAATGTAACATAGTTTTACAGCCTGATTATTTATATAGATTGGATATGAAAGTATTAAAATTTGGAGGCACTTCAGTGGGCTCTGTAGAAAATATGGATAATGTAAAAAGCATTATCAATGACGGCACAAAAAAAATAGTAGTTTTATCAGCTATGTCTGGAACAACAAATGCATTGGTTTCAATTGCACAAAGTTTAAAAGACAAACTACCAGACGATGCTATTAGTAAAATCAAAACTTTGCAGAACACGTATTTTAGTACGGTTGATGCACTTTTAATAAACGAAGAGCTAAATTTAGAAGCTAAAAATTATGTAACTTCCATTTTTGATGTTTTAACGGCCTGTACGTATAAAACTCCTTCTTTATTATTAGATAATGAAATTGTTGCTCAGGGAGAATTGCTTTCAACATTTATGTTTAATGCATATTTAAAACAAGAAGGGATTAGTTCTTCATTATTACCTGCGCTTGATTTTATGAGAATAAATAGAGTAAAAGAACCGAATATAGAGTATATAAAAGAACATCTTAAAAAAGTTATAGATGATGCACCTGAAGCAACTATTTATATAACTCAAGGTTTTATTTGCTTAGATGCTGACGATAACATTTCTAACCTACAACGCGGGGGAAGTGATTATACTGCAACAATTATAGGAGCTGCTATTAAAGCTGAGGAAGTTCAAATATGGACGGATATAGATGGTATGCATAATAACGACCCGAGATATGTAGAAAATACGAGTCCAATTTCTGATCTATCCTATGATGAAGCTGCTGAGTTGGCTTACTTTGGCGCTAAAATATTACATCCACAAACCGTTTTACCTGTAAGAGAAGATGGCATCCCTGTTCGATTAAAAAACACCATGGATCCTGAAGCTTATGGTACTTTTATAACAAGTAACACTTCTGAAGTTGGTATTAAGGCCATAGCAGCTAAAGATGGGATTACCGCCATAAAAATTAAATCTGGCAGAATGTTATTGGCTCATGGTTTTTTGAAAAAAGTTTTTGAAATTTTTGAAAAATACAAAACATCAATCGATATGATTACAACCTCGGAAGTAGCAGTGTCATTAACTATTGATGATGAAAAAAACTTAGACAAAATACTGACAGACTTAGAAGTTTTTGCTTCAATTGAAGTTGATAAAAACCAAAGTATTGTTTGTTTAGTAGGTCATGAAATTGTAAACCATGACGATACTTTTAAATTGTTCCAAATTTTACAAGATGTAAAAATTAGAATGATTTCTTATGGAGGAAGCAAAAACAATATTTCATTGTTGGTAGACACAAAAGATAAAATCAATACGCTACAAAAACTAAACAATTATTTATTTGAATTAGTCACTCTGTAATATGTATATTAGTATTGTAGCAAAAAAAGGGTCGTTGATAAACGTCCCTTTTTTTAATGTTTATGAATTCATTAAAGTTTCTATTTCTTCTACTTCAATAGGAATATTTTTCATTAAATTAAAAGGCTCTCCTGTTTCTTGAACCACAACGTCATCTTCTAAACGAATACCAATATTTTCATTTGGAATATAAATACCGGGCTCAACAGTAAAAACCATATTAGTTTGTATAGGCTCAGTTAGAATACCATAATCATGCGTGTCTAACCCTATGTGATGGCTTGTACCATGCATAAAGTATTTTTTATATGCTGGCCATTCTGGATTTTCATTTTGGACATCAGCTTTATCAAGCAATTTTAATCCAATTAATTCCGAAGTCATTAACTTGCCAACTTCAGCGTGATAATCTGCTATTAAAACACCAGGGTTAAGCATCTTAGTAGCAGCATTTTTAACTCTTAAAACAGCATTATACACATCTTTTTGTCTTTCAGAAAACTTACCAGAAACAGGAATAGTTCGGGTTAAGTCACTTGAATAATTAGCATATTCGGCCGCCACGTCCATTAAAATTAAATCACCAGCTTTACATTGTTGGTTATTTTCAATATAGTGTAAAACATTAGCATTATTTCCTGCCGCAATAATAGGAGTATACGCAAAGCCTTTTGATCGGTTTCTTAAAAATTCATGCATCAATTCAGCTTCAATTTCATATTCCCAAACATTAGGTTTTACAAAACTTAAAACTCTACGAAATCCTTTTTCTGTTATTTGGCATGCTTGCTGAATTAAATCTATTTCAATGGGGTTTTTTACAGAGCGCAATCGTTGTAAGATAGGGTTACTTTTGGCAACCGCATGTGCAGGGTAATTATTTTTTAGCCATTTTGTAAAGCGGTCTTCTCGAGTTTCTACTTCCACATTAGCTCTATAATGTTCATTAGTATTTATATAAACGGTACTACATTGGGTCATAATTTCAAATAACACTTTTTCCATGTCTTGAAGCCAATACACCGTTTTAATTCCAGAAGTTTCAAAGGCCTTTTCTTTGGTTAATTTTTCACCTTCCCAAATTGCAATATGCTCATTAGTTTCTTTTAGAAAAAGAATTTCACGATGCTTTTCTGTAGGACAATCTGGAAACAACACTAAAATACTTTCTTCTTGATCTACACCACTTAGATAGAAAATATCTCGGTGTTGTTCAAAAGGCAAAGTACTATCTGCACTAATAGGATAAATATCGTTAGAATTAAAAACAGCTAAGCTGTTAGCTTTCATTTTTCTTGCAAAATTTTTTCTGTTTTGTATGAAAAGAGTGTTTTTTATAGGAAAATACTTCATGTTGTATTGATTTAGCCATAAAATTACAAAACAGATAATTTAAGCCTAATAATAATTACTTAAATTTCTGTAATTAAATTTATTATTCTTTTTTTGCAAAAAAAACATGACTTTTGTCATTAAAAAGTCCATTTAACAAAAAAAAGCGTATTATATTATATAACTCGCTTATTTTAACTCAATTATGAAAACAAACATACTTAAGATTATTTTCACCCTAATAGGATTTAATACAACTATTACCTATACCCAAGTTGCATTGAAAAAAACTACTTTAAAACAGCAAATTGAAAAATCAAACTTGGTGGTTGAAGGCAAAGTTGTTTCAAAAAAATCTTTTTGGAGTGAAAACAGAATATATACCGTCAATACAATAGAAGTGTACAAAGTATTTAAAGGGTCATCTATTTCAAATAATATTGAGATTATAACGTTAGGGGGCGTAGTTGGTTTACAAGCTTTAAAAGTATCATCTAGTTTAAAACTTAACAAAGGAGATGTTGGTGTTTTTACTTTACAAAACACAAACACCCCAGAAAACACTAATAAATCTACAAAATTGCAATATAAATCATATGGAGCAATCCAAGGTTTTTATAAGTATAGTTTAAATGATGATTTTGCAATAAATCCATTTAATGTTAAAAAAGGAATTTCTGATAATTTTTACAATGAAATTATGAGCCATACAAAAACAAAGTATGAAGAAATAGCATCTTTTAATGTAAAAGCACTTCAATTTAAAACCAATCAAAGTAAAACTTTATTAGCACCAAGCGCCATTGTTTTTAGTCCTACAACAGTTACTGCAGGAACAAAATCTACAATAACCATAACAATACCTCAAGGAAATACAGGAACAAATTTTGGTAGCACAAAAGGTAAGGTAGCTTTTAGTAATGCTAATGATGGAGGAATTAGTTTTTATGAGGCTTTGGACAGTCAAGTACTAAGCTGGACAAGTACCTCTATAACAGTAGAAGTACCAACAGAGGCAGGTACTGGAACAATAAAAGTAACTAACTCAGATGGTTCCTCTCAAACTTCAGATACAAATTTAATAGTTTCATATTCCGAAGCTAACGTTATATACGATGCAGACGATATGAGTGAATTCGGTGGAGCTAATGGCCCCCTTGAACCCATTGCCTATCAAGTTCAACATGTTGACGAAAACGGAAATGGCGGGTATACATTTCAAATGCATACTGAGTTTAATGCCAATACTGCAGCTAAAGAAGCTTTTGAAAGAGCCTTAAACACATGGCGATGTACTTCCAAAATTAATTGGATTATAGGTGCTCCAACATCAGTTGATGAAGCTGTATTTGAAAGTAGGCCTGTACAATCACCTGCAACAGCACAACAATCTGTTAATGTAGTGCGTTTTGATAATGGAAATGAGCTTGAAGAAGATGTTTTAGGCGTATGTTATTCTTGGTACTCGGGCTGTAGTAATGGAGATAGTTTTGAGTGGTTTGTTTCTGAGATGGATTTTGTTTTTGATGATGCTACGGTTTGGAATTTTGGTCCCAACCCAACCCTTACTACGATTTATGATTTTGAAACTGTAGCTCTGCATGAATTAGGCCATGGCCATCAATTAGAACATACTATTGACAACCAGGTTGATGGAGACAATATGGATGACGTTATGCATTATGCTCTTGGTTTTTTTGAAGACCAAAGAATTTTGTTACCTGAAAATATAACTGCGGCAAATAATGTACAAAGTAGAAGTACTAATACAATAGTTTGCAACCAATCACCTATGATAAGTTATTCAAATTCATGTGGTTTAGCCGTAGAAGAAAATACCATAAATGACGGTATAACAATATACCCAAATCCAACCAAAGGTCATTTATTTATAAGCAATGATGGTTTAGATAATTTAATAAAAATTACTGTTTATGATGTTAGCGGAAGACTAATTTTAGAACAAGGAATTTCAGAGGCATCACGTTACCAAACGGTTCATTTAAACAACATGTCAAAAGGTATTTATTTTGTAAATATTTATTCAGATAAAACTTTTATTACGAAAAAAATAGTTTTAGAATAGTCACTCGTATTTATTTAAAAACCCCAAATGAAAAATCACTAGTTTCCTTTGGGGTTTTTTATTTAAATAAATTTACTCCATTAATATCATATTTCTCTTTAAAATGATTCTAAATAGCAAAAACATGACAATTGTTATTTGTCTAGTAGATGCTTCTAGATTACATTTGTATCAATCATAAAATAACTTCAACTAAAATGAGCGGATTTTTTAAATCTTCAATTGGAAGAAAAGTTGCAATGGCACTTTCTGCATTCTTCCTCATGTTTTTCTTAATTATACATTTAGCAGTTAATATCACCTCGCTATTTGGTGAAACATTGTTTAATGATTTGTCCCATTTTATGGGTACAAACCCATTAATACAATTTGCTTTACAACCTGTATTAATTTTTGGTGTTGTATTTCATTTTGTTATGGGTTTTGTATTAGAAATTAAAAATAAAAAAGCAAATGGCATACCATATGCAAAAAATAATGGTGCTGCCAATTCTACTTGGATGAGTAGAAATATGATTTACAGTGGACTTGTAATTTTAGCATTTATTGTACTTCATTTTATTGATTTTTGGATTCCTGAACTAAACACTAAATATGTATTGGGCGATATGTCTGGTATGCATGATGGTGGATATAGATATTACCATGAATTGGTTGAGAAGTTTCATAACCCAGCAAGAGTTATTGCTTACGTAGTTGCCTTTATTTTATTAGGTCTGCATTTAGCGCATGGCTTTACCTCCGCTTTCCAATCTATGGGAATTACAGCTGGGCGTAAAAAAACACTACAAAGTATAGGAAAAGCATATTCTATTATTATCCCATTAGGATTTATAATCGTAGCCGTTTTTCATTTTTTCAACCATTAATCTTATTATAGTATGGCTTTAGATGCAAAAATACCAAAAGGTCCAATTAAAGATAAATGGACAGATTATAAAAACAATATTAATTTAGTAAACCCAGCTAACAAACGTAATATAGATATTATTGTTGTAGGTACTGGTTTAGCAGGAGGTTCTGCTGCTGCTACTTTAGCTGAATTAGGATATAACGTAAAAGCTTTTGCTTATCAAGATTCTCCTAGACGTGCACACTCCATTGCGGCACAAGGGGGTATAAATGCAGCAAAAAACTATCAAGGTGATGGAGATTCTAATTATAGACTATTTTACGATACCGTAAAGGGTGGAGATTATCGCTCACGTGAGGCTAATGTTTATCGTTTAGCCGAGGTATCTGGAAATATCATAGACCAGTGTGTAGCACAAGGCGTACCTTTTGCTCGTGATTATGGTGGCTTATTAGACAACCGCTCATTTGGTGGCGTATTAGTTTCAAGAACCTTTTACGCTAAAGGACAAACAGGGCAACAATTATTATTAGGTGCTTATTCAGCCATGAACCGTCAAATTGCTCGTGGGAAAATTGAGATGTTTAACCGTCATGAAATGTTAGATGTTGTAAAAATTGATGGCAAGGCTAGAGGTATTATAGCTCGCAATTTAATTACTGGTGAAATAGAACGGCATTCAGCACACGCCGTTGTTATTGCAACTGGAGGGTATGGAAACGTATATTTCTTATCAACCAACGCTATGGGCTCTAACGCAACTGCTGCTTGGAAAATACACAAAAAAGGAGCTTATTTTGCAAATCCTTGTTTTACACAAATTCATCCAACTTGTATCCCTCGCTCTGGTGATTATCAATCTAAATTAACATTGATGTCTGAATCACTGAGAAACGATGGTCGTATTTGGGTTCCTGCAAAAATTGAAGATGCTAAAGCCATTCAGCAAGGAAAATTGAAACCTACTCAAATTCCAGAAGAAGATAGAGATTATTACTTAGAACGTCGTTATCCTGCCTTTGGTAACTTAGTGCCTCGTGATGTTGCTTCTAGAGCAGCAAAAGAGCGTTGTGATGCTGGTTATGGTGTAAATGCTACAGGTGAAGCAGTGTATTTAGATTTTGCTTCTGCTTTTGAACGTTATGGAAAAGAACAAGCTAAAATTCATGGAATTAAAAATCCTTCGAAAGAAGAAATTATAAAATTAGGTCAAAAAATTATTGAAAGTAAGTACGGTAACTTATTTCAGATGTATGAAAAAATCATTGCTGAAAATCCATACGAAACCCCTATGATGATATACCCTGCAACACACTATACTATGGGTGGTATTTGGGTAGATTATAATTTAATGACTACCGTTGAAGGTTTATATTGCATTGGTGAAGCTAATTTCTCTGATCACGGTGCAAACAGGCTTGGTGCGTCTGCCTTAATGCAAGGTTTAGCAGATGGCTATTTTGTATTACCCTATACCATTGGTGATTACTTATCACAAGATATTAGAACAGGTAAAATTCCAACCAATACTCCAGAATTTGATGAAGTGGAAAAAGAAGTAAAAGACAGAATTGATTTCTTCATCAATAACAAAGGGACAAAATCTGTAGATTATTTCCATAAAAAACTTGGAAAAGTGATGTGGGATAAAGTAGGTATGTCTCGAAACGCAAAAGATTTAACAGCAGCTATGTCTGAAATTAAAGCGATTCGTGAAGAATTTTGGAAAGATGTAAAAGTACCAGGTACCGCCAATGAAATGAATGTTGAATTAGAAAAAGCTGGCCGTGTAGCTGACTTTTTAGAATTGGGAGAATTATTTGCTAAGGACGCACTGATAAGGGAAGAATCTTGTGGTGGCCACTTTAGAGAAGAATCTGCTGAAACAGATGGACCTCAAAAAGGAGAAGCCAAACGTAATGATAAAGATTTTGCTTTTGTATCTGCTTGGGAATACAAAGGAGAACCAGCAGATGCCGTTTTGCATAAAGAACAATTAGAATTTAAAGATATTGAACTTAAACAACGTTCATACAAATAATAAAGACATTATGAATTTAACACTTAAAATTTGGAGACAAAAAGACTCAAATGCAAAGGGTCAAATGGTAGATTATAAAGTCACTGATATTTCAGAACACATGTCTTTTTTAGAAATGATGGATGTTTTGAACGAACAATTAGTAAACTCGGGTGAAGAACCTGTAGCTTTCGATCACGATTGTCGCGAAGGAATTTGTGGTATGTGCTCTCTATATATTAATGGTGAAGCTCACGGACCAGATAGAGGAATTACGACTTGCCAATTACACATGCGTATGTTTAATGATGGTGATACTATTACCATTGAGCCATGGAGAGCAGCAGCATTTCCAGTAATAAAAGACTTAATTGTTGATAGAATGTCTTTTGAACGTATCCAACAAGCAGGTGGATACATTTCTGTAAACACTTCTGGAAATACACAAGATGCTAATTCACTTCCTATATCTAAACATGCAGCAGACGAGGCTATGGATGCAGCAACTTGTATTGGTTGCGGTGCTTGTGTAGCAACTTGTAAAAACTCCTCAGCTATGTTATTTGTAGGAGCAAAGGTATCTCAATATGCTCTTTTACCACAAGGACAAGTGGAAGCTGCAGATCGTGTAAAAAACATGGTTGCACAAATGGATTTAGAAGGCTTTGGAAACTGTACAAATACAGGTGCTTGTGAAATTGAATGCCCTAAAGGCATTTCATTAGAAAACATTGCACGCATGAATAGAGAATTAATGAAAGCTAATTTGCTATAGTTTAAACTCAATTTCATCAATAATAAACAAAACCTAAGTAAATGCTTAGGTTTTTTTGTTTAGTTTTAATACTTTAATTTTTTGTATGAAAAGAATTTTTCCTGTTTTACTATTAATAGTAGTGTGTGTTTTTAATCCCGGATACGCTCAAATTGGTACAAATGATACTATTTTATTTAGTAAAACCAATCTATTAAACCATCTTAAAATCTTATCATCAGATGATTTTGAAGGTAGGCGTACAGGAACTCAAGGCGCTTTAAAAACAAGAAATTATATTGTTAAGCAGTTTCAATCTCTTGATATATTACCATTAACAAATAATTATGAGCAGGCTTTTGCTTTTATAAATGAAGCAAAAACATATAAAGGTGTAAATGTATTAGGACTGGTTAAAGGAACAACTTTTCCAAATAAATATTTAGTGATAAGTGCGCATTATGACCATGAAGGAATTATAAAAGGTGAAATTTATAATGGTGCAGATGATAATGCATCTGGATTAAGTGCTCTATTTAGTTTTGCTGAATATTTTAAAAACCATCCGCCAAAACATTCCGTTATATTGGCTGCTTTTGATGCTGAAGAGTTAGGGCTCAGAGGTTCTAAGTATTTTGTGGACCATCCTATTGTTCCTTTAAAAAATATTATTTTAAATATCAATATGGACATGATAAGCCGAAGTGACAAAAATGAGTTATATGCTGTTGGAACAAGATTTAATATGACCCTTAGAAAGATTGTTTTAAACACTGAAACACCAGAAAATTTAAAACTTCTCACTGGTCATGACGGTGCAGATATAAAAGAAAATTGGGTCTATGCTTCGGATCATGCCTCCTTTCATAAAAAAGATATTCCTTTCCTGTATTTTGGAGTTGAAGACCACAAAGATTATCATCAACCCTCTGATGATTATGAAAATATTCACCCAGAGTTTTATACAGGTGCTGTAAAAACCATTATTTTAGTTTTTCAAAAAATAGATGCCACGTCCTTTTAAAAATAGGCCTTAAGTTGCACATTACCAGTATGAATAACCTTACTAGTTTCGGTTTTTCTACCAAAATAACTAAGATTTAAATCTAAAAAGGTGGTGAGTTTTTTTTGAGCTAGAAAACTCCAGGTAAAATTCTTGCCTGGCTGTAAACCTTCCAACATTTGATAGGCAACTGGTGTATTTGAATTTCCTTCAAAACCATTTGAAAAATAGTTGATTTCTCCATTTATGGCATTATTTTGACTATTTGCTAATGAAAAAGAGACACCATATTTCTGTTGTTCTAACAACTCAAAATCTCCAATAGTATTTTCTTTATTGGTAAATTGGTAATATACATCAAAACGTGTATTGTCATTTAACAAATAAGAAAGCTTTGGATTGAAACGTGTTTCATTAAAATTATAGTTTTTACTGGTAAAGTTTTCACTGATACTTTCATTGGAATCAAAGGAAGATTCCAAATTAACCAACCAACTTTCTTCAAATTTATGATTGAAATTAAATTGATGACTTATTAAATTATTTTCAATAAATCCAGTAGTTAATATACTACGTGTTTTATTGTTTAATACTGTGTAAGAAGTTGTGAAACGTTGTTTTCCTCGGTTAAAAAAGAGAGCATTTTTAAAATTTAATTGTAAACCTAATTGATTTTCAATATCTTTTTTAAAAGGGTTGATATTAAAAGTATTGTTGTCATCACGGTTTACTTTTCTATCAATTAAATAACTCGTTTGATTATAAAAATGCGACCAAAATTTTTCTGATTTATTTTCTGAAACAGCCCACTGTGCAGGATTTAAAGTTACTGTTTGGCTCCATCTGTTTTGATGTGTTTTTATAAAAACCCTATTAGGCAATAACACACGAATATACTTGCCTTGATCTTGAAATTGTGCCAATTCAAATTCTTCCAATTCTTGAATACTATTAGCATTATAATCTATCCAAGTATACGTTCCTTGCCCGGATTCTACTTCAACATAGGTAAAATCCTGCTGTGGTAAGGTACCTGAATTCGTTTCAAATACGGTGTTCCACTGTATGATTTGTTTAAAAAAATTTTGACGATATTGCAATCTGGAATTTATAGATTGCTCATCTCCTGTACTAAAAGTAGAAGTATCAGTAAATGCATCTGTGTTTTTTAAAACCCTATAATTTGCGTAAAGTGATAAATTGGTATTTTTGTTTTGAATGATTCGAGAATCCAAATAAAAGGTATTAGATGAATTTACTTTTTGTAATTGATTGTTTCTAATACTATCATTTACCCTATGTTTATATCCAATTTCTACAAAAACTTGTGTACTATCTCCAATACCCGTAAATAGTTCATAGGAATTATATTTCTGACTTAAATCAGTCAATTCCTGAGTTGCTATAGTTTTTTGTTTATTATCCTCAAAAGCTAATTTGGTACCTATCCAACTTTTTTTCATGCTAAAAGTAAAACGATTGTATGAGCGCAAAAAAGTAGAAGTATTCAAATTAGATTCAGCATTTAACAAACTCGAATACGATGTAATATTAAATTTATCTAGCAATAAATTTATATTAACCACGTGCCTATTGCCATTAAAATTATCCGAATAACTCAAATGCTCAAATTGGTAGGTTGTCATTCCTTTTTCAGGGTGGTACAATTGCATTCCCGATTGCATTAAAATTTGATTGCCAAGATTATACCCAATTCCATTTGTATTAGTTTGGTCTAAATTCCAATCTCGATTAAATTCTGCATTATAAAGCCCTTCAATATTTCTGAAATTAGTATGGATATAATCCGCATCTAAAAATGCTTTTAGGTTCCAAAGTGTATCCGTTTTTATTAAAAACTGATTTATATTTAGTTTGGTTGCAAATCCATCATTATCTTCATCATTGGCACTTGAAAATAGGTTTAAGTCATTTTTACTACCTGCAATTTCAAAATTAATTTGGGTTTTTTCAGTAGGATGATAATCGCCGTTAACAACAGCTATTTGTAATTTTACTGGTGCTACCAACTGCACAATTGGCGCATAATTTCCCTGTAAAACACCTGCATACTCGTAAATGTTATTAATAGCATTAATATTACTTAAAACATAATCACCCTGATTATCACCTACTTGAGAAAACGTTACACGATACAATTCATCATCGGGGTTATTAGAAAAAACGTAAACTTCCTCGCTTCCAATGAATTCTTTCTTATACAAAATTCGATTTTCACTATACGCGTCTAAAACTTCTGAAGGCGCAACCATTAAAGTTGTATCATCTCCAGCTTCCGATAATATTTGAGCTTGTTCTTCAGATAAATTTTGTTGTAACGGTTGATTTTTAGAGTCATTTTCTGAATATACCGAAACTCCAACATTAAACTTTTTACTTTCTATACGCCCACCGCCATAAGCAACCAACCTAGAATAGTTTCGTTCACTAAATTGATAGTCTACGGTTATTCGCATTTCGGAAGTTATTGGAAAGGTGGAATTAAAAATAATTTCACCAGCATTATAATCTATAATATAATCTTTGTCTTCACCACGTTGTGCCAACACCCCATTCACATACACCATTTCACTACCAGAAACAATAAGCACAAACAATTCTCCATTTTGGCCTTGCAATTTATAAGGCCCTTGATTACCTTCTTGTGCCGTAAATTGACTGGTGGTAAACTGTCCGCGTACAAGGGCACCTGCAGCAAACAAATTGGCTTGAGTATCTTCATCATCTAACATAGTGTTGATAGAGAGTCCTTGTACGCGTTTTGAAAAATTAGCAAAATAGGAATCCGTATTTTGCAAATCAATATCTCCAGCACGAATGTTCCACTTATCACTAAATAATTCAATAAAAACTTGGTCAAATTCATCCAAACGTTGACTATAACCACTTTCTTGAAGCGGAATATTAGCATCTTGTATGGAAGCTCTTAACGATACTTTATCGTTTAACTTGCCTGTAATTTGTAAATCCAATTCACTATTTAAAACAGAATTTTGATTATTCCCTAGTGTTACTCCCCTTGAAATACTTCCCGACGTTGTTAAACCATCAAAAGGAATTGTGTTTTGAAAATTGTTGGATGGCGATAATTTGTATAGGGCTGGAACTCTATTGGTATTTTCTACTATTATATTTTCATCTAATTGTTGATAAGTTTTAGTTAAGAAATCTGGAAAACGTAAATAATTGATAATTACAGAATCCGTTTCTATCGGTTTTTGAAATATTAAAGTTGCTTTAGAAAAATCAATACTGTAAAATGTAGAATCTACAATGGATTTATCTTTGTTTTTAATTATAAAAAAATTGGAATTAATGCTAAAATTCTCAATAACAATAGTGTCATTAACAGCAACTTTTTTCGTTTTATAATTGGATAGTGGCTCTTGAGCCATGCCACAAAAACAAATAAAAAATATAAGAATAGAAAAAAAGTACTTCATCAGATATTTAAACTGCAATAAGTATAAAATATTTTGTTAATAGTTTTCATTATAACTCTTGCGGTATTTAATAGCGTAAAAGTAAGGCATTATTTAATTTAGCTAAAATTTGATATTGCTCCTAATTAAAGCAAAATCAATTCTAACGAAGGCCAAAATCTTTTTAAAAATAGATAAAGAAATGAAAATAATATCATATAATGTAAACGGTATACGTGCAGCCATTAATAAAGGTTTTATAGATTGGTTAAAAAGTGCAAATCCAGACGTTATTTGTTTACAAGAAATTAAAGCCATGAAAGAACAATTAGATGTAACTCTTTTTGAAGATGCAGGCTATAAATATAATTACTGGTTTAGTGCTGAAAAAAAGGGATATAGCGGCGTTGCTATTTTAAGCAAAATAAAACCCAATCATGTGGAGTATGGCACAGGAATTGCTTCTATGGACTTTGAAGGTAGAAATCTTCGTGCAGATTTTGATGGTATTTCAATCATGAGTTTATATTTACCATCCGGAACTAATGATGCTCGCTTAAACCATAAGTTAGAATACATGGATATGTTTCAAGAATACATTAATAACTTGAAAAAAGAAATTCCAAACTTAGTTATTTGTGGCGATTATAATATTTGCCATGAAGAAATTGATATTCATAACCCTAAAATGAAAGGTGTTTCTGGGTTTTTACCAGTTGAACGTGCTTGGATTGGTGCTTTTATTGATAGTGGATTTATTGATTCTTTCAGGTACTTAAATGCCAATCTGCAACAATATAGCTGGTGGAGTTACCGAGCCAATGCACGAGCTAATAATAAGGGTTGGCGATTAGATTATGCCATGGTTTCAAAACCATTACAAGAAAATATAAAAAGAGCCGTTATATTGCATGATGCTATACATAGCGACCATTGTCCTATTTTAGTGTCTATTGAAAAGTAAAGTTTTAAATAAGTAATAAAAATAATTGAACCCAAAAAAATGATTAGAAAAATCACATTATCAGTCGTTGTGTTGATGCTTTTAGCATCCTGTGTTTCTCCTAAAGTCTATAAAGATTTAGAAAATAAATACACTAATTTAAAAGAAGAAAACAGAAAAATTTCTGAAGAAAACAGAGATTTATTATTGGCCAAAAACAAACTTGAAAATGAATTGAGTAAACTTCAAAAACAATATAAAGAAGCAGACTCAAATAGAAAAAGATTACAAGGTGAATACGATGCTGCCCAAACCAATTTAGAAAATTTAAAAGCGTCTTATGATGCTTTAGAAAAAAACAGTTCAAGATCTATTGCTGAAAACTCACAAAAAAACAGAGAATTATTAGCCGCATTAGAAGCTAAAGAACAAGCTTTAGCCGCAGAAAACTCACGATTGGAAAAACTTAAAAAAGAATTAGAAGACCGTTCTAGCCGTGTAGCAGAACTAGAAGCCATCATCGCCTCCAAAGATGCAGCCATGACAACACTAAAAAATGCTATTTCAAAAGCTTTAACAGATTTTGAAGGTAAAGGGTTAACTGTTGAGCAACGTGATGGGAAAGTATATGTATCAATGGAGAACAAATTACTTTTCAGTTCTGGAAGCTGGGCTGTAGGAGCTGAAGGACGAAGAGCTGTTAATCAATTAGGAACCGTACTTGGTGAAAACCCAGATATTGCTGTTTTAATTGAAGGTCATACAGATAACGCACCATATCAAGGCAATGGCAATATAAGTGATAACTGGGATTTATCAACCAAAAGAGCAACCGCTATTGTGAATATTTTAAGAGATAATGATAAAATAAACCCAGAAAATTTAACAGCAGCAGGTCGTGGAGAATTTGCACCTATTGCATCCAATGAAACCATTCAAGGTAAAGCAAAAAACAGACGCATAGAAGTTATTTTAACACCTAAGTTAGATGAGCTTTCCAAGTTATTAGGAGAGCATTAATAAGTGATTAACATCTGCTTGGTATCTATTGCTGATGCATAAAAAAACCCAAAAAAGTTATTAAACTTTTTTGGGTTTTTTATCTTTACCTCGCATCTAATAATATTGTTTTCCTGTAAAATCAGAAACACAATCATAAATTTAAAAATTCTAATAAAACAAGTTCACTGCTTAGTGAAAATAACAAAATACTATTAATGAAATACACAACCCTTCCCAAAACCGATATAAAAGTTAGTAAAATATGTTTAGGTTCTATGACCTGGGGCAATCAAAACACCGAAGTTGAAGGCCATGCTCAATTAGATTATGCTTTTAATCAAGGGGTTAATTTCATTGATACAGCCGAAATGTATCCCGTGCCAGCAAGTCCTAAAACGCAAGGTGCAACCAGTAAAATTATTGGCAATTGGCTAAAAAAAACTGGCAACCGTCATAATGTAGTTTTAGCCAGTAAAATTATAGGTCGCCCAAGCGATTATACGGCACATATTAGGTCAACTGGTTTAAGTGGGCATTCCATTGTAGAAGCCATAAATGCAGAATTAAAACGCTTACAAACTGATTACATCGATTTATATCAAATACACTGGCCTGAACGTGATACCAACACCTTTAGTACTCGAGATTATAAACACAAGCCAGATGATATTTGGAAAGATAATTTTAATGAAGTTCTACATAAACTTGATGAACAAATCAAATTAGGTAAAATCCGTCAAATTGGTATTTCAAATGAAAAAGCTTGGGGAACCATGCGTTTTTTAGAAGAATCTAAAGCCCATTGTTTACCTCGTATGAAAACCATTCAAAATGCCTATTCATTACTTAACAGAATTTACGAAGGTGATATGGCCGAAATTTCCATGCGTGAAAATATAGGCTTATTAGCTTATTCTCCTATGGCATTTGGAGTACTTTCTGGCAAATACATAAAAGAAACAGCTGCGGACAATGCACGATTAAAATTATTTCCAAGGTTTTCGCGTTACAGTAGCAAATCATGCACTGAAGCAACAAAACACTACCTAAAAATAGCAGAAGATAATAATATGACCTTAGCTCAAATGAGTTTGGCATTTGTTACCCAACAAGATTTTGTAACAAGTAATATTATTGGAGCCACCAATTTACAACAATTAAAAGAAAATATTAACTCAATTTATGTTACCGTGAATAACGACGTTTTAAAACAAATTAATGAAATACATAAATTAATTCCTAATCCAGCAACTTAATCATTTTTTGAAAAACACCCCGATTAATTCTTTTTGACTCATTCTTGCACTATTTAAAATAAACCCCAATTATAAATAAATAAGACTTTAATTTTTTATATGTAATTCAGGTTTTTCATTATAGCTTAAGTTTTCAATCTCTAAATACACTGCTAAAAGAATATCAATTTTTAAAGTATTGCCATAAATTATCACAAAAGTTTAAAGCTTAGGGATGGAAGGTATCTTAATAAAATTTTAAAAAAGCTAAATTCCTATATTACACTATTTAATAGATAGTTTCAATATTTTAATTAAACAAAATCTTTAAATACTGTATTGTAAGCTTGTTTTAATTTTATAATAACTGATTCTATTTCTTCTTCATTTAAATGCCCATATCCAAAACGAATGGCACAAGTGTCTCTATCTTGATAAAGAATCGTTTTAGGAAGAAATAAATCGTAGTTTTCAGCGGCCTCTGCTAATTTAACCAATGAAATATTATATTTAAACTGCAACCATATGGCCAATCCGCCCGAAGGTTTTTCCCAAGTAATCAAATCCTTAAAATACCTTGTTAAATACATTTCTAAACTATCGCGTCTTTGCTTATAAACCATAACATTTTTTTTTATGAGTCTATAAATTTCTCCTTCATAAATTAATTCAGTAAGCATTTGTTCTTGCACAATATCACCTTGTTTATCTAATAATTGTAAATAATTTTTGGCTTCAGAAATTAAACTTTCAGTAGCAACTACAAATCCTGTTTGAAAACTTGGAAATAACGACTGACCAAGTTTGCCTAAATAAACTACCACACCATTAGCATCGGCACTTGCCATTGGTAACATAGCTGACCCTTCAAACTGAAAATCATAATCATAATCATCTTCAATAATAGCAAATTGATAGGCCTTAGCCAATTCCAACAATTTTAAACGGCGTTCTGCACTCAAAGTGACAGATGTTGGGTAATGCCTATGGGCACATACATAGACACACCGAACACTATCTTTTACAAAATGAGTTCGTATATAATCAATATCCAATCCATTGCTATCAATTGGAATGGTTTTTATATTAGCTCCTGCTTGCTGAAAAATCATATTAGCTGCATAATTACTTAAATGCCCCACTATGACAACATCCTTTGGCTTTATTAAAAGTCGAGATACTATATATAAACTCATTTCAGTACTTCGAGTACTTATAAGGTTGTTTGGTTTTATATGAAATCCTCTAGTAGCATTTAAGTAATTGCATAATTGAGTTTCAAAAACAGAATGGAATACTTGTGTGGTTCTGTTCCATTTTGAAATTAACGATTTTCGTTTCATAGCGGCACTGTACCATCTAGAAAACTGATGTACAGGATGGAGTCTTAAATCAGGAGTACCATCATTAATACTATACCTTGCTTTTGATGTTTGCAAAGTAGACGCCAAATTGAATGAAGGCTGAAAAGGAAAACCAGGTTTTTTAGAATTCTCATAAACCTGATCTAATTGTTGAGTGGTTGCTTTTATAGGAGCTGTAGTTTGTTCTGGCATTAATATAAAAGTACCTTTATTAGGAATTATTTCTACCCATCCTTGGGATGCCAATTCCTCATAAACAGCTACTACAGTGTTTCTATGGATTTTTAAAAGTCGACTTAAAACTCGTGTTCCTGGTAGTACCGTACCTATAGATAAATAGCCGCGTTGGATGGCATTTATAATCTGCTGCGCTATTTGTATATAAACAGGTTGTGGACTACATTTATCAAATTGGACTAATTGCTTTAAAAGTTGGTCAACCGGACTATTCATTGTTTTAAAACTGGACTATTTAACTCGTCCGGCAAGTTAGTAATTTTGTAGCGTTTTAAAGACATCCATTTTATGAAAACTAAATTCGCCATAACTGCCTTAATTTTATCAACTTTAATTGGTTACGCTCAAGACAAGCAACAAAATCAAGCCTTAGATACAATAATTATTTCATCAACAAGAATAGACCTTCCATTTAAGGAAAACTCAAGAACTATTAATATTATTTCTTCTGAAGACATTAAAAATAGTGCTGCTAATAATATTGCAGATGTATTGCAGCAAATTGCTGGTATAGATGTAAGACGCCGCGGAACTTCAGGGAGTCAAGCCGATTTATATATTAGAGGCGGAAGTTTCGATCAAACTTTAATACTTATTGATGGTATAAAAATGGATGATGCGCAAACAGGCCACCATACCATGAATGCAGCCTTACCAATTGAAATTATTGAGCGTATTGAAGTTATTAAAGGTCCTGCTGCAAGAGTTTTTGGACAAAACGCTTTTACAGGTGCAATAAATATTGTTACCAAAAAAGAATTAAAAAACATGGTTTCTGCTAAAACGGAAACAGGCTCTTTTGGACAATTAAATGCAGGAATTACAGTTGGTACAGACTTTGAAAATTCATCCCATATAGTACATTTTGACAAAATGTCTTCTGAAGGGTACAGACATAATACCGATTACGATAACAGTAATTATTTTGTAAAAAGTCATTTTAATAAAAACAGAAAAGCCATTGAAATGATTGCTACATTTCAAGAACGAAAATTTGGTGCAAATGGTTTTTATGCCAGAGAAAGTGCTACAGAACAATACGAAGAGACACAAAATAGCCTCATTGGATTTTCTACGAAGTTTAAAACGGAAAAACTAACCATTAAACCACGCGTATATTGGAAACGCAATCAAGATGATTATATATATTTAAGAAACGACCCAACTGTTTATAGAAATTTACATATAACTAATAAAATGGGTGCCGAAGTTAATGCTTCTTACAAATCTAATATAGGTATTACAGGTTTTGGTATAGATATTTCTAAAGTGTACCTTAAAAGCAACAATTTAGGCAATAGAAATAGATTTATGACTACGCTGTTTTTAGAACATGAATTTAAACTATTAAATAACAAATTAGATTTTACCCCAGGAGTTGCTGTAACGTATTTTTCTGATTTCGATTTTTATGCTTTTCCTGGCTTAGATGTTGGATATAAAATAACCGATCAATTAAAAATGTATGGAAATATTGGTTACACATACAGAACACCAACCTATACTGATTTGTTTTATAACGACCCTAGCACCGCGGGAAATCCAGAATTAGAAGTTGAAGAAGCCTTTGCCCAAGAAATCGGCATCAAATATTTTTCACCTAAATTTTCAGGTTCATTAGCAATTTACAATAGAGATGCTAAAAACTTAATTGATTTTATTCGACCAGATACTACTGAACCTGTTTATACCGCTACTAACATAACCAAAGTAAATACTCAAGGATTTGAAGTTGATTTAGCGTATCACTTTAACATTAATACATTTAAACAAACACTATCAATTGGTTACAATTTTTTGGAAGATGATATTTTAGACCAAAATAAAGAACTATCTCGTTATTCATTAAACACATTGAAACATCATTTTACAAGCCGTTTAAGCACACAATTGTTTAAAAATATAAGTCAGAATTTGATATATAAGCATGCAGAGCGCACCACGGGCGAAAGCTATAATGTTTGGGATGCCTCATTAGTATTAAACTTAAAACAATTAGAATTTACAATAACAGCAAGTAATATTTTTAATGCAGATTATATTGAAGCTGGTTTTGTACCCATGCCACCAAGTAACATGTTATTTGGTCTTCGTTATAACTTTAATTAAATTTAAACAAATACAATCAGACTAAATTCGCTAAGGTTTTCTTAAATTTGACATACCAAACTAAGCAACATTGGCATTAAATTTATTAGACATCCCTCGGGTAAAAACCATAACAAAAGCAGATTTTTTAAAACACTACTTTAAACCACAAAAACCAGTAGTTATTGAACGGTTTATAGAAGATTGGCCCGCTTATACTAAATGGAACTTAAATTATATTAAGAGCTTAGCTAATGATATGATTGTACCCTTATACGATGATAGACCCGTAGATTTTAAAGATGGATTTAATCAACCTCATGCTAAAATGAAATTGGGTGATTATATTGATTTATTAAAGCGCGAACCTACTAAATACCGTATCTTTCTATGGAATGCTATTAAGGAAATCCCACAACTTTCAAAAGATTTTACATTTCCAGATTTTGGAATTCGACTTATGAAAAACATTCCCATGTTGTTCTTTGGAGGCCAAAATTCGCATACTTTTATGCATTATGATATTGATTTAGCAAATATTTTTCACTTCCATTTTGAAGGCGAAAAACAAATTATACTGTATGATCAAAAACAGAATGACTATTTGTATAAAATACCACACTCTTTAATTACTCGAGAAGATATTAATTTTAATAACCCCAATTTTGAAAAATGGCCTTTATTAAAAAAGGCAAAAGGCTATAAAACGACACTCAATCATGGTGAAATCTTATATATCCCCGAAGGATATTGGCATCATATGCATTACATTACCCCTGGTTTCTCTATGAGTTTGCGTGCCATTGCTAGAAATCCTAAAAATCTTAGCAAAGCTATTTATAATATATTTATTATGCGAAATTATGATAATGCCATGCGCCGATTAAAAGGGCAAAAATGGATTGACTGGAAAAACAAACAAGCTATAATAAGAACCCATAAAGGTTTATAAATTAGATCTTTTTTTTAAAAACTTATAATATATTTGCCGACTCAAATTTTAAACAAAAAATATGAAAAATTTAATTTTAATAGTAACACTACTAACCGTATCTTTTGTAAACGCACAAGCGTTTTCTGGAAAAGGTGATAACAAATTTCAAGTAGGGGCTAATCTTCAAAATAATTCTACGGGACTTAATATAAGTTATGATTTTGGTGTTGGCGAAAACATTTCATTAGGATTTTCATCTACCTATGCATTAGGTATTGATGATGTGGATGTTTTAGATGCCAATTTTGGTGACCGCTTTGACATCAGAGCTCGTTTTAATGCGAACTTAGGTAATGTAATAAATATTGATGATAACTTTGATTTATATCCTGGTTTGAGTTTCGGACTCAAAAACTTTGGTGGACATTTGGGAATGCGTTATTTCTTTACTGATGGTTTTGGCGTTGTTACCGAATTAAATGCTCCTTTTGCAAAATATAACACGGAGGTTTTAACACCTGCTGAAAAATTACATAATCAATTTACAGTTAATTTAGGAGCTGTTTTTAATTTGTAATTAAACACCTCTTTTTTACTGAAAAAGGGCAAAACATTTTATGTTTTGCCCTTTTTTTCTACAATTTTCACAATTAGCTACTAAAAACATTCAGTTATTTCACTTATAATAAAATTATTTAATCAATTCATTAGCTTTATCATACACCAAAAAAGACTCCCATCCACGGTATAGAAAGTAATCTACAAACTTCTTTTTTTTCTTATAAAGGTTCTTTTCTTTGATAGAATTAACCCTTTTTTCGGCTAAATCATTAAAAATCTCGTTATATTCCTCGTCAGAAATTTCCCTAAGTGCTTGATTTATATTAACTTTACTTACATTTTTTTTCTTAAGTTCATAAACTAATCGACCACGGCCCCAAGCCTTTATCCTGAACTTACCGCTTACAAATGTTTTAGCAAAACGCTCTTCATTAAGAAAGTTATGTTCTAAAAGGTGCACCATAACAATATCGATAGCTTCAGGTATCATGTGCATGGTTTCTAACTTTTTTCGAACCTCTTGATGGCAACGTTCTTGATACGCACAATACTGCTCCATTTTTTGGGTAGCTTCTTGTAAGGTAAATGTTTTTTTTGATGGTAACATACACCAAAAATAACAATAGTAACTAAACTAATAAAATATAAAAACCAAATCAAGCTGTACCAAGTTTAGATTTTTAAATCCTCTCGATTATGAAAAAAATAACTTTTACAAAATCATTTTCATTTATTGTCGCGCTTATTTGCGGAATTCATTTTGGATTAGGACAAGAAATTGCTTCTTTTAGTTCTGTTCAAAATTCAGCTTGTAGTGGTGTAATTTCAAATGACCCAAACATTTCAGCAACAGGTATTTGTAGAGGTCCTGGAATTACCGAAACTAATACTGGAATACCATCAACAAAATACAATTCTAATAATTGGACTACGGGTAATAGTCCAGAAACAGATGATTACTTAGAATGGACTTTAACCCCAATGCTGGACATCAAATTACTCTAACCACCATGGACTTAAAATATGACAGGAGTTCTTCTGATGGTCCAACAAAGCTAGATATTCAAGTTGATGCAGGTTCTGGGTTTACCTCTGTATTTACGGACCTTTCTGTATCTGAAAATGGAGAAAACATTAATAATATTGATTTGACTGCCTTTATAAATATAACTGAAACCATTAGGTTTCGTTTATATGCCTATGAAGCTAATAGCGCGCTTGGAACTCTTGATATAGAAGAACATACCACAACAAATAAAGGTATAATAATAAAAGGTGTAGTATCTGCAATACCATGCATTGGGCTTCCTATCACTTGGAATGGTAGTAATTGGTTTCCTATTGATCCACCTTTAATAACAAGCCATGTTATTATTGCAGGTGATTATAATACCACCACACATGGTAGCTTTAAAGCCTGTAGTTTAACTATAAGCCCTGGGTTTGAACTAAGAGTTACTGATGAACATTATGTTGAAATAATTAATGATGTTAGTGTAGATGGTAGAATTACGGTGGAATCACAAGGTAATTTTGTTCAAAATAACGGGGCCTCAACCACCAAAGTAAATGCTGGTGGTGCTGCCTTAGTTTCTAAAACAAAAACCATGCAAAAATGGTATACCTATACCTATTGGAGTTCGCCTTCCAAAACTGAAACTATTGAATCTGCATTGGGAAATACACCTATTGATAGACGCTTTACCTTTAATGCTGCTAACTATGAAGATCTTTTATCTGAAGTTAATAATACTAACACCTTTATTGCTGGTCAAGATGGAATTGATGATGATGGTAATGATTGGGTAAATACACCTACAGGAGCTATGACTCCTGGTGTTGGTTATGCTGCAGTGGCAAATGAATTGGGCACAGCCTTTCCTCGTCAAGAAATTTTTGAATTTTATGGCGACTTTAATAATGGTGACGTTATAGTGCCTTTAGTTAATAACAGTGGAGGAGCTTATGAAGATTGGAATTTGGTTGGAAATCCATACCCTGGTGCAATAAGTGCTGATCAATTCTTTTTAGTTAACAGCGGGTTGGTAGATCTGATTTATTTATGGGATCAGAGCACACCACCAAGTAGTAATAATAGCGGCTCACAAGGTTCTAATTTTTCAAACGATGATTATGCTATAATAAATGGTGTAGGAGAAATAGGAGCTAGAGCAGATACAGGCACTCCTCCAAGTAGGTTTATACCTTCAGGCCAAGGCTTTTTTGTTATCGCTCAAACTTCAGGCAATTTAACATTTAGTAATTCCATGCGTGGTATTAGTCATGATAATAGCCTATTCTTTAAAAGTCCTAATACTAAAAATAAAAAAAGTGACGCCACAGTTTCAAATAAGCTTTGGGTAAATTTAACCTCAGATAATGGTGTTTATAAACAAATAATGATTGGCTATGTAAATGGCGCTACAAATGGTAATGATGGAGCATTTTATGATGCACCTCGTGATTATGCATCTTTAAAAGACACTTCTCTATATTCTATTATTGAAAGTGACAACGGTAAATTTGCCATTCAAGGTAAAGATGTCAATAGTTTAAACAAAAATGAAAATATTAAGCTTGGGTTCAAATCAACAATTAAAGTGGCTACTTTATTCAAACTTTCTATAGCCCAATTGCACGGCAACTTCTTTAATAAAAACACTATATACTTAAAAGACAACCTACTCAACCAAGTACACAATTTATCAGAAAGCAATTATACATTTACATCAGAAGCAGGAGAGTTTAATGACCGTTTTGAAATAGCATTCGATACTGAAGGTATTTTATCAGCAGATCCCGTAATAATGAATAAAAATGATATAAATATTGTTGAACTGCATAACAATCGAGTACAATTTAATATTCCTGAGAACTTAAAAATAAAATCGGTAAAAATTTTCGACCTTTTTGGAAGGCAACTTTATAACTTTATAGGGCAAAACAGTACAGAAACTTACACACTTTATAATGTAAGCAATATGGTTTATATTGCTAAAATCACACTATCCAATGATGCTGTAATTACTAAAAAGGCAGTTAAAAAATAATCTCAGCTCTTATTTAAGAATAGAGAATTTGCTAATAAGTCATTTAATTGATTTTTTTAGGCAATCTCTTTTTTTAATTAATACTACTATAACTTACCCTACTACTTTTAGTGCCCTAAAAAACCACACTCTAAACTAAAAACCCGTTCATCTGCAAATTTAATCCGTTTAAAAAAATAAACCTGTTTTTTAACGAAATTTTACACTGTAAGTCTATTTTCCAAATGAGAGAGTATCATTTTACATACTTTTGCTAAAGCATTGAATACCAGTTAGTTCAACTCCTAAAAAATCCGATAAAACGAAAAATAATGCAAAAAAAACGGATAAACTTTAAGTAGTTGTAAAAAATACAGATGAAATGCACAAAAGTAAAAAACAACCCCAATCTATCAAAGTATTACGTATGAACACAACATTTACATTAAAAAAACAATCTTTATTTTTATTAGTATTATTATTAGGTATTACATATAACTACGCACAAACAGACCTACCATATTTTACAGATTTTGAAGACAATGCAGGTGGCTGGATTGATGGAGGAAACGACTCTAAATATGTTACAAACAATAACTCATCACCAGAAGGGAATAACTCTTGGGAAATAAAAGATGATAGTGGAGAAGCTTCTTCATTCTATCAAAAATTTAATTTGTTGAATTATACAAGTGTAACCATTTCTTTTTCATTTGAATCAGATGGATTTGATAACAATCAAGATAGGTTTGAAGTAAAATTAGATGGCAATCGTTTAGAAAGATATAAATATAAAGATTACTGGAACCAAAATGGAAGAAAGCAAATAGCTACTTTTACATTAAATTCTACAGATTATACGTTTAAATCTAATTCAGAAATTACATTTGAATCTGATTCTGATAATGCTGATAAACTATACATTGATGAAATTTCTATTACAGGAATTAAACCAATACCATGCACCACAGACGCTATAACACTCCCATGGAATGAGGGTTTTGAAACAGCTAATATCAATGAATACACCAATAATAGTTCTGATTTAAATGGATTATGTGGTTGGGATTATGAAAAAACAAGAAATGGAAGACTTCGTTTTAATGTTGAAGAGCACACAGGTTCTAAGGCGGCTTTTTTTGACAGTAACCGAGATGATAGATATTCTGAAAATTACTTAATAAAAACTTTAAATTTATCAAACTATATAGACGCTACCGATTTAGAACTATCGTTCTGGTTTGCAGACTATGGCGATGAAAATCATGACAACGATGCTGTTTGGATCCGTGGAAACAATACTGCAACGTGGATAAAAGTGTATACCATAAACCCTGAAAATGTTACAAATAACACATGGAACGAAATAACCAATATAGATATTGACCAACTCTTAAATGATGCAGGACAAACGGTATCATCTACTTTTCAAATAAAATTAGGACAGTATGATAATTATTCTCAAAACTATGATGGTATTGCTTATGATGATATTGAAATAACTGGTACACAATATGCTATTTGGAGAAACGGTGCTTGGGTAAACGGCATACAACCAACTCTTAGCATAAAAACACTTATTGATGATAGTTACAATACCTCAACAGAAGGTAGTTTTAGTTGTAAAACATTAAACATTAATACTCCTTACATACTAACTGTAGATAATAACACATATATAGAAGTTGAAAATGATGTGATTGTAAACGGTCAAATTATAGTAGAAACTCAAGGCTCTTTTGTACAAAATAATAACAATGGCACTATCATTAACAATGGATTAATGAGCGTAAATAAAGAAACAGCACTTATGAATCAATGGTATGAATATACCTATTGGAGTTCTCCTGTTTCAGGAGAAACCATTGGTAGTGGCTTATTAAAATCTAATACAAACAGACGATTTAAGTTTATAGCTCAAAACTTTATCGATGCAAAAGCTGAAGTTGGAAATAACAATGCTAAAGATGCAGGGCAAGATGATATAGATGATGATGGTAATGACTGGGCATGGGTTAGCGGAACAACTATAATGACTCCTGGGGTTGGATATGCATCAACAAGCAACCAAAGCATTTTTAATAATACTCCTGGCACCTCAAAAAGAATTGCTTATACATTTGAAGGCACTTTTAATAACGGCATATACAGTCTCCCTATTTATAGAAATGACACGGAACTAAAAGATAATAACTGGAATTTTATAGGAAACCCATACCCTTCAGCCATAGATGCCGATTTATTTTTAGCTGCCAATAGCAATATTTCTACAGACATTACATCAACAAAATCTCTTAGTGGTGCTATCTATTTATGGTCACAAAATACACCGCCTTCTGGTACAACCAACGGTAATGAACAACTCAACTTTTCAAATGATGATTATGCTATTATCAACTTCTTAGGTCAAATAGCTGGTGGAGATGGTATTAAACCAAGCAGATATATTCCATCTGGTCAAGGTTTTTTTGTATCTATGGATAATGCTGCATCAGCTACTTCCTTATCAGATAACGTATATAGTTCTAATGTAATTTTTAATAACAGTATGCGTGTCAAAGGACCTACAGAAAACAGTCAGTTTTTTAAAAGTTCAAATGTTAAAGAGAAATCAACTAATACAGAAATCAATAAATTATGGCTTAACTTAAGTTCAGACAACGGAGTATACAATCAAATTCTTGTGGGGTATATAAATGGAGCTACCAACAATGATGATGGAGCTGCCTACGATGCTACAAAATATCCAACAAGCGGTGCTGCTCTATATAGTACTATTACTGGTTCAAATCAAAAATACGCCATTCAAAGTAAAGCTGTAAATAACATGAATAAGGATGAGGTCATCAGTCTTGGCTTTTCAACAACTATAAATGCTGCCACTTTATATAAATTATCTATTGATGATATAGAAGGTGATTTTTTAACTGACAATGCTATATATCTAAAAGATAATTTATTAAACAAAACTCATAATTTATCTGATAGTGATTATACATTTACGTCTGAAACTGGAGAATTTAACAATCGTTTTGAAATTGTATTTAATACAAATACTTTATCAATAAATACTACCACTACAAACCAAACTGACTTAAGTATTGTTGAGTTTCAAAACAATCAGGTTCAATTTAGTGTTTTTAACAACCTTAACATTGAATCCGTTAGTATTTTTAACCTTTTAGGAAAACAACTGTACCAATTTAAAGGGGGAAACAGCAAAGAGACCTACAACCTTTCCAAATTAAACAATATAGTTTACATTGCAAAAGTAACCTTATCTAATGGTGCTGTAATTATTAAAAAGGCAGTTAAAAAATAATGCTATGATTTAAAGAATAAATTTTAAACCAGAAATTAAAAAGATTACTGTTTTCCATTTCGATGAGATACAGAACAAATAACTATAAATAAAAACTTAAAACACCTAAGTTTCATGTGTTAGCATAAACTACAAAACCATATAGGTTTTTAATCGAACTCAAATTAACAAACTGTTAGTTTTCAGTATTCATTTGTGCCAATATATTTAGTATATCTTTAGGAGGCATTCTATTGGTATAATTTGGATCAATATGCGCCGATTCAATTACCTGATTTGTATTTATGATAAAAGTAGCTGGAACCAGTAAGTCTGTAGATCCATTGCCATTTACAAGTGATAAATCACGCCTATTATGGTAATCGTTACCAGGATCAAATTGAAGATTATAAGCTTTTATAACCTCTTGATGAGAATCGCTTAATACTTCAAAGCCTAAATCATTTTTTTGAATAGCAGTTAATGCATCATCTGGGTTTTGTGGACTAATGGCTAACAATGAAGCACCATAAGATTTTATTTTAGGTAAATATTTCTGTATGTCTCTAAGATCAAGATTGCAAATAGGACACCATTCACCACGATAGAATTTTATAATTACCGGACCCGATGTAAGTATATTAGAAAGTGTTACTTCGTTTCCATATGCATTTTGTAAAGTAAAGTCAGGTGCTTTATCACCTATTGAGAGTCCTTTTACATGAGCTGCATTTGCAATAACTAACTTTTGGAATTCTTGTAAATCACTCATAGGTATATATATTTACATATAGATAAACAATAAAAGGGTTTAATATACTAATAAAGCTGATTTTACAATATTCAACCTACTTAGTAAAATTAATTATCATTAAATTTCTTCTTCTTCTTTTTGCCAAAAATCCTTTTTAACAAATTATCACGTTTTTCTGATTCGCAATTTAAATCGTCTAAAACTGTTTGGGAAAACATTTCGAAACTACTATTTGTTATGCTATTAAATCGGGCATCAACATTTAGTTTTTGGTAAAACTTGCCAAACATAGGTAATGCAGAATTTGCACCTTGTCCAATGTTAGTTGATTTAAAACCGATACTGTGATTATCATTTCCAACCCAAGTAACCGTTACCAAATTTGGAGTTATCCCTACAAACCAACCGTCTTTATTATTTTGAGTTGTTCCTGTTTTTCCAGCAATGTCATTTTTAAGATGATAGGTAGTTCGAAGCCTTTTAGCAGTTCCGTTATTTACTGTAGACTGCATCATTTTAAGCACTACTTGCCTAGTATAATCACTAAAAGCCTGATTATCTATAATTTCAGGTTCAAATGAAGCTATAACATGACCCGCTTTATCTTGAATTTTGGTTATGGCATAGGGGTTTACCCCTTTGCTTTGGTTTACATAGCTTGCATAAGCTCCTGTTAATTCTTTCAAGTTTATTTCAGCTACACCTAATGCTAATGAAGGCTGTTTTGGCAATTCTTTAGTAATACCTAACTTTTCAACCTGGTTTATAACATTTTCAATACCTACCTCATTTAATACTTTTACAGCTATAGTATTTACTGAATGACTCAAAGCCTTTTCTAAATTATAATTTAGGTGTGGATCTTCTTCTCCTCCCCCAGAATTGGTTGGCCTCCAATTTCCATAATTGGTATAAGTAACAGGTGCTAATGAAAAATAATTGCATGGTTTCATGCCATTTTCAATAGCTGCGGTATATACAAAAGGCTTAAACGTTGAACCTACTTGCCGTTCACTTTGCGAAATATGATCATATTTAAAATAGCGGTAATCAATACCTCCAATATAAACTTTTATGGCGCCCGTTTTAGGCTCAATGGCAAGCATGCCCGTGTTCAAAAACTTTAAATAGTACTGTAAACTATCTATAGTAGACATATTTTTAATAGTATCACCAGTCCAACTGAACAGCTCAGTTTTATGTTTTATGGAAAGTGAATCTAAAATTTGTGATTCCGATAATCCCACATTTTCATAAAATTTATATTTTGGAAGTTTTTTAATAGCCGCTTGAATAATAGTCTTATTGGTATGCCAAGGAGCTGCTTTTCCATATGACTTTTCATGAACATTTTGTAAGGCTATAAAATGCTCTTTCATGGATACTTCTGCTAGATATTGCATGGTTGAGTCCAAAGTAGTTTGAACTACCAAACCATCCCGATACAAATCATACTTAGTACCATCTGGCTTTTTAATAGAATCTAAAATAATTAATAATTCCTTTTTTACTTGCGCCCGAAAATACGGAGCTAAGCCAACATCATGATTAAAAGATTTATAATTCAAAATCACTTTTTCATTATGAAGCATCTCCAAAGAATCTTCAGAGATATAGCCATATCTTTGCATTTGTCGAAATACCACATCGCGTCTTGATTGGCTTCGCTCCAAATGGAGTCTTGGGTTAAAATAACTTGTCGCTTTTAAGGTACCAACCAAAGTAGCTGCTTCAGAATACGTTAATTTTGATGCAGGTTTATCAAAAAACTTTCGTGCTGCACTTTCAATACCATACGTGTTATCTGGAAAAGGTACGGTATTAAGATACAACATCAGAATATCTTCTTTTGAATAAATATGCTCAATACGCTTAGCAATAATGGATTCTTTAAATTTATTGATTAGCATACTAAACATGGCGTAATTTTTTCTTCCGAATAAGTTTTTAGCCAATTGGAGCGTAATAGTACTACCACCACCAGCAGATTTATCTTGTAGAATAATATTCTTAACAAATACCCGCATTAAACTTACATTATCAATACCATCATGCTGATAAAACCGAACATCTTCAGTAGCCACAAGTGCATCAATCAAATGTTTAGGGAAATCCTGAAATTCTAAAGGTTGCCTATCATAGATATAATACTTTCCTATTAGTTTGCCATTAGCATCCAGTACTTGGGTAGCTTCAGCTTGCTTAATGGAACTTAAATCTTCTGATGTAGGCAGTTTTCCGAAAAACCCTAAAAAAACGCTTACATAAATAACCACAAAAAAAAGAACGACAGCACCAACACCTATCAATGACCACTTTATCCATTTCTTTTTTAATATTGATAAAACCCAATTCATGATGTAGGAGGTGTTTTAATTTTCTATTTTTTACATGGTATCATCATAATCTGGATACAGAAAATGATTATAAGGAAAACGCGTTATATGGATTTCTCGTACCTCATCATACACCCGCTTTTTAAAATCTTCTAAATTTTCTTTGTTCAACGCCGATATAAATAAGGCATTATTCCCTATTTTATTCATCCACGTTTTTTTCCATTCTTCAAGTGAGTAATGCTCAGAACTGCGCTCTATCTCCAAATCTTCTTCTTTATAAGGTTCTGGCTGGTAGGCATCAATTTTATTAAACACCATAATGGTTGGCTTATCTGAACTTTTAATTTCACCTAAAATTTTATTTACAGAATCTATATGTTCTTCAAAATTAGGATGCGAAATATCCACCACATGCAACAATAAATCTGCTTCACGAACCTCATCCAAGGTACTTTTAAAACTATCTACTAACTGAGTAGGCAATTTTCTAATAAACCCAACAGTGTCAGACAATAAAAAAGGCAAATTTTGAATCACTACTTTTCTAACCGTAGTATCCAAAGTTGCAAATAATTTATTTTCTGCAAACACATCGCTTTTACTAATTACATTCATTAAAGTTGACTTACCAACATTGGTATAACCTACCAAAGCTACCCGTACCATAGCACCTCGGTTACCACGCTGCACCGCCATTTGTTTGTCTATGGTTTTTATTTTTTCTTTAAGTAAAGCTATTTTATCGCGTACAATACGTCTATCTGTTTCTATTTCTGTTTCTCCAGGTCCACGCATTCCAATACCCCCTTTTTGACGCTCAAGGTGCGTCCACATACCTCGTAATCGCGGTAACAAATACTCGCATTGTGCTAATTCTACCTGAGTTCGGGCATAGCTAGTTTGGGCACGTTGGGCAAAAATATCGAGGATTAAATTAGTCCTATCTAACACTTTTACGTTAAGTATTTTACTGATATTGCGTTCTTGTGCGGCCGATAGCTCGTCATCAAAAATAGCCGTTGTAATATCATTTTCTTCAATATAACGGCGTACATCATCCATTTTACCCGTACCAATAAAGGTTTTAGGATTGGGCATATCCATTTTTTGTGTAAAACGTTTTACCGCATAACCTCCCGCTGTAAATGTTAAAAACTCCAATTCATCTAAATACTCTTTAGATTTATCCTCATCCTGTTCTTTGGTAATAACACCTATTAAAACCGCTTTTTCTAAGCTAATATCTTTCTTTTCTAACATATTAAAATTTAAAGCACAAAGTTACATAATTGTAGGCATTTTAATTTTTCTATTTTTAATCATATTTTTGATTTATGAATGACACACCAGAAGCCACTCCTATTCGTCACGACTTACAAACTGTGGCGTTTTACAATCTTGAAAACTTGTTCGACATTTATGACGACCAACAAACCAACGACAATGATTTTTTACCAACTTCAAGGAAAAAATGGACACCAAAACGCTATGAAAACAAATTAAGAAAATTAAGTTTTGCTATTTCTAACATTGGAAAAACAGAAACTGGAAAACACCCTGCTATTGTTGGATTAGCAGAAATTGAAAATGCCAAAGTTGTTAAGGATTTAATAGCTTACAAACATTTAAAAGACTGTAATTACAATTACGTACACTTTGATTCCTTAGATGAACGTGGTATTGATGTAGCATTAATATATGACAAAACAGCCTTTAAGCCAACCCATTCTGAAACCTTTAGAGTGTATTTGATTGATGAACATGGTCATCCTGATTATACTAGAGATATTTTACTGGTTTCTGGATTTTTAGACAATGAAATGGTACATATTATTGTAAACCATTGGTCGTCCAGGCGTGAAGGTACTAAAGAAACAGAAGCCAAACGTATTGCATCAGCAGATAGAGTAATTGAAATTATAACCAAATTACAAACTGAAAATACCAATCCTAAGATTATTGTAATTGGCGATTTTAATGATGACCCTTCTAGTAACAGTATTAAAAAATTAGTTGTTAATTTAAATTTGTACAATCCTATGAATTTACTACATACTTATTCTAGAGGTACCACCACTCACAATTTTAAATGGAATTTGTTTGACCAGATTTTATTTACCACTAACTTTTTTGAAGCCACATCCAATACCTTAAGTTTTGATAAAGCTGAAATCTTTGATGATGATTTTTTAAAGTTATTTAATGGAAAATATAAAGGAAAACCTTTTAGAACTTATTTAGGCCCAAAATACCAAGGAGGCTATAGTGACCATTTTCCTGTGTATGCAATTTTTAAGAAGTAACTTCAACTTCTCTCAGTAACCCAAAAGCCTATTGTATTGTAATTTAGTATAGTTGAAATCAATACGCCTGAAACAATATAAAAGTCAGCCCTAAAATAGCTACTGGCAAAAACAAAAGTAACCAAATATTGTAAAGCACCTTTTTCTTTTTAACCATTTTAGTATTTATCATCATACGGCGTTTGCCTGTATACTGCATCCAATTTTTAAAAAATAAAAAGATAGAAAGTAGTACAAATATGGTCCACGCATTATCTTTAGACATACCATCTACATGCATTTTTCTAAAAAATACAGCAAAAAAAACACCTAAAAGCAATAGTAACAAACACTGTAAAACAGATACATACATAGTGGCTATAGTAACAGCCTTTTGTTTAAAGCCTGTTTTATAATGTGAAAAAATGTTATAAAAAAGCGTATCAAATATGGTCATTTTAAAAGTTTAAAAGTTTGCTAAGTAAAGAAAAATAATGAACCTTTTGAACGTTTTAATCCATTCATTTAAATCAACCTTCTATTTAACCAAAACTCCTTTCACATCCATTAAAGGAATAGTTTGCAGAGCTTTTAAATTAACCGTGTTTTTTCTAAAAAGATAGGTTTTATCAAACATTTGATTTCCTTCAAAAAATGACACTTTAAAAGTATTGTTTAAAGCAAACAAATCTTCCTGCATCAATTCTATTTTAGCATAGCTTTTTGCTGGTAGTTTTTCTAATTTTTTTCGAAAAGTTGCTGTAATTTTATTTTCAGAGTACCCACTGGTTACAATTAAAACCATATCCAAATTTACATCTTTATCATTTATTATATATGCATTCCAATCATCTGTTTTATAAATAGCATTGTATTCATGTACTATAGCTACATAAACACCTTCAACTTTAGGAACAATAATATCTTTTTTCATTTTGGTAAAAAATCAAATTTGCTTACAAAAATACAGCAATTTATTGTGCTGTAAAGCGAAGATAAATAATTGATGTTAACTCATAAAATGGCTACATTCGTTTAAAGTAAAACCATAAACATTATGAAACACCTCATTTCTTTATTCATCATTATAAATGTTGGAGCACTTTATGCACAATCAACTCCTGAGAAAGCTATAGTTATTGCCAAAAAAATAGAAATAGCCATGGGTGGTGTTGAAAATTACAACAACACACATTTCATTAAATGGGATTTTGGAAAACGTACGCTATATTGGGATAAATGGACAGGTAATGTAAGAGTAGAAAATCCAGAAAAAAAGCTTGTAGTTATTGTAAATATAAATACCCTTATAGGAAAAGTTTTTGAAAATGATGTATTAATTACTGATAAAGCAAAAATCAAAAACGTACTTACCCAAGCTAAAAATTGGTGGATTAATGATTCATATTGGTTGGTAATGCCATGGAAACTACAAGATCCTGGCACAAAACTTTCTTTTGTAAAAACAGACTATTTACCTAATGGAAAATTAACAGATGTATTAGAACTAACTTTTAATAGTGTTGGGGTAACACCTGAAAACAAATATCTGTTATATGTAGATAAAGAAGACTTCTTAATTAAACAATGGGCCTTCTTTAAAAATTATAATGACACGGAGCCTCTTTTTATAAGACCATGGGATAATTATCAAAAAGCAGGTACCATTCTACTATCTTTTAACAGGAGTGAATTTGGCCCTAGAAACGTAGAAGTGAAACAAGAGCTTAACCCTAATATTTTTAAGAAAATCTAAGTAATATATAATTATAACCTTTTACTCTATTGGAATTGATAACAGCGGAATATTTAATCCCGACGCCATAACCCTTGTTTTACTCTTATGAACAATCGATTCCCAAAAACCATATTTTTTAGGTATCATCACCAACACATCGAATTTTGATTTATTAATCTCTTTTTCTATTTCTTTTATTACAGCATCAGAATTTACTTTTTTATAGTAATGTGTTACATTTTCCAATCCTTGGTCAATAGTCTTATAAGCATTTTTTTCTGAAATTATTTCGTCAATTTTTTTCTGAACATAAAACACCGTCACTTCAGATTTAAGCTTAATAGATATACGTTTTAACTTTGCTAATGTTCTAAATGGTACATCTTGCATAACATCGCAAGCAAAAAGAATTTTGTGTACTCCAGAAAATTTAGCATTTACAGGAATAGCTAACACTGGAAATTTTTTCATACTGATTAAAGTAGTGGTTGGATTTCCTAATAAATTTTGTTCCATTGATTTAGCAGACATCCCTAACACCAAAAGCTTATAATGACTTGATTTCATTAAAAAATCAACTTTACGTTCTAAATCCACGTAGCTACATTCATATTCAACTTTAATATTAAATTTTTCAGATAATTTTAAAGCTTGCTTCTTTATTCTCTCTCTACTCTTTTCAATTAAAGCATCTATTGATACGGCAGATAACCTTGTATTTGATACATGAACTGGTAACTTAAATGCATTAAAAAGCTTTAGTTTTACATTTATTTGCTGGGCTAATAATGCTGCATATGTTACTGCATTATTTGATGTTTTAGAAAAATTTGTTACAACTAAAATAGAGTCCATAAATTTTTATTTTATAATGTTCATTCTAAAGGCATTACAATCTTTATTTCAATAAATAGAATAACACTTTACTTCAACAGAAAAAGTAAATACTATTTATAGGTTATGCATTACTTTTTCATCAGATATGTTCCAATAAATATTTTTTAACCTCCAATTTCTTTTCCAACAGCATTTAAAATTGTTGATTAAATTCCATTTGCTTCTGGAGCACTTTCAATGTGGTATGCTCTATAAATTATTATTTCAGCATTTAAAAAAATTCCTTTTATTTAAATTTACTTATTTCCATCCACCTCCAAGGGCTTCATATAAATCTACAATAGATATTAGTTGTTGCAATTGGCTTTCTATAGTATTAAGTTCTGCACTTAGTGCACTTTGTCTTGCTGTTAATAAATCTAAATAATTAGCATAGCCATTTTTAAGCAACTCTTCAGAATTTGCTTCGGCAGTACGTAAAGCTTCCACTTCATTTTTTCTAAATTCAAATTTTTTAGTTTCCGATTCATACGAAAATAATGCATTAGACACTTCGTTTCCAGCCATTAATAATGTCTTCTTAAATTGAAGTAAAGCTTGTTCCTGCTGAGCTAAAGCAACTTCTTTTTGAGTTTTAAGCTTACGTTGATTAAAAATAGGTTGCGTTAACCCTCCAACTAATGTTGCAAATAATGAATTTGTACTAAGTAAATCTTCTAACACCAAACTTTGAAACCCACCTGAAGCTGTTAGTGTTAACGATGGGTATAGGCTACTTTTAGCGACATTTGTCAGTTCAAAAGCCTGAATCAATCCATACTCCGCAGCCATAACATCGGGTCTGTTACTTAACAAGGCAGCAGGTACACCAAAGGTAATATCTTGCTTAATATCTTGGATATCTAAACTACTCCTTTCAAAGTGCTGCGCTGATTTCCCTAATAAAATACTGAGAGCATTTTCAGTTTTAAAAATAGCTGTTTCAATATCTACTTGTAATGCTTTAGCACTGTTGTATTGTGCTATATTTTGATCTACTGCCACTTGAGTGACTTGTCCAGCTTCTTTTAAAGCTTCAATAGTTTTAACACCACTTTCTCTAGCTGCAATAGTTTGTTTTGTAACTTCTAACTGCGCATCCAAAGCCAGCAAATTATAATAAGTATTTGCTATACTTGAAATTAATTGTGTTTTTACAGCTTGATGTCCTGATACACTTTGTAAATAAGCGGCTTGCGTAGCTCGTTTATTACTACGTATTTTTCCCCATATATCGGCTTCCCATGATAAGTTTGCAGTAATATCATAAGTATCTAAACCACCACTAAAGATAGCTCCAAATTGACTGTTTTCAGAATACTCTTGGTGTGTATAATTTGGTCCTACACTTAAAGTTGGTAAATAACCTGCCTTACCTTGTTTAGCATAGGCCTCTGCAGCAACCATCTGCTGTATGGCGATACGCACATCCATATTGTTTTGCAACCCTTCTTCAATATATTGTTGAAGATAAGGGTCTGTAAATAAATCTTTCCAAGATACATCTGCTATAGACAGACTATCCATTGGTAAGTTTTCAGTTCTATAAAGGGCTTCCGTTTCTATGTCTAAATCTGACCTTGTATAATCTTTGGCTACAAAACAGCTTTGTAATGTTAACCCAACAACGATTAGCAAAGCCCCTTTGCTTAAGTTTTTATGTTTCAAAATTGATTTCATCATTTTATTCTTCAATAGTTTGTATTGCGGGTTTACTCGAAACTTTTTCTTGTAACCACTGAAATAATATAAATAAGATAGGAATAACAAACACCCCTAAAATAGTACCAATAAGCATTCCTCCTGCAGCCCCTGTACCAATGGAATTGTTACCTTCAGCACCAACACCTTGTGCTAAGACTAATGGCATTAACCCTAAGATAAAGGCAAAAGAAGTCATTAAAATTGGTCGCAAACGCGCTTTAGCACCTTGAACTGCAGAACTAACTATACTTTCCCCTCTTTTACGTCGCTGCAAGGCAAACTCTACAATAAGAATAGCATTTTTGGCTAATAATCCAATAAGCATTATTAGGGCAATTTGGAAATAAATATTGTTTTCTAATCCTAAAAATTTTGTACTAATATAGGCTCCAAAAACTCCAAATGGTAATGATAATACAACAGCAAACGGTAATAAGTAACTTTCGTATTGTGCACTTAATAAGAAATACACAAAGAGGATACTCAAAATAAAAATAAAGGTAGTTTGGTTTCCTGCACTAACCTCCTCACGAGTTAATCCTGAATAAGCCACCGTATAGTTACTTGGAAGCTTAGCAACTTCTTCTTCAATAACTCTAATAGCATCACCTGTACTAAACCCTGCGTTTGTAGCACCAGTAATACTTGTAGAGTTCAACAAATTAAAACGGGTTACCGACTGTGGTCCATAAACTCTTTTTAAACTTACAAACTGAGTAATTGGTGTCATTTCTCCTTTGTCAGTTCTAACGTATATACTATTTAAAGCACTTTCATCTGCTCTATCTTCTGGTAAAGCTTGAATATAAACTCTAAACTGCTTACCAAATTTTGAAAAATCTGATGCATAAATTCCGCCTATATACCCTTGTAAGGTAGCAAAAATACTTGTTACTGAAACACCTTTTTCTTTGGCTAAAGGCACATTAACCTCCATCTCATATTGTGGATAGTTGGTACTAAATGAAGATTGTGCATATTTAATTTCAGGATGGCTCATTAAAGCCATTGAAAAATCTTTATTTGCTTGGTCTAAATCTGAAAACTCCCCACCAAATTTATCTAATAAATTAACTTCAAATCCTGCCGAATTACCAAATCCACGAATACTAGGTGGTGAAAAGAAGATGATATTAGCTTCAGGAATTCCTGCAGCAATACCAAATAATTTTCCAGTAATAGCCTGAGAAGAAAGAGCTTCATCTTCACGCTCGCTCCAATCTTTCAACTTAATAATACCCATTCCGTAGTTAGATCCAGAACCATTTATTAAACTTCGACCTTTAATAACGTTCACACCTACAATACCATCTAAATTTTCAATTTTAGCATATAATTTTCTTGCTACAGCATCTGTTCTATCTAATGATGCCCCCGCTGGCAATTCAATATTTGCAAAAATAATTCCTCTATCTTCATTAGGAACGAAACCTGTAGGAGTAGTATTAGCTGCCCAATAAATCCCTACAATAGCGATTACTAACAATAGTCCAGAAATAAATTTGTTTTTATATAAAAACTGAAGTGACCTTCCGTATCTATCAATGGTGGCATTAAAACCACGATTAAATAAGGTATAAAAACGCTTTAAAGGACTTTTTCCTTTAACCTCTTCATCATCTCCATGCGATTTTAATAATAAAGCACATAAGGCTGGACTTAAGGTTAAAGCGTTTACCGCAGAAATAAGTATGGCTATAATTAAAGTAACTCCAAATTGCTCATAGAAAACCCCTGTTGGACCGGTTACAAATGTTACTGGAATAAATACAGCAGACATGACCAAAGTAATTGAGATAATAGCTCCTGATATTTCATTCATGGCTGTAAGGGTTGCTTTTTTAGGGTTATGCTCCCCTTCATCCATTTTAGCATGTACCGCTTCAACAACAACTATGGCATCATCTACCACAATACCAATAGCCAACACTAATGCAAATAGCGTTAATAAGTTAATTGAATATCCAAACAAATTTAAAAAGAAGAAGGTACCGATAATAGAAACAGGTACTGCAATGGCTGGTATTAAAGTGGAACGGAAATCTTGCAAGAAAATAAAGACCACTAAAAACACAAGTAAAAAGGCTTCTAATAAAGTATGAATAACTTTTTCAATTGAGGCATTAAGAAACAAACTGGTATCATAAGGCACAAAAATACTTAAACCTTCAGGTAGATCACTTTCTACATCGGTAAGGGTTGTTTTAATATTTTCTATAATTTCTTGTGCATTAGACCCTTTGGTTTGAAAAATTCCCATAAAGACAGCAGGATTTCCTAAACTCATAGCGTTAGCGGCATACGATTGAGCGTCTAATTCAATAGTAGCCACATCTTTTAATCTTAAAAATTCTCCGTTACCTAAAGCTTTAACTATAATATCACTATATTGACTTTCATCCTTAAAACGCCCACTATAGGTCAGCGTGTAAGAAAATGACTCTCCATTATTCTGTCCTAAAGATCCAGCTGCAGCTTCTAAATTTTGCTCTGCTAATACTGCCGTAATATCTGACGGTATTAAATTATAAGCGGCCAATTTTTCTGGTTTTAACCAAATACGCATCGCGTAATCTTGTTGTGAAAACACACTTACATCACCTACACCACTAATACGCTGCATAGCAGGTATTACATTAATTTTTAAATAATTTTGAATAAATGTGGCATCATAATCTTCACTTTCGGAATACATAGAAATAAACATGAGAGCACTCGTTTCTTGCTTCTGTGTGGTTACCCCTGTTTGTGTAACTTCTGCTGGTAATAACGGCGTGGCTCTTGCAACACGGTTTTGAACGTTTACGGCTGCAATATCAGCATCCATATCCTGATCAAAATAAACCGTTATTTCAGCGGTTCCAGTATTTGATGCTGTAGAAGTAATATAAGTCATTCCTTCTACACCATTAATTTGCTCTTCAATAGGTATGATAACACTCTCTAAAACTGTTTCAGCATTAGCTCCAGTATAGGATGCTGAAACCTTAATAGTTGGTGGTGCTATATCTGGATACTCTTCAACCGGTAATGTTCCAATGCTTATGGCACCAAGTAACACTATGATAATAGAAATTACGGTTGAAAGCACAGGTCTTTCAATAAATGTTTTTAACATGATAAAAATGTTTGGTGATTATTTAATTTCTGAATAAAGTCGCAATAGGTTGAATAGCCTCATCAAATGGTTTGTCTTGAGGATTAATTTCCATGCCGTTTCTTAGTTTACCTACTCCAGAAACTACGATTTTCTCTTTATTATTAACGCCTGATTCTACTACATATAAGTTATCAACTGTAGCTTTTACTTTTATAATTGACGTATTTACCTTATTTTCCTCATCGAGTTTAAACAACATAATGTTGCCTTGCTGCTCGTAAGTTGCTTCTTGAGGTACTACTATAGCATCTTCATAAATAGTTGGAATTTGAATTTTACCACTATTACCATTTGTTACTAACTGATTAGGATTATCAAAAACCGCTCTAAAACTTACGGTACCTGTGCTTTGGTTGATTTGACCCGAACTCGTTTCTATGTGTCCTTTTTCATTGTAAACACTTCCGTTAGCCAATATTAAATTAACTAATGGAAAGTTGGCTATTTTATCCTTGACGTTTTCACCTTCGGCATTCTGTAAAAAATCTAAATACTCTGTTTCATTCAAGCTAAAGAAAGCATAAACTCTACTAATGTTGCTCACTGTAGTTAAAGGTGTAGCATCACTTGGGCTAATTAGCGCCCCTTCTCTAAAGTTAATTTGACCTACATAACCATCAACAGGACTTTTAATAGTTGCATAACCAATATTAGCCGATACACTACTATAATTTGCTTGAGCTTGAGCTAAATTAGCCTTAGCCGTTTCTAATTGCACAGAACTAATTATATTTTTCTCAACTAAAGGAATTAATTTATTTACCTCAACTTGTGCTACATTAATGCGTGCTTTGGCTGCACCTGCATCTTGATTTAAGGACTGTGTTTCTAATTTAAACAATACTTGCCCTTTGCGTACTTTCTGACCTTCATCAACCAGAACATCTTGGATATATCCTGAGGTTTTTGCTCTAACATCACTATTTACTATTCCTTCTATAGTGGTTGGGTATTCTTTATAACCAGTTACAGTCTTAGTTTGAAGCTGCGACACAGGAATGGCTGGGGGTGCCTGTTGTAAAGCAGCATTGTTTTCTTGTTTATTACCACAACTTACAACAACTAAGAATAAACTTAGTCCTAAAATAATATATAACTTATTGTTTTTCATTTTTACCTGACTTTAAATATGGATTTGGTTGTTTAATAATTTTTGTTTTAACTCTTTAACAGATGATGAAACTTCATCTAAAAACTTTATATAATCGTTATGAAAATTCAAATCAAATTTTTCTTCTTCATTTTCAATATTGTGACTATTAACTACTTCTTTATAATTTTTTATTTCTAAATGTAATTCTCTAACTTCTTGCCATTCACTTATCATTGTATCTATGTGCTGAACAATCATACCTTTATTCACTATAAAATACTTTTTACGATCTCCTGTTTTTGTGAAATACACAATTTTTTTCAAATCTTGTAAATGGTTTAGATGTGTTGAGATGGTACTTTTACTAGCACAAAGAATGCTAACCATGTCCTCAAAAGTAGCTCCTTTTTTTCCCGTAAGGATGATATACGACATGATACGTGCAGCAACAGGAGCTAACTGATCTCTACTCTCCAAATGAACACCTAACTTTTCTACTAAGGCCATTTTTTCTTGACAGACTTTTTGTTTCATTTGAATTGTTTTATTTCTATTCTCTGAAAATGAATTACCCAATTACAGTAAATTCTTTGCAAACATAAATATTTAGTTCGGAACAAACCGAACTAATCGAAGTTAATTTATTGTTAAATAAAAAAACCGATTGATAACAATCGGCTTAAAAGTATATTGTGTTGTTACAACTATAAGGACGATTTAAATTGCTCTAAAAAACGAACATCATTCTCGCTTAGCAACCTAATATCACCTATTTGGTGTAATAACATGGCAATACGGTCTATTCCTACTCCAAAAGCAAAACCTGAATATTCAGTTGAATCTATTTTACAGTTTTCTAAAACATTTGGGTCTACCATACCACAACCGCCAATTTCTAACCAACCTGTTCCTTTAGTTATTTTATAATCGGTTTCAGTTTCTAATCCCCAATACACATCAATTTCTGCACTTGGCTCTGTAAATGGAAAATATGATGGTCGTAAACGAATGTTGCTTTTTCCAAACATTTCACTTGTAAAATGTTGAAGCGTTTGCTTTAAATCTGCAAAACTGACATCTTTATCAATATATAAACCCTCTAACTGATGGAAAAAACAATGCGAACGTGCAGAAATAGCTTCATTTCTATAAACGCGCCCTGGTGAAATGGTTCGAATAGGAGGTTGGTTAGTTTCCATATATCGTACTTGAACCGAACTGGTATGGGTACGCAATAAAATATCTGGATTGGTTTGAATAAAAAAAGTATCCTGCATATCGCGTGCTGGATGATATTCTGGCAAATTTAATGCTGTAAAATTATGCCAATCGTCTTCAATTTCTGGACCTTCACTTACATTAAAACCAATACGTGAAAAGATATCAATAATTTGATTCTTAACAATAGAAATAGGGTGTCTTGCACCAATTTGAATGGGTGCACCCGGACGAGATAAATCACCATTTATGCCTTTTACCTCTTCTTTATTCTCCAGTTCATCTTTTAACGCATTTACTTTATCTTCTGCTGTTTTTTTAAGTTTATTAATAGTTTGACCAAACTCTTTTTTTTGATCGTTTGCTACATTTTTAAACTCAGCAAAAAATTCGTTTAACAATCCTTTTTTACCTAAATATTTTATACGAAACGCTTCTACTTCTTCTTTTGATTGCGCTTTAAAAGTTTCAGCTTCTGTTATAAGTTCTTTTATCTTATCTATCATAGTATCTTCAAAATGATGGCAAATTTAATCAATTTATGCGTAAAATGCATTAAGGATTAGTCTCCTTCAACTTATTACAAGTCAAACTGGAATTTTTTATAATACATTTATAACTAAAATCTAAATAATCAATCAATAAACTCTGTTTCTAAAAAATAATTAACAATAGCTTCTTTCATTAAAACACTTTGTTCACCAGCCTTCAAATGTGGTAAAACCTCCAAGGTTTTATAATGTGGCCAGCCTTCATCATCTACAAAGTCTAACTCATAATACCCATAAGGCACTAAAAGTTTACAAATAGCAATATGCATAAGATCTAATTTCTGTTCCTTTTTAAATGTTTTATCCAACTGTCCTAATTCTTGTACACCTATCAAATAAATAATAGCATCTAGATCTAAAGTTTCCCCATCTGCAAATTGCTTAGACAATTTTTTGGTTATTAAATCCCAACGCTCCTTTAATTGCTCATCTCTTGCCATTTATAAAATTGTAATTTTAAAATTAATGCTCAAAGTTACTGAACATCTTTGTTACAAAACAACATCCTCTTGAAAAAGAGAATTTATTCTATATTTACAGAAATAATTACTTTATGAGTGTTTTAGATATTATTTTATGTGTCTTGGTGTTATTGGGGTTAGTTCGTGGTTTTATGAAAGGTTTTTTTGTAGAAGTAGCTTCATTAATAGCATTGGTTGCAGGTGTTTACGGCGCTATACATTTTAGTGTTTTTGCTGAAGAATTTTTAATAAACAAAGTCGACTGGAATGAAAAAACCATTAACATTATTGCATTTGCCATTACCTTTATTGTTATTGTTTTAGTAATTGGCTTGGCAGGTAAAGCGTTAACAAAATTGGCTGACTTTGCCGCGTTGGGCATTATTAACAAACTTCTTGGCAGTGTATTTGGTGCATTAAAAACCACATTAATTTTAAGTGTTTTACTTATTATTTTTGAGAAAGCGAATAACACCCTTGTTTTTGTAAACGATGAAAATTTAGAGGATTCTGCACTATATAAACCTATAAAATCTATAGTACCAATGTTATTTCCTGGTTTAATAAATATTGATGATGATGACAAACAAAATCTACCTCAAAGTGTTATTAAGGTAACAACTAATTAGTTCACACAAACATATAGTCAATATTATTTTTATTTAACATTGTAATCTTTTAGTAAATTGAAGTATTTTTAAATGAAATTAATTCAATTACAACTCAACTTTTGCTTTGTTAAAAATCTATTTAACCCCAATTGAAAAATTGTTCCTTCAACTAAATCTGAAATATTTTTAAGTTCTGCTAAAGTCATAATAAACGATGTTTGTCTATTTGGAGCCTGTAACAAAACGGATTTAAATTTTGAATTTTGTTCGCATAAATAAGCATTTGGATTATTAAATGTTGACTTTATGTTTTTGCGAAATTTTAAAAGTTCCTCTTTACTTAAAAACAATCCTGTGTCTTTAAAAATTAATTGTACTTTACTTAAATCTCTTGCTGCGCAACGTTTCCATTGAAATACTATTCCAAAATCATTATAGTATATTGTATTAATATCGTCCATAATCATTAATTTAAAATTAAAGTGTAATCAATGTCCTTTGTTTCTAATAAAGGGTTCAGGGAATTATTTGATAAAAGTAATTGTAATTCATATATTTCTTCTCGACTAAACATTAAAACAAGATTAGTCTGAAGAGAAGGAATTGGCACTTTCCTTTTCATTTTTGAACAAGCATATTTGTGCTCCCAGTAATCTATTTCAATGTCGAAAATGTATGTTTTAAAATTTTCAAACTCTTTTCTATTGAATTTAAGATAAATATTGTTGAATTCTAAATGGTATATATGACATTGACTACATACATATAACTCGCCATTTTTAACTTTTGATACTGTTTTTATATTATTATTACACATAGAACTATCATTTAATAACAATCTGTTTTTATCTGCTTCATATTTAATGGTTTATCAAGCCAGGACATTGAAATATTTTCTAATGTTTTCAGAACACCTTTTTGCATGGCTACAGATCCACAAATCATGATAACACCATTGTTTTTTAAAACACGAGAAATAAGTTCTTCCTTTTCTAATAAAGAATTTTGAACATACTTTTTTTGGTTTTCACCTTGCGAAAAACTCAAATAAATCCCAGATAATCTTTTATTAAAAAAAGCATCATCTATAAGTTTCGAATACATTTGATAAGATGCATTAGTCCGCCCTCCCCAAAACAAATAGTTTTTAGAGTGATTTAAACTTTCATCACTAATCATTCCTAAAAAAGGAGCAATTCCCGTACCATTAGAAACCATAATGACTTCCTTAGATGATTTTGGAAAATGAAACGCTTTATTTTGCTCAATATCAGCTGATATCATATCGTTTACTTTTAATTCATTTAAAAAATTTGAGCATATTCCAAACTCATGCTTTTTTATGCTTAATAAGATATTTCTATTTGTTTTAGCTATGGAATACTGACGTGCTACCAATTCATTTTTTGGATATATAGAAAGTAAATCACCAGACTTAAATTTGTGTTTTTTAACAGGTGCTAATTCAAGTAAAAAAGAATTATCAACATTAACTTTAGTACGCTTAACCACTTTAAAAAAATTGATTTTTTTTGAGGCAGGTTGTTGGGGAGGTTCTTCAATTTGAATATTCAAGTTATTTGCTTGACTCCAGCTTTTAACCCAAGTTTTATACTCTAAAAACGACTGATTATTTATTTTATATAGTGATAAATTAGGAATGTAATTTTGATGTGCTTGCAACATAGAATCAACCAAAATAGCATACTTGCAAAAGCCTTTATAAGCCAAAGAACCAAAACCAACTACAGAATACTTAATTAAATTCTTCTGTGAGGTGGTATGTAATAATTTTTCAAAACCCTTCGCATTTATAGGAGAATCACCTTCTCCATAGGTTGAAGTAAGTACTACCAAATGTTTTGCATTTTTATAACTTGAGTAACTATTTAATTCTGAAACATAGACAGATTTCCTTTGTGCTATTAAAGCATTAAATAGCATTTTACCAAACCCAAAAGTACTACCCGTTTCTGAGCCTATAAGAATAATATATTCTGCATTGTCTTTACTAAATTTGTTTTTTATTTTAACACTATTTTTTCTCCGGTTTAATGTCATAGCAAATCCAGAGTAGATAAAAAACAAAATACTCATACAGGTTAAAAATAAAATAACAGACCATAGCACTGAGCTCTGACCAGTATGTAGCACTAAACTCCAATGAGTTGCCATGGCTATAATACCATCCTTTTTTTCGCTTACTATATTTCCATCATACTGATTTACTAATAATTCTTTATCATGTAGTTTTAAAATATAATAATCCTCAATATCATCAGAAAAAGGAAATTCAACCCGCACTATTTCACTCAAAGTAAGTGTTTTAAAAAGCTTAGTATTTAAAATACCTGTATCAAAACCTTTTTCTGTAGGTGTGTCATTGAAAACATGCGAGTTTTTATTTTCAGGCACTAATGAAAATCTTTCTAAGGATAAAAAAACACCAGACAAAGTAACTATTATAATGGGAATAAAAGCGTATTTGCCAATTACTACGTGGTAATACTGATTAAAATTTTCTTTAATCGTTTTAGAAAAAAAATAATTAACCCCTCCTTGCCTTTTTACAATTAAAACAAGTCCAGTGACAGCTATTAAAAACAATAAAAAAGAAACAAAACCTACAATGGCTCTACCTGTAGATTTTAAAAATAAAGACCTATGTAAATTGGTTGCAAACTTAAAAATAGGAGCTTTTTCAATAACAGATCCTATTTTTTTTGAAGTAAACGGATTTATATAAAATGTTTCGCTATTTCCTTGTTTGGTAACAACTGACGCCGTAACAAAATCATTCTTATCTATTTCAAAATAAATAATCTCATCATATTCAGATTTTAAACGTTCTATGGTTTTAGATAATGACAAAGAACCAGCCTCTTTAACAGCATATGGTTTTAGCTGATTTGAAATAGGTTCAAATGCTAAAATAGTACCTGTTATAGCTGCTAACGCAATAAATATGGCAGAGGATAGAGCTAAAAGTAAATGGCTATACCTCCAAATAGAAATGGTCATTATGGTTAGTTTATAGAATTTTTAAAAAAGGATAAGCCTTATTAATTTTAACCTGAGAAAATAGTGATAAGGGTTAAAACTTAAAAAATTTAACTACACTTTTCATTACTGAGCTATCATACGTACATAGCGTATATAGCCTTTACCTTCATGTTTTAATTTTACATTTTCTGATGTTAAAGGAAACTCCACATCGTTAATATAATATTCTTTATCTTCCACAGCAGTTTCAAAACGAAGACTATAACCTGCATCAACTTTATCGTTTTCTATTTCAATGATGCTAATGGAGCGCTCACCACCACCTATGGTTGCTCCAGTAATAGCATCAATATTCTCTCTTTTTTTTCCATAAAAATGCCACCATTCCGAAAGATCGTGGTACCATTCGTCATCATCGCCTTGTACATAAAGGGTTTTTTCATATTCACCATCTGGATTAATTAGAGAAATAACAACATAGGCGCCTTCTCCTGAATAATTAATCATTTGAACCATACATTTATATGCATTTGGTTTTGGTGTAAAAGCTAATGTAGCCATTAAGCTTATTACAATAATGAAACTATATTTGGTTTGTTTTAAAACAGTTTTCATTTTAAATTATTTTAAGAAATTAGTATCTACAGCGTTTGCTTTAAGGAGTTCATTCTCTTGAGCTAAATCGAAAACGGTTTCTTCAAATTCAGTAACAACACTTTTATCAGCTCCTTGTTCTAATAAATATTTTAATATTACATCATCTTCTACTTTCATTGCGGCAAGATGTAATACAGAAAGTCCATCATTATTTTTGGTATTAATATCAATTTTAAAAGCTTCTAAAAATTTGAGTAATTCTATATCCAATTTCCCAATGGCTATTTGATACAATGAATTATTTTTAGATTGTTTAGCTGTAAAGTCTACTTGATAGGCTTTTAATAGTTTTGCTTTTTCATAAAAACTTTCCTTATTTCTTGTATTGTAAGCATTTACTAAATAGTACGCTAAATTATTACCTTCAGCATCTATAACTTGAACATGGGCTTTATTTTCTAATAAATAAGCTACTACTTCAGGTTTATTACGTGCCACAGCTAAGGTTAATGCAGACTGCCCATCATTGTTTACAAGGTTTATGTTTTTATTTAGTTTAGCTAAATGCTTTATAATTTCTAAATTATTAGATTGTGCTGCTTTAATAAAAGGAGTGTTTCCTTCATTATCTGCTTTATTAGCATTAATTCCTTTTTTAATAAAGTAGTCTATAACACGAATGTCTTTTGTATTCGATGCTACATTAATTAAAGGATTTGTACCGTTTGTGGTTGTAACATTTGGATTTATCCCTAAACTTTCTAAGTAATTGTATACTTCAATACCATTTGAATATCCACGTCCTCCTTGACTAGCAAATATAAATGCATTACCACCATTTTTATTTATGGTATTGTAATCAATGCCTTTAGCTACAAGTTTTTTAAGCATTTCTAAATTACCAGATTTAGCCGTATAATTAAATACCCCGTTTCCGTGATTGTCCTTACTTTTTAAATCAACTCCTTTTGTTTCAAAATAATCTACTATAGTAAAGTCAGATAATTTAGGAATTAAAAGCAAAAGTGCATTGGCTCCATCTTTACTTTTTTCAATAGTCACATTGGCTCCTTTTGCAATTAAAGCGTCGTAAATTTTGGTATTTGTTTGCCCTCCAGCAGCAGTAAATATAAGTGGCGAACTACCCTTATCATCAATAATATCAATTTTTGCCCCATTTTCTAACAAATGATTTACCAGTTCTAAATTACCTCTACTTGCAGACCAAAATAGATAAGTTCTACCATCATGGGTTTTTTTATTAACATCATTTCCTTTAAAGCTTAATAAGTATTTAACTATCTCTAAATCTGCTTTTGCAAAAATAGCACTTGTAACCGCATCAAAACCAGAAGATGTTAATTCTGTTGGACTATGACCTAACTTAACCGTTTGTTTTACAGTTTCTAAGGTAGGCTTTTCAGCCCAAAAAGCTTTATCTCGTAACAAATTTGCATCTTGTGCAACAGCATTCATACTGCAGACTAAAAGTAATAGTATTTTTAATAAATTTTTCATATTGGTTATTTTACAAAGGATTCTATAATTGGGTTTATTTTTTCGGCTGTGCTGTATTCTTCTTCATCAAATAAAAATTTGTAGAGTGGTTTATTATCTACTTTTTCTTTTAGTACAAGATTCTTATTTCTGCTATAGACATCATTCCATTTATCACGAACCAATGCCCATTTAGCTTTATTTTTATTCCACCAATCTATGGCAGCTTTACATTTACTATCAGGTATTTTTACGTAAGTATTGTAACCTTTCTCCCTAGCTAAAATCACATCTGCTCTTCCTGCTTCACGAATGACTTTAGCATTATCTTGATCATGAACCCAACCTGTACTTGTAATTTCGTGTCGATTCCCTCGTGTTGTTATATTGTAATCACTTCTTTTGGTATACTCTCGTCTAGGCAGTGGTGCATCGGTAATGTTTTCCCAATAAGTTTTTCCATCAACATGCACCCACGTTCCAGAGCCTTGATAGCGAGGACTATCATCTACTTGATATACCTTTTGAGTCCATTGCCCTTTAACTTCTGCTTTAGATTTTGTTATATAATTCCAAGTGTTATCACCATTAAACATATAAAAGTTGGTATTTTCATATAGCCAATCTTGGCGCCAATGTTTCACGATATAGGGATTATTTGGCGAGCCAACTTGTAATAGGTGTTGAATAGAAATTTTGTTTTTATTGTCTTCTACTAATTGTGCCCATTCATAACCTTTATCAATTTTTGTGCTTGATGCTTTGTATAAAGAATCCTTACTATAATTAAAAGTTTCAGCAAAATTGAAGGTAACTTCATAACAGCCACACATATTTTTTATGGCTTGTAAATCTTGCTTTTTTTTACTCTGTGCACTTACACTAAATACAAATGCCATTAATAATAGTGATACTGATAAAGATTGTTTCATTTCAAAAAGTTTATTTCAATGTTTAAAATAAAATATATATTTATTTAGACTAAATAAAAATAACTTATATATTTGCGACAAATTTATATAGAATGAGTCTAAATAAAAATAATATTCCCATCTTTTTTTTAATTTTTTTTAGTTGTGGTGCTTTTTCTCAACAAGCAAAAAATGATACTATTAAAATAGAGACATTAGAAGAGGTGGTTATTAGTGGACAATTTAATCCTCAATCTATTGAAAAATCAGTTTTTGAAGTTAAAGTAATTTCTAAAAGAAATATCAATCAACAAGCTGCAAATACCTTAGCGGATATTTTAAATCAAACCTTAAATATTAATATTACACAAAATGCTTCTACAGGTAAATCTGGAGTGAGTTTGTTTGGTTTGGATGCTCAATATTTTAAAGTTTTAATAGATAATGTTCCAGTAATTAACGAAGAAGGTTTAGGTAATAACATAGATTTAACCCTTATAAACCTTGATGATATTGAACGAATAGAAATCGTTGAAGGTGGAATGGGTGTACAATATGGGGCGAATGCCGTTTCTGGAATCATAAACGTTATTACTAAAAAATCGTCTCGATATAAAACGGAAATTAAAGCCTATTTACAAGAAGAAACTGTTGGAAATGAATATGAGTGGTTTGAAAAAGGAAGACATATTCAATCCGTTCAATTAAGACATAATTTTACAGAAGAATTATTTGGTACCATTGCTTATACCAGAAATGATTTTGGAGGGTATTGGGATAAAAAACAAGGAGAACAATATGATAAAAATGATAGCTTACGAGGCCATGAATGGCTTCCTAAATTGCAACAAAACACCAAACTTCTTTTAAATTTTAAAAAAAACTATTTCAATATTTTTTACAAGTTTGATTACTTTAATGAAACTATTAATAAATACAATGAAACTGTAAATTTAAATGAAAATCCAGCTACAGATACAAATGATCCTTTAGCATTAGATGACGTTTATATAAACAATCGTTTATATCATCACCTAAATGCAAATGGACTAATAAAAAAAAGTATTAATTACAACATATCATTTTCCTACCAAGAACAAACTAAAAATATTGAGCAATATACATACCGCATTCGTAAAGATGAACAACTTAATAAACAAGATGCTGAATACCTTTCAAGAAAAGCCCTCTTTTCTCGTGGCACTTTCAGTAATTTAATTAAAAGTGATGCCTTTAATTTGCAAGCTGGATATGAAATTACTAACGAAAAAGGATTTGGATCGCCATTAGCAATTACAGTAAATACAGATACCAAAACAGTAGCACAAAAACTTAATCATTATGACTTATTTAGTTCTGCAGAAATCAATACTTCAAAGCGCTTTTCTTTACGTCCTGGAGCTAGAATATCGTTAACTAATTTATTTGAAAATCAATATGTGTTTTCATTAAGCACCAAATATCTCTTTAAAAATAATTTAGAATTAAGAACCATAGTAGGCTCTGCTAACCGCACCCCTAACTATGATGAACTGTACACCTATTTTGTAGATGTAAACCATAATATTCAAGGAAATTCAAATTTAAACCCCGAAAAAGGTATTTCTGCATTTGTTCACTTAAAAAAACAATTTTCATTAAATCAAGATAAGTTGCTTATGAAAAATAAAGTGAGTTTCTCTTATATAAATGTAAAAGATAGAATTGAACTTATTATTGTTCAACAAAGCCCTTTGGCCTCCCAATATAATAACATTGACAGTTATAAGTCCTTAGGCTTATTTTCAGAAAATAGTTTACAATACCAACGTATTAGAGCAAATTTTGGAATATCTGTTTTAGGAATTTCAAAAATACTTGATAGAAGTACAAGTACTAAGGACGATTTTTTATACAACTTACAACTAAATAGTAATATAAACTATGTTGTACCCAAATGGAATACATCATGCTCGCTGTATTTTAAGCACGTTGGTAAACAACATCAATTTGCCGAAAAAACAAATGAAGAAGGAAATCAGGAGTTTTTAAAAGGTACAACAGATGCGTACAGTTGGTTTGATTTTACTGTAAAAAAAACATTCTTCAAGACAAAATTTGAAACCACCTTAGGGATTCGTAACATACTCAATGTTAATTCAGTAAACACAACAGCATTTCCTAATGATGCGCATAATAGCGCTCCATCAAGTGTATTGTTAGGCTATGGGCGTTCATACTTTTTAAAATTAGCATTTAATCTCAATCTATAAATTCATGATAACAATAAAACCATATATGCATAGCATTACTTTTCTATTAATGATTTTTTTGGTCAGTTCTTGTAGTGAAGATACCAAATTAGAAAATGATCCATTTGTGATAGCTTTTGAAAGTTTATCAAAAAACCTTATAAACATTAAAGACAAAGATACTATTTCATTAGTTTATTCTGATATTGCTTATGAAACTGGTACAGTAATCATTGAAATAGATGACATTAATGCTATTTACGGCATCGATTATACAACAAAACCTGAAGCTTCAAACCATATAATCACACTAAGTATCAATGCAGGAGAAAACACAAATACAATTATTTTTAATAAATTAAATCCTCTTATAGACGAAACAACTTCCATAGCACTTGACATTAAATCTATAAACCATAGTAATTCAAGTATTCAAGGAAATTCATCCTTTCTATTAAACGCATCTGCATCTTTAGGTAGTAGTATAAAACCAAATGTTGGTGGACCAAACCAAGGCTATCAAGTTTTTATAGATTTAAGCAGTGAGTCTTCAACAGCTATTCAACGAGACTCTTGGGATTTAGGTTTTTATAGTGGTGATAACTTCAGAGTAACCATAAACAGTTCTATATATATGGCCACGGCACAGCTATTAGGTTTTACTGATATTGATACTGTTACACAAAACGATGTATCAGGTTTGCAAGGTCAAGTTGCAGTTGGAACATTCAATCCTGAGAACACAGCTTATATAGATGCACCTAACGGTAATATTCTTGAAACAGCTATTAATGAGGTTTCTGAAATAGAGGAAGAAAACAAAGTTTATTTAGTAAATCTTGGTTATGAAATAGGAACTGACACTCCAACAATAGGAAGTGCAGCTATTACAGGCCCTCATAGAGGGTGGAAAAAAATTAGAATTCTAAAAAAAGAAGACAAATACCTTTTACAGTATGCAGATATTGATGATACGACACATCAAGAAATAACCATAAGTAAAAATTCAAATTACAACTTCTCATTCTTCAGCTTTAACACAAATACCGTGGTGTCTGTTGAGCCAGAAAAGGAACAATGGGATATTAGCTTAACTGTCTTTACTAATATTATTGAAGGAGCTGGTAGCTATGGATATTCAGATTTTGTTACACATAATTCTAAAGGTGCAACTTTAGCATATATGCTAAAAACAAGTACTACAAACTATACTGAGTTTGCATTAAGTAATGTTGATTATAATTTATTTTCAGATAATCAAACCATCATTGGTGCTAATTGGCGAGATGTATTTTCTGGAACTCCTTATAATGATCGCTTTTTTATTATTCAAGACCCTAACGAAAACATCTATAAATTAAACTTTTTGGCCTTAACAAATAGCAATGGGGAAAGAGGCTATCCAGAATTTGAATACGAACTATTGCAATAAAACGAATAATTAATAATTTAAAACTTACACAATGAAAACAATTTTACAATTTTTATTTACACTATTATTTATTTACTCTGGATACAGCCAGTGTACTGCAGCAACTTCAACTGACGAAAACTTTAATGGTTGGACTGAAATAAACCAATGTTGGGATACTTTAACATCAGGAGCACTCATATATACAGAAGATAACGCAATCATTTTTTATAGTTTGTTTTCACCTAATTCACCTACAATGCTTGTTGCACCTGAAATGATTGAAAACACCTATACCGTAAAGTTTGATGCTACGGTTATTGCAGGAAGTGGCACCAATACGGGATTACAAATCCAGGTTGGAACAGTTACCGATACTGAAGATATTAATACCTTTAATGCTGTTGGATTACCCTTTGACATAAGCACTACCTCAAGTAGTTATTCATTAGAAGTAACTCTAAATTCAGGAGAATATTTAGTTTTTAATGCTAATTTACCTGAGGTTCATACAGCCTTATCTTTGGATAATATCATTGTAAGTAATACGTTATCAACATCAGATATTTTACACAATAAACTTAACTTTAAAATATATCCAAACCCAACTACAAATAGAAAAATAACCTTAAATTTTAATGAAACTAAAATAACTGCAAATAATAGCACAGTATGTATTTATAATATAGCAGGAAATAAAGTGTTTAATACAACGCTTACAAACGCCAATGGATTACAAAACAAAGAATTAGACTTATCAAACTTACATAACGGCATATACATGCTTAAATTTACTTCTGGAGATTATACAACTAATAAAAAAATAATTTTAAAATAGTAATATCTACCTAAATTATTTATCTACTTATTATATTAAAAAAGTCACTGTCATTGAGTGACTTTTTTGTTTAATCTAAATGATAAATTTCCATGATATCTTTCAAATACTTTTCAAAATTTATTTTTAAATCAATTAATTTTCCAGTGTGTACATCAAACACCCAACCGTGTACTATCAAACCTCGTTCTCTATAGGCTTTTTGCACTGCTGCAGTTTTAATAAGATTAACGCATTGTTCTTTAACATTAAGCTCTACCAATCTATCATATTTTTTTTCTTCATCTTCTATAGCATTTAATTCATCCTTATGAATACGGTATACATCACGTATATTACGCAACCACGGATTTAAAATACCCAAATCTTCAGATTGCATAGCTGCATGAACTCCACCACAAGCATAATGCCCACAGACCACAATATGGTTTACTTTTAAATGCTCAACAGCATAGTTTACAACAGACATAACATTTAAGTCAATGCTAATAACCATATTGGCTATATTTCTATGAACAAAGACTTCACCTGGCCCGAGCCCCATTAATTCTTCAGCTGTAACGCGACTGTCCGAACATCCAATAAATAGTAATTCTGGATTTTGCCCTTTACCAAGGTCTTCAAAATAATCTGGATTTAATTCTAATTTATCTTTAATCCATTTCTTATTATTCTGAAATACGTGTTCTAAATTCATAACTATAGATTTTTTAATAAAGATAAACTAAAAAAAACCTAAAGCGCTTTAATATCTTTTGTTTCAATCCAACCTGTTTTACCGTCAGCGAGTTTAATTTTTTTCCAGTCATCTACCGTTTCTAAAACCTGAACTTTAGTGCCTTCGTGTAATCTAAAAGACTCTTCGCTTCGTGTATTTGGTTCACTTTTTACTTTGCTTTCGTTAGCAAAAATAATAGCAGGCTTATCTTTTTGAACCAAATTATAATTATGAAAAGCAAAAGAAAGTGATATTAGCATCCACGCTAAAAAAACAAAAGAACCAATAAATGATAGTCTCTTTTTTAATGTAGAATAAGCAAAATAATACATTAAAAATAAAATAACAGAGCAAAATACACTTACAATGGCCATTATAGCCCAAGTATCAAAACTCATGATATTTGTGGTTTTATTTAATAGCCTTTTTAAACCAGCTTCTGGAACAGTATCAATAGCATCAATGGTCATGTTATTTGCAAAAGCCAAATTATTCTTAATGTCTTGGTCATTTGGCTCTAATTGCAGTGCTTTTTCGTAATAATATATACTTGGTGCAATATTATTTAATTTATAATGAGCATTTGCAAGATTAAAATACAACGCTGCTGAATGGTGTTTGGTATCTAATATGTTTTTATACGTATCAATAGCCTCTGCATATTTACCTTCGTTATAAAGGGTATTAGCTTTTTCAAAAATCACATCATTTTGAGCGTTTAAAACCGAGCAAAATAAAAGGATTAGTATATAAAATGTCTGCTTCATCTTATCGTGCTTGTTTATCAATTAAAGAAATGGTTTTTGCTGCCTTATCATAATCCTCTTGCATCGTTATAATATCCATTGGCGTATAACGAGCCAACTCACAACTTTCTAACAAAGATTTAAAATCTTTTATAATCTCTACTTCTACCTGACGTTCTGCTAATAAGGTTTCTATTTTATCTTTACTTAAATCAGCAGTTTCAATATGTAATTTAGCTTTTAAATAATTATGAAGTGCTTTTTCTAAAGCTATGTAAAACGCTTCCTTTTGACCTAAAGCTTTTTTAGCATGGCTTAAGTACTTTCTAGCCAATTTATCTGCTTTACGTATTTTATTACCAAATGCATCTGCATTTCTTGCTGCTTTAGTTTTTCTTATAACTATAGCTAATGGAATGGCTAAAAAGGGTAATAATAATGCGCCCCAAAATCCTGTGGTCTTAAAAAAATGAGTTGTGTTTATTGGAATAAAATTGGTTTTTGTTTTTATAAATGCAAATTGATCATTATTTAAAACCACACTTTGCTTACCATTATTTGATATTCCGCTTGTATTATTTGCAACTTGATTACTCAACGGTCCATTTTCAACATCAATGATTATTTCTTCTGAATTGAGGCGTTTATACGTTTCCGTTCTTAAATCAAAATAAGAAAAAGAAATACTTGGTATTGGATACTTTCCTTTGTATTGTGGCACTAACGTATAACTGTCTGAAATGCTACCTTGCATACCACTTAAATTAGTTTGCACATTTTCAGAATGCTCAGGCTCATAGACTTCCAATGAACTTGGCAAAGACATTTTTGGTAGGTTGAACAATTTTAAATTTCCCTTTCCTTTAACCTCAACAGTTGCTTGTAAGGACTCCGAAGCATCTAAAGCCGTTTTTGAAGTTGTTACCTTGAAACTGAAATCACCCACAGCTCCAGTAAAATCAACTGGTTTCCCTATTTCTGGCAAAGGTTTGACGTTAATAGTTCTATTACCTGCAGAAATCCTCTTATTAGCTCTGGTCATTAAGCGACTTCCAAAAATATCGCGTCGGTTGGTTGGAACTTGCACGGTAACATCTATTGTTAAAGGCTCAATTTCTAATTTACCCGTTTTTTGAGGATATAATACTGCTTTTCTATATATCACATAATTATAATCCTCTCCTTCATAAGTTCCTCTCTGTCTATTATATTCCGTGACTGGAATATCATGACTCCAAAAATCATTGTATTTGGGCGTATCAACATCACTCAGATTTGTAACATTTACCTCAGAAGAATAATAAAATTTATAAACCACAGTAACAGCCTCATTCAAATATGGATTTGAATTAGAAATTTCGGCAACTAAATGCACATTTTCTGAAGCAATATAATTAGGATCATTAGGATCTGTTGGCTTATCAATTGCTGCTGTAACTTCAATATTAATAGGGAGTGTTTTATATATATTCCCATCAATAGAAATTTCAGCTTGAGCAATGGTAAAACTTCCTTGGCTTTTGGGTGCTAAAAAATAGCTATAAGTTTTTGAATAGGTTCTTTTTCCATTAATCCATGAATTACTTACAGATTGACTTGGACCACCCACCACAGTAAAACCAGTGAAATCTGGAGGACTAAAATTATCGCCATCTTGATTCATTTCAAAATTTACTTGCAAACGCTCGTTAACTCCAAGTTTTGTTTTGCTTACTTTAGCTTCAAATTTTACTTGTGAAAAAGCAATACTTGAAATTAGTAATAGTAATATTGATATGTGTGTTTTTAATTTCATAATGATTTACGATATTGGATTCACGAGTTACAAATATGACCTATAATTCAAGTCAAAATTCGTAACTCATAATTCGTAATTCGTTTTACCAGTCTTTATCGGTTTTTATAATAACACCTTTTTGTTTTTCTTCATTCATCTTTTCCTGAATTTTCTGCTCTTGATTGCTCATGGCTTCTAAAAGGCTGTTTATTTGTTGAGGAGACAATTGTCCTTGTTGTGGTTGTGGCTGCTCTTTTTCTTGATCGCCCTTACCTTGATCTTTGTTTTTGTCCTCAGGCTTACCATTCTCATCTTCCTCATCACCTTTGTCCTTTTTATCCTCTTTATCCTCGCCGTCTTTATTATCTTCGTTTTCTTGATCTTTATTTTCGTCGTTCTTCTTGTCTTGGTCTTGATTATCTTCTTGGCTGTCTTGGTTTTTGTCTTGGTCTTGATTTTGATCATCTTGGTTTTGATCGTCTTGATTTTTTTGTTCTTCAGCACAGATTTTAGCTAAACCAAGATTATAGCGTGTTTCATCATCTGTTGGATTATTTCTCAAGGCATTTTTATAAGCTTCAACGGCTTCTTTACATTGCTTATTTTTCATTAAAATATTACCAATATTATGAAAAGCCTTATGCTTTTCTGCTTTAGAAATAGCCGTTTTTGCAGCTTGTTGCAACCTGAAAAGTGCCTCATTATAAGCCCCTTTTTCATAATAAGAATTACCTAAATTATACATCCCAGCAATGGTCTCTGGTTTTTCTGAAATAGCTTTTCTATAAGCCATTTCTGCCAAAACAAAATCTTCTTTTCCTATCAAATCATTGCCTTCATAAACATAATCATTAGCTTTTTTTAAAGCCAATAACTCTGCCTTATCTTTTTCTTGTGAAAAAGAAACTGCGGTTATTAATAATAGTATGTATAATATTCTTTTCATTTTAAAATTTCATTATAATCACTTGAGCAAGTTTTTTACAACATGAGGCTACTATGAGGCTCATAAAGATATAAAACGCTTAAACGGTTCATTGTTAAAGGTTTTATAAATTCTCATTAAACAAATTTAGTTTTTTCAACCAAGCTGTTTTGCGCTCTAATAAAAAAACATCCAATAACAATAAGAAAATACCAAACCCTAAAAACCACTGAAACTGGTCTTTAAAATCAGCAAATTGTTTAGCTTCAAATTCGGTTTTTTCCATACCATTTAGAATTTCTCTAATATTCTCTACTACTACATCTGTATTTGCGCCATTTATATAAATCCCATCTGCCTCTTTTGCAATGCTTTTAAGTACCTCTTCATTCAAACGTGTTATTACTGTTTCGCCTTGACTATCTTTTTTATAGTTTAATAAAATGCCGTTTTTCTTAATAGGAATAGGTCCACCTTTTATATCGCCTACACCAATTGTAAAAATACGAATACCTTCATCATTAGCATCCTCTGCAACACTAACTGCATCCTCGCTATGATCTTCACCATCCGAAATAATAATAAGCACCCGATTGGTTTGCTCTTCATTGTCAAAATAAGTTTTAGCTAATTTAATGGCCTCATTAATAGCGGTTCCTTGAGATGACAACATATCTGTATTCATATTTTGAAGAAACATTTTTGCAGCGCCATAATCTGTTGTAATGGGAAGCTGTGGAAATGCTTGACCTGCATATGCAATAATACCAATACGGTCACTCGCTAAATTATTTATAATTTGCGTAACCAATTGCTTAGATTTTTCTAATCTATTTGGAGCTATATCCTCAGCAACCATACTTTTAGAAACATCAATAGCAAATACAATATCAACACCTTCTCGCTTAACTGTTTCAAGTTTGGTACCTATTTTCGGGTTTACCAATGCTATGGCAAAACAAGCAAATGCCAAGCATAACACAATGACTTTAAGAGTTGATTTGAATACCGATTGGTTGGGGCTTAATCTTTTTAAGGTTTGTTTATCAGCAAACTTTTTTTGAGCGCCTTTTTTCCATAATTGAAGCACCAAAAAGAGTATGAGTATTACTGGGATAACTCCCAATGCCCAAAACCATGTTTTTTCATCTAATTGATACATTTATCGTTTGTTTATTTATAGTAGAAGTGTAAGTCGTTATCCATAAATTCACTATTTTTTTATAATAAAATCTCTTTGTTGACTATTACATTTAAGATTATAATCTTCAAAGAAAAGATAAAACTATTATTATACGAAACTTCTAAATATAGTGAAGCGCCCTAATAATTCTAATAGCAGTAACAATCCTGCTAAAAGTACCAATGGACGGAATTTTTCTTCGTAATTATAAAACTTAAACTCTTCTATTTCTGTTTTCTCTAATTTGTTAATTTCATCATATATCTCAGCCAATTTAGTATTATTAGTTGCTCTAAAATATTTACCTCCTGTGGCATCTGCAATTTCTTTTAGCAATTCTTCATCAATTTCTACTTGAACACGTATACGCTGTATATCGCCAGTTCTAGTCATAGCAGGATACATAGCCATACCGTTAGTTCCTAATCCAATAGTATACACTTTTATATCGTATTCGGCAGCTAACTCGCTTGCTATTTTAGGATCTATAAATCCCGAATTATTAACACCATCAGTTAATAGGATAATCACTTTTCCTTTAGCCTTGCTATCTTTTAATCTATTTACTGATGTCCCTAAACCAGTACCTATAGCTGTACCATCTCCTAAAACATTATTGAAATTAATATCACTTAATGATCTTAAAACAATAGCTTTATCACTTGTAATAGGCGTTTTAGTATAAGCTTCAGCCGCATATTCTACCAAGCCAATACGATCATTTGGGCGGTCTTTAATAAATTCTGCTGCGACTCGTTTTAATGCTTCTAACCTATTAGGTCGTAAATCTTCAGCACGCATACTTCCTGAAACATCTATTGCCATTACAATATCAATACCTCTCGTTGTTTTCGTTCTTGAAGACACATCTACTGTTTGTGGTCTTGCCAAGGCTGTAATTAATAAAGCTAAGGCTAACAATCGTAAAACAAACAAACTATGTTTTAATTTTGGCAACCATGAATTAGTGACCTTAAAACCTTTTAAACTGGACATTTTAAGTTCTGCTGTTTGTTTTTGATTTTTTAAAACATACCAAAGAATAACCAGTGGTAATAACAAAAACAACCAGAAAAACTCTTTATTTACAAACTCTATGCCTTCAAACATTAATCTTGAGCTTTTTTAAGTTCAACGGAATTCAATATGCGTTCTGTCATTTGTTTTGCATATGCATCTCCTTCTTTCCAAGTTAACACAACTTGTTGTATTACATTTTCAGCATTAAAAACTAAAACAAGATAATTACCTGTTTCCTTTTTATCTTTAACCATAGTAGGGAAATCTGCTGTTCCATAAGTTTTTAAACCTTCTGCGCCATTTGGAGTTAGAAACTTATCTGATTTTAAAAGCATATTTTCTACCCCTTGAGCCTCCATCATTTTAATACTTTGTTCGGCTATTTGCTGGAGTTCGATTTTATTTTCACCTAAGTTTTTAATGCTTGTAGTAATCACTGCAATATTAAACCCATCAATTAAACTACCATAACCAAACATAGTCATATCTACTTGTTGTTTGGCTTCCTCAGGAATTGGCGGCTCCATCCTTTTTAAAACCTTTGGTGTAGATATAGTAACAGGTGGTACTCCATAATCACTTGTTACCCAATCACCTTCCAATAGCTCTTTACTTTCATGCCCTATAATGGTGTCTTTTACATACGAAAAACCATACTTTAATGAAAAACCTACTAAGGTTACAACTAATAGAAATACAGCAATAGAAACTGTTAAGACAATTTTTTTACGTTTCTTTTTTCGCTCAAGCTCCTCTCTGTATTTTTCATCCAATAGCTTTTCTTCTTCAGATGGTTCTGGTAAAGCTTCTTTTACATGGTCTATTTCAATGTCAATTGTCGTTCTATCTAACTTAGCCAGTTCAATATCTGGAGCAGATTTTGCAAATTTCACTAAATCGGCACGCTTTAAAATACTTTCTAAATTTTTAATATCTTCTTTACTTAAATCAACTTGATTGCCTTCTTTTAATAAATTAAGCCTATCAATTAATTCATCTGTAGTACTTTCTAAAGCACGATCATATACTTTTTCATCTAAATATTTTCTAATGATAAATGTTAATTCAGAATAATAATCCTTTAAGTTTGATTGCTCTAAATATTGACTTTCGTCCAATTTTTTTAGCGCTATTTTAGCTCTGTCATAAGGTGGTAATAAGGCTATTTTTTCTTCTTCTGTCAATGGCTTTTTTCGCCATATAAACCAATATAACACAAAAGCTATAACTCCAATAATTAACAGTATAAGCAATGCGTATTTCCACCAATTACTTGAAGATTTTTTGACTTGTATGATGGGTTTAATATCATATAGTCCTTGCTTGGTAGTATCAATTACAACATTATTAACCTCAACTTTTAATGAATCGGTTAAAAATGTTTTATTACCTATGATAATTTTTTGCTGAGGAATGGTATATGCACCCGAGTCAAATTGGGTTAAGCCATATTTTTTAATGAGATTGTATTTGTCTTTATTCTTAACCGTATCAATAGCATAAGATTCAATCATTTCTAATGGCGAAAATGCTTGCCCTTCTGGAAACACAACCAAACTTGTAGAATCTGTTTCAACTTGAATAAAATACGTGATTTGTTCGCCAATTTTTATGGAAGTGGAATCAATAGTTGATGTAACTTGAGAAAATGAAAATAGAGAACATAGAAAAAAGACGACAGACATCCCCATTGTTATCGGAAAGCCGAAACTTATTTTTTTCATAAATCGTAAATCGTAAATCATAAATTTTTTACCCTCTTCTTTTAAAATACCCTAATAGTTTTTTCACATAACTTTCATCAACCCGACAATCTATTACTCCGGCTCCCGATTTTGTAAAACTTTCTTTAAAATAATTTACTTTTTTGTAATAGAATTTCTCATAATTGAGTCGCACTTTTTTTGATGATGTATTTACCAACATCAATTCTCCTGTTTCTTCATCTTGCATTTGTACCATACCCAGATTAGGAATGTTTTCTTCGTGTTTATCATACACACGAATTCCTGTAACATCATGCTTCCCAGATACAATTTTCATGGTTTGATGGTAATCATCAGCAATAAAATCAGATAATACAAATACAATGGCTTTTTTCTTCATTACATTTTGCATGAATTTTAAAGCTTCAGCTAAATTAGTTTGTTTACTTTCTGCTTCAAATTCTATCAATTCTCGAATAATTCGAAGTACATGCGAACGACCTTTTTTGGGAGGAATATACAATTCAACTTTATCAGAAAACAAAATTAGACCAATTTTGTCATTGTTCTGAGTTGCTGAAAATGCTAAAGTTGCAGCAATTTCAGTTACTACTTCATTTTTAAATTGCGTTTCTGTACCAAATAATTCAGAACCCGAAATATCTACCATAAGCATCATGGTCAATTCGCGTTCTTCTTCAAAAACCTTTATATAAGGCTCGTTATAGCGGGCAGTAACATTCCAATCAATATTTCGAACATCATCACCAAACTGATACTTGCGCACTTCACTAAAAGTCATACCACGGCCTTTGAAGGTAGAATGGTATTCGCCTCCAAAAATGTGATCAGACAACCGACGTGTCTTAATCTCTATTTTTCGTACTTTTTTTAGTAATTCTTTAGTATCCATTTATCAATTGTCTATTGAATATTTATTATTGATTAATTATGACTTAATAATCAATTGTCAATTATCAATTGTCAATTTTAAGGTACTTCTATTTCGTTTACAATTTTGTTAATGATTTCTACAGATGTAATATTTTCAGCTTCGGCTTCATAAGTGATACCTATTCTATGCCTTAATACATCATAAACAACAGCACGAACATCTTCTGGTATAACATAACCACGACGTTTAATAAAAGCGTAGCATTTGGCAGCAGTTGCTAAATTAATACTTCCACGAGGTGATGCTCCAAAGGAAATTAGTGGTTTTAAATCGGCCAATTTATATTTTTCTGGATAACGCGTTGCAAAAATAATGTCCAATATATATTTTTCAATTTTCTCATCCATGTATACTTCCCGAACAACGTCTTGTGCTTTTAATATTTGAGCTATAGATACTACTGGGTTTACCTTTTCCCAAGCACCTTTTAGGTTTGCTCTCATAATCAATTGCTCTTCAGCAATTTTTGGATAATCAATAACGGTTTTCAACATAAAACGGTCAACTTGCGCTTCTGGCAAGGGATAGGTTCCTTCCTGCTCTACCGGATTTTGAGTAGCCATAACTAAAAATGGCTTATCCAATTTAAAAGTTTCATCGCCAATTGTTACTTGTTTTTCCTGCATAGCTTCTAATAAAGCCGACTGTACTTTTGCTGGAGCTCTATTAATCTCATCTGCCAATACAAAATTTGCAAAAATAGGTCCCTTTTTTATTGAAAAGTCATTGACTTTCATATTATAAATTAGTGTTCCAGTAACATCGGCAGGTAATAAATCTGGTGTAAACTGAATTCTACTAAAACTACCATCTACAGCTTGAGATAATGTATTGATGGCCAATGTTTTTGCTAACCCTGGAACACCTTCCAACAAAATATGTCCTTGCCCTAACAACCCTATTAGTAACCGTTCTACCATGTATTTTTGGCCAACAATTACTTTATTCATCTCCAACATCAGTAAATCAACAAAAGCACTTTCCTTTTCAATTTTCTCATTAATCGACTTAATATCAATTGTCCCTGTTTCTTCCATCATTTTTTTATTTAATTAAAAGCCCGAATATACAGCCCTTATTTGAAGCATGCAAATTGTTAAAATTTTTCTTTTAACGCTGTTAAATATTGGTTAAAAAAAAATAAGTCCCTCGTTAATAATAGGTTAAAAAATCAGCATTAAAACTTAATTATTTTCCATTTACAATATTTTAAATCTGTTTTTAAGTATTTTTAGACTTCAATAAAAAAATTAGCATGAATAAATCATTTATGAAATGACAAAAACAGCACTAATTACAGGCGCTACCAGTGGTATAGGAGAGGCAACTGCTTATGAATTAGCCAAACATGGTATTAATTTAATTTTATGTGGAAGACGATTGGAAAGGTTGCAAACTATACAACGTACTTTAAATAATATATGCAAAGTTCATATTTTAAATTTTGATGTTAGAAACAAAATGGACACTTTTAAAGCCATTGCGTCCTTGCCTGAACCATTTAAACATATAGATATTTTAATAAATAACGCAGGAAACGCACATGGTTTGGATCCGATAGACCATGGCAATATTGATGATTGGGATGCTATGATGGATATTAATGTAAAAGGTCTACTATATGTAAGTAAAGCCATTATTCCTCAAATGACCAAGCGACAATCAGGACACATAATAAACATTGGTTCTTCAGCTAATAAACATTGGTTCTTCAGCAGGCAAAGAAGTATACCCAAAGGGCAATGTGTATTGCGGTAGTAAACATGCCGTTTTAGCTATTACAGAAGGCATGCGTATAGATTTAAACCCTTACGGCATAAAAGTATCAGCTATAAATCCGGGCTTAGTGGAAACCGAATTTTCACAGGTACGTTTTAAAGGAGGTAAAGAAGCTAATTCTGTTTACAAAGGCTTTAAAGCATTACAGGCAAAGGACATTGCAGAAATTATTTATTTTGCAATATCACGTCCAGCACATGTAAATATTGCAGATTTATTAGTGTTTTGTACAGCACAAGCAAATAGTGTAACTGTAAAAAAAGATTTTTAAACTAAAGCCATCAAATTCCTGCCATAGCAGGAAATAATTATGATTAACAAACGCCTACTTATAAAACACCTTTTGGCTCATAATGATGAAAACAGCTTTTATGATAAAAAGCTTAAAATTGATATTGGACAAAAAGAAGGTAAGGCAAAATTTTTAAAACATATATGTGCGCTTTCAAATAGCAACCCAAAAAATAATTCATATATAGTTATTGGGGTTGAAAATGAAGAAAATAATATTGTAGGTGTTGATTTTTTTGATGATAGCAAAATCCAAAATCTCATTAATGCTTATTTAACCAATCCTCCCATTGTTCAATATGAAAATATTCCGTTTCCGCATTTACCAGACCATAAAGTTGTTGGTTTAGTAACTATTAGACCCACAGGGAAAATCACTTCACTCAGAAAAAATATTTGGAAATATTATGGCGGCTCAGTATTTTTTAGAGATGGAAGTATCAGTATGCCTAAAGTGTTTGATATTGAAATAAAAGATGTAAACTCTAAAATAGTAGAGGCCATTGAAATTAATGCTCAAAACAATATTGAGCACACTTTAAATGGCGTTTTTGATTTTATGCAAAAACGTAAAGATTACAATCCACAATACAAGGTTTTTAAAGAATATTTCGTGGTATGTTGGGCTGGTCAAAAAAAGGTTTTAAAAGATGAAACATTCTTTTCAAGAGTTGATATTGAATTGGTTAACGAACAAGTACGTTTATTCTTTTCTGCTTTAGATGAAGTCTCTATTTCCATTGATGACGATTCTTTTAAAATTATTGAGTATGTAAATTTAGGACTTCAAAAAGCAGACAAATACTATCAATTAGAAGAAACTATTATTAGTTTTGAAAACAACGCAACTTATTCCATTGAAACTAAATTACTGTTTGAACCACCTCAATATGATAAAAAAGCATTGTATCATATTTACAATGCTAATAATGCTATTTTAGAAAAACTCAAAACAGGAATCCCTTTGAATATTAATGAAGAACTAGATTTAAAAAATTTACCTGTAACCTATTTAATCTGCTACCTTAATTTGTTTCATGATGCTATAAAAAAACTCAACGAAGCAAAACCATATTTAAAAGCACATAGCTCCGAACTTTATGTTCTGTATAAAGAATCTATACGAATTCTAAGAAAATTGAAGTACAGTTAACTACTTTGTTAATAAAATTAACCATAAGTTAACTTTATAGATTGCGAGTTCCGAAAAAAATTCCGACATTTGTGTTGCTATTAATCAGTTTATATAAACCTTGTTTCTCCCGAACATTTCGGCATTGGAGCAAGGTTTTTTGTTTCCACACGGTCAGTCTTTAAAAGATTATTTTATTAAAAAATAAAGTTTGTTAATTGTGTTAGATAAAACTCAACTGATTGAACGATTTATTTAATATTTTTCTATCATCAACTTCCAACCATTTATCTAAAACAGTGGCATAAATGGTTCTGAAATCTATTTCAAATTTTAAATCGCCATTATCATCTAAATCACTTAAGCTTGCCATATTATTATACAACCCTGGCTTCTTTAATTGGTCTCCAATAATAAAAATATTATTTGCTGTTCCATGATCTGTACCAATACTTGCATTCTGTTTTACTCGGCGTCCAAATTCTGAAAAAGTCAATATTAATGTATCTTTAAAAGAATTACTATCTTTTAAATCATGAACAAATACCTCTATGCCTTCTGCATATGTTGCAAGTAATTTATCCTGTCTACCTTGTTGATTATAATGTGTATCAAATCCTCCTAAAGATAAATAAAACACTTTGGTTTCCAAACCTGAATTAATAAACTGAGCGGTTGTTTTTAATTGTTTTGAAAAAGCATTATTTGGATACGCTTTATTTGAAGAAACCGTTTTACTGGTTTCATAAATATACTTGGCTGAAGATTCGGCCGCAATAAGCGATTTATATAAATACCCTAAATTATGTTCACTTAAATGAGCATCATTTTGGTGTTTGTGAATATTTTTAAAATATGGGTCTTTAGAAAGGTTATAAAATGCCCTTGAATCCTGAGTAGCAATGGCATTTAATGTTTCGCCTTTCATGGCTAACGATAAACTATCATCTATTTCAATGGCACTATGAGGATGCTTTCCATAGTAATCTAAATAGCGGCCTATCCATCCGCTTTGCGAATATTTAATGGAATCTGTTGCTGTTTGCCATATATCCATAGACCTAAAATGAGATCGATTGGGGTTGGGGTAACCCACATTATTAATTATGGACACATTACTATTATCATACAAACGTTTCAAAGGTGCCAAGCTATTATTAAAGCCAACCTCATCATTAAGTTTTATAATATCATTTTTAGCAATTCCTAAAGTTGGACGTTCTTTATAGTATAAATCATTTCTGAAAGGAATGACTGTGTTTAAACCATCATTCCCTCCTGATAGTTGAATAATAACCAATCTTTTATAACCTAATGTTTTGCTAGCCACTTGCTCAAAAGCTTTTACAAAACTCGGAACAAAAAACAAGCTAGTTGCCAAAGACGATTGTTTTAAAAATTTTCTTCTGTTCATAGTTAACACATTTGATATTCTGGTAATGACATGAGTTGTACACAATACTCTTGCTTAGACACTTTGCTTAACGCTCCTAAATAACGACTGGCGCCATCATTCATTTTACAAGCCAATATGAGAGTTTCCAAATCATCTACATCTACATTTTTAAACACAGCGTTAAAAACATTCCAATCTGGAACCGTATTAAATCGTTTACCAAATTGTTTTTTAAAAATAGCTTTTTTAGTTTCTAAAAATCTATCAGTAGTTCCGCTTACTGCTTTAGAAATATAGGCATGATTTAAAAGTAATGAAGGTAATTTTAAACGCAACACAATGGTATTACTGTCTATCCAATTTCTACCACCTTTCCACCCTGCAACATTAGGCGGATTTAATAATATTTGCCCCAGTAGTTTTTGAATATTAAGTAACTGCTTCGCATTTTTAAAATCTACAGGAACTACATTTCTCATTCCCACTAATAACTCCATAGGCGATTTTATTTTTGTTCCTATGTTTTTTTCATCATAAAACCAATCAGAGAGTAAAATAAAACGCATAATGTTTTCAATATCATAGTCTTTATAAAACACATTTGTCATTTGATTTACATGCTCATCATTTATAGTGTCATTCACAAAATAACGATATAATTTACCACAAATATATTTGGCACATTGCCTCTCATTCAAAATAATATTAATGATATCATCGCCATTAAACGCCCCTGTTTTTCCAAAAAATGTTTTTACGCCTTCGTCATGTTGGCGCTGCCTAAAAACAAAATCACCTTCAAAATTATGGCCATAACCAGTGAAGGCTCTAGCACTTTCTTTGATATCTTCTTCAGTATAATTACCAACTCCTAAAGTGAATAATTCCATGAGTTCGCGAGCAAAATTTTCATTGGGTTTTTGCTTTTTGTTTTGCTTTGTATTTAAATATTTAGTCATAGCAGCTTCTTTTGAAATAGCCATCACAAAATCCTTAAAATTACCTAATGCATATTGACGTAATGTATTGTGGAAATTTTGTGTATATATATAATTATTGTCTTCGCATACAAAATGATTTGCCCAAAATAGAGTCATTTTTTCTCTCAGCAATTCTTTGGGGTATGTTAAGCGATCTATCCATGCCACATTCAACTCAAGTGTTTTTTCCCTACTTAGTTTTTGAATTTGATTTCTATTAGCCTTTATTGTATCAAAAGACCCCCCAAATAACTCTTCAAGGTCTGATACATCCACTTCTAAAGGTGTTATCTTTTTGGAAATTTGAAATAGGTTATCAACTACTTCCTTTTTGCTTTTCTTAGAAATATTTTCAAGTTCTGTTGGTAAAATACCAAAACCTACGCGCCAATACAAATGCTGAATGTGTTTCTGATTCATTGCTAAACTATTTTAATAATCTACTGAAATGCAGTTAAATATAGACTATATGAAACATAAATAGTTTAATTGGGATACTTAATTTTTTAAGTATTTAAATTTTTTGTAACCAAACGTATTTCCTCGTATGTAAATTTATCATCTATTTTACTTTTAAGTTCTGAAAGGTTTTCAAACTTCGTTTTTTCCAAAATATCTTTAAGTTCAAGATATTTTTCTTCAGACATTAAATCTATAATTTTTATTTCTCCAGTTGGAATAAAATAAGCTAAATGATTGCTGATAGTACCCACAGTAAGACTCCGTTCTTTAGCAATCTCAAAAACTGACAAACCATTTTTAAAAAGTTCAAGAGATACTAATTTGGTATCCTTCTTTTTAGATTTTTCTTCTTTTTCTTCTTTTTCTGCGAAAAGAGATGCCTTAGGTTCTAGGTTGTTTTTTGTGCAATAGGCATTGATAATTTCTAAAATGGCCTCACCATATTTTTCTACGCGTACTTTCCCCATACCGTTAACAGCTTTCAGTTGTTTTTGAGTTAATGGAAGCATTTCACACATGCCATACAAGGAGTTTTGATTAAAAATAACATAATGTGGTACATCTTCTTCATCGGCAAAATTGCCTCGCATCTCCCGTAATTGTTCAAATAAAACAGGGTGCTTCGTAGTGTCAGCATGCTGTGGTTTCTTTATAGTGGACTTTCGCTCTTGTTGAAACTTGGCTTTGGCACGCAGCTCCAGATATTTTAAACTAGAATATTCACCTTTCAAACCGTTAAAACAATGCAGTTTTACCATCAACTGCTCCTCAATACTATCTAACTGTTTATTGATATCCTTATCAATTTCCTTGTTTTCCGTAGCAAATGTTAAGGCTAAATAAGGTGTTTTAATTTTTTCTCTAGTATATTCCATAAAATAGTCTAATGCCTTTTGAATACGCTCTTGAATAGTGGGGTCTGTTTCAAATTTGGCAACATCTTGACTTATTTTTTTTAATTGCGCTATAAAACCAGCATTCACTTTTAAAAAATTTGTAATACTTTCTTTAAGGGTTTCTATAGGTGGTAACATATTCCCTTTGATGCTGCCCGAATTCTTATAATAAATATCTGTCAACCGATTCACTGGATACAAAAACCCATAAAAACTAAACAATTCTTGAATTAAATTAATTTGATAGGCTTTTTGAGATTCATTTAAAATTTCAATATTTGGAGGGTTATTTTCTACATTTTCGTTAAATGTGGTAACCCGAGCATCATTAATAATGCTATTGACATTTATAGGATTTTTTAAAACAATACCATCCAGTGTTCGGCATCTGCTTAACGCAACATAAGTTTGCCCATGTGCAAAAGATGCTTGGGCATCAATAATGGCTTTATCAAACGTAAGTCCCTGACTTTTATGAATGGTTATGGCCCAAGCCAAACGCAAGGGCATTTGCAAAAAAGAACCATTTAATTTTTCGGTAATTTCTTTGGTTTCTGAATTGATAGTATAACTAATATTCTCCCATTTTTCAGGTGTTACTATAATATTATATTCATCATCTGGACAATGCACAGTTATTTCATCTTTGTCCAAATGAATCACCTTGCCTATTTTCCCATTGAAATAACGTTTTTCGGGGTCACTGTCATTTTTCACAAACATGACCTGAGCCCCTTTTTTAAGCTCCAGTTTTTCATAAGTTGGAAACGAATATTCTGGAAATTTACCGTCTACTACTGCCTTATAAACAGACGATTCTTCTTTAATTCTTTCCAACTCTATTTGATTCATGTGGTTGGCTCTACTATTATGAGTGGTTAATGTTATATAACCATCATCTTCATGGGGTACAAAATTGGGGAGGTATCTTTTATTCAACTCATCAGCTGATTGACTTGTAAGCTTATTGTTTCTAATTTCATTTAGAATTTTAATAAACACATCATTATCTTGTCTATAAATATGTTTTAACTCCACACTGATGGCATTACAATTCTTAAAAACCTGACTACTAAAAAAATATGGCGTTTCATAATATGGTTTCAGCAGTTGCCACTCATCATCTTTTATCACAGGCGACAACTGTTGCAAATCTCCAATCATCAACACCTGCACTCCTCCAAAAACCTTCGTTCGATCTTTATAGCGTCTCAAAACTTGATCGATACCATCCAATAAATCAGCTCGTACCATACTAATTTCATCAATAATCAGTAAATCCAAAGATTTGATAATATCAATTTTGTTTTTATTGAATTTTCTCTGAAATTTAGAATCTGAATTTGAAACCTCTACGCCTTCTGGTAAAATTGGGCCAAAAGCCATTTGGAAAAACGAATGAATGGTAACCCCTTTGGCATTAATGGCAGCAACACCTGTAGGAGCCACAACCACCAATCTTTTGAAAGATTTTTCTTTTAAATTGTGTAAAAAAGTGGTTTTTCCAGTACCTGCTTTTCCTGTTAAAAACACATTTCTATCTGTTTTTTCAACAAAATCCCAAGCTAATTCAAGTTCAATATTTTTGGACATTTAGGTTTTTTCAATCAATACATTCTCTAAAAAACAAATATAGCGAAAGCTTTAGACTTAATTTTGTAACTTATCAAACGGTGAATAATACTCGTATTTAAATAAAGGATTTGTCGTGAACAAAGTCAAAAGCTTGATTCTTTATATTCTTTTATATTACGAATTACACCATCCAAACAAATTAGTTATAAATATCTTTTCCAAATTGAATCTTTGTGATTTATAAAAATTAACTTTATGAACAAATTAACATTCAACTGAAACTCAAACATCAAGATTCAAACGTAAATTTATTAACAAGAAACAACCTATATTTCAATTTGTTATTTATTTTCACTTAAATTCATCAATTCATGCCATTCAAAAATTTCTTTGCTTTTGTATTGATTTTCACATTAGCCGTTGCCTGCAAAAAAAAGTCTATAGAAACCGATAATCTGTTCAAATTTAAAGATTATATCAACTATACCACTTCTGGAATCAATTCTATAGCAAGTCCCATTCAGATTAGTTTAGCAACTGAAATTGAAGGTTGGGTAATAAGCCAAGAAATCACTGACAAAATAGTTAATATAGCCCCTTTCGTAGAAGGCAAACTGACAGTTGGAAACAAACATACATTACTATTTACGCCCGATGAATATTTGAAACCTGACACAGAATATACGGTAACAGTACAGTTAGACGACATATATAAAAACATACCCGATGGCTTTAAAAAATACACCTTTCAATTTAAAACCATAACGCCCAATTTTGATGTTGAAACCAGCCATTTACAATCTTACAGTAAACCATGGCAATACCTTGAAAGTGTTATAAAATCTGCCGATGTTATTACCCTTGAAGATGCTAAAACCTTGGTAGAAGCTTATCAAAATGACAAAAAATTATCTATAGTTTTTAATGAAGCAAATAAATCTTCCAAATATTTTGAATTTAAAATTGACAGCATTAATAGGTTAATAGATGATAGCGAGCTACTTATAAAATGGGATGGAAAATCAATTAAAGTAAACAATAAAGGCGAAAATAAAATCACAATTCCAGGTATTAACAATTTCACAATTGTAGATGTGGATGTAATACAATCTCCCGAACAATTTCTATCTATCAACTTTTCAGACCCTTTAAAAAAACAACAAAATTTTGATGGTTTGGTCACGATTCAAAATGTAAAAAAACCAAAATACATTGTGGATGGCAATGTGCTGAAAGTATATCCAGACAGCAAATTGGTTGGAAATGTTTTAGTAGATGTTTTTCAAGGCATATCAAATACCGATGGTTTTAAACTTAAAAAACCATTTTCTGAAACTATTGCTTTTGAAGAACTGAAACCTCAAGTTAAATTGATTAGTAATGGGAGTATTTTACCAAATTCCCAAGAATTAAAATTCAATTTTGAAGCCGTTAATTTAAGTGCCGTAGATGTGCGAATTATTAAGGTTTTTCAAAATAATATCCTCCAATTTTTACAGGACAATAATTTGTCAGACCAATACAATAACGATATTAAAAAAGTAGGTAGACGCATTGCAAAACAAACCATACAATTACAAACTCCAGCAGAAAATACAGGAAAATGGAAAGCCTATAGTATTGATTTATCTAAGTTTTTCAAAGCCGATGCTGGTGCTATTTATCGCGTGGAATTAAGTTTTAATAGAAGTTATTCGTTATACAATTGCGAAGCCAATCCAAGTGTTTCAAATTCAGAAAATGATGATTATGATGAGTATTACGAAGACGATTATTATGAAAATGACACGTTTGACTTTGATTCTGAAGATGAAGAATTACGAGAAGAGGCCTATTGGGATAATTTAGCCTACCGCTATAAAAACTACAACTACAATTGGCGTGAAGAAAACAATCCTTGCCACGATGCTTATTATGGAGAAAATAAAATCGTATCACAAAATTTATTAGCTTCCAATTTAGGGGTTATTGCCAAACAAGGTGCTAATAACTCCTATTATTTTGCAGTCACCAATATTTTAAACACCAATCCAGAGGCCAATGCAACGGTAACACTTTATAATTTCCAGCAACAAGAATTAGCAAGTAGAGCCACCGATGAAGAAGGATTGACCTTAATCGATTTAAATAAAAACGCGGCCTTTGCCATTGTTTCAAAAGGAACTAATAAAACCTACATAAAATTGGCTGATGGCAATTCGCTATCATTAAGCAAATTTGATGTGTCTGGAAACCGTTTACAACGTGGGCTGAAAGGTTACATTTATGGAGAACGTGGTGTTTGGCGACCAGGAGACACCTTGCATTTAACATTTATGCTGAACGATGCCACAAACAAACTCCCCAAAGAGCATCCAGTAAAAATGGAAATTACTGACCCCAACGGCAAATTAATTTATAAAAATTTGACTTCAGACCAACTGAATAACTTCTTCAAATTTACAGTTCCCACATCTACTGAAGATAAAACAGGAAACTATAACGCTAAGGTTTCGGTTGGTGGTGCTACGTTTTATAAAGGTTTAAAAATTGAAACTGTAAAACCCAATCGCTTAAAAATTAAGGTCGATTTTGAAAATGAAATTCTTACCAGTAAAGCACCCCTAAAAGGTACTTTGGATGTAAAATGGTTACACGGCATTCCCGGAAAAAATTTAAAAGCAGAAATTAAAGCCAAGTTCAGCGCTTCAAATACTGGTTTTAAAAACTATAAGGATTATGTTTTTAATGATCCAACCAGTCAGTTTGAAGCCGAAGAAATCAATGTGTTTGAAGGCAAAGTAAATGAGGAAGGTTTAGCCACTATCAACAATAAACTGCAAGTTAAAAACAATGCGCCTGGCATGCTGAATGTTCAATTTTTAGTTCGTGCTTTTGAAAATGGTGGCGATTTTTCCATAGATGCCTTTACCAAGCAATATGCGCCTTACGAATCTTTCGTTGGGTTAAAATCGCCAAAAGGCAATGACTACGGCTCCTTTTTTACAGACGAAAACCAAACATTTAATGTGGTGGTGGTTGATGCCAACGGAAAGCCCATAAAGCGCAACAATCTAGAAGTAAAAATCTATAAAATTGAATGGCGTTGGTGGTGGAATTCATCTTATGACAATTTATCGAATTACGTGTCCAGCAATTACCACAGACCGTACACCACTTCAAAAATAAATACGGATGCCAATGGTAAAGCGAGTTTTAACATCAACGTTCCAGAAAATGACCGAGGCAGATATTTAATTCGAGTGATAGACCCAATAGGTGATCACGCCACAGGAAGAACGGCATATTTCTATAAAAATTGGTGGTCTAATAGTACCTCTAAAGATAAAGAGGCTGCTAAAATGCTAGTCTTCTCTGCCGATAAAGAAAACTATAATGTCGGAGAAATTGCTAAAGTAACCTTTCAATCAGGAAGCGAAGGACGCGCTTTAGTCAGTATTGAAAATGGTACAGAAGTATTGGATTATAAATGGGTAAAAACCACTAAAGGCGAAACCGTGGTTGATATTCCATTAACCAAAGACATGGCGCCCAATGTATTTGTAAACATTTCATTATTGCAACCACATGCCATCACAGCTAACGATTTGCCAATTCGTTTGTACGGCGTTATTCCCATTATGGTAGAAGACCCAAATACCAAATTAGAACCTCAACTAAAAATGCCTAATGTATTACAACCAGAGCAACGTTTTGAGGTGCAAGTTTCTGAAAAAAATAAAAATGCCATGACCTACACCATTGCGGTTGTTGAGGAAGGCTTATTAGATTTAACACGTTTTAAAACTCCAAATGCTTGGGATGAGTTTTACAAACGAGAAGCTTTAGGCGTAAAAACCTGGGATGTTTTTGATGATGTTATTGGAGCGTATTCCGGAAGTATAGACCAAGTATTTGCCATTGGAGGCGATGGCAGTGCATTGGCTGGAAAAAACAAAAAAGCCAATCGTTTTAAACCAGTGGTCACTTATTTAGGCCCTTTCAAATTGGATGCCGGACAAACCAAAACCCATCAAATTAAATTACCGAATTACATTGGAGCCGTGCGAACCATGGTAGTAGCTGGCGACAACGAAAAAGAAGCCTACGGGAGCACCGAAAAATCAGTGGAAGTTAAAAAGCCATTGATGGTTTTAGCCTCACTTCCTCGGAAATTAAGTCCTGGCGAAAAAGTGACACTGCCTGTAACTGTTTTTGCCATGGAACCAAAAGTAAAAAATGTAACTATTAATTTAAAATTGGATGCTGGAATTTCAGTTATTGGTGATGCTTCAAAATCTCTTACGTTTACAAAACCTAATGAACAAATGACCTATTTTGAATTAGACGTAAGTAAAGCAAAAGGTACCCGTACACTAGAAGTTATTGCCTTAGGAAATGGCGAAAAAGCAACTTATAAAGTTGAATTAAATGTGGTAAATCCAAATCCAATTTCCTCTAAAGTCTTGGATAAAACCTTAGCTCCAAACACCTCTGAAACTTTAGAATTTTCAACCTTTGGAGTTGCTGGAACAAATTCAGCAACGGTAGAATTTTCAACCTTACCACCTATGGATTTTTCACGTAGATTACAGTATTTAATTCAGTATCCACATGGTTGTTTAGAGCAAACTACATCAAGTGTGTTCCCTCAGTTATTTTTAAATGATATTTTCAATTTATCCAATGGTAAAAAACAAGCCATTCAGAAAAATATTGAAAATGGCATTAAACGTTTAGGACTTTTTCAAATGCCCAATGGCGGACTCAGTTATTGGATAGGCGAGAATACTACAAATGATTGGAGTACCAGTTATGCTGGGCATTTTATGATAGAAGCCGAAAAGAAAGGTTTTGTATTACCACTGACTTTTAAAAGTAATTGGATTGCTTACCAAAAACAAGCTGCTAGGGATTGGCGACCAAGTTATAGAACTTATAATGCCGACTTAACACAAGCTTATAGATTATATACTTTGGCTTTAGCAGGAAATGCAGATTTATCAAGTATGAACCGTTTGCGTGAGTTTTCAGAAATATCTAACGAAGCTAAATGGCGATTAGCAGCAGCTTATGCTTTAGCAGGACAAGCAGAAGCGAGCAATCAAATTTTGGAATCAGCCAATATAAATTTTCAGCCACCAAAATATAATTATTACACCTATGGCTCTGTAGACAGAAATCGTGCTATGGCATTGGAAACAATGGTACTTACCAAAAATTCCAAAATGCGAGAATTAGCAGAAGATATTGCCAAAGATTTATCAAGTTCAAAATGGATGAGCACTCAAACTACGGCTTACAGTTTATTAGCTATAGCAAAAATGGTAGAAGCCAATGGTGGAAAAGCACTAAAAATAAATTATACCCTAAACGGAAAAACAGAATCTATTGATTCTAAAAAAGCCATGGCACAACGTGATTTAAAAATTATTAAAGACACAAATACCATAACTTTTAAAAATGAAAGAGACAATGTAGTTTATGTACGTGTTTTAAATTCAGGAAAATTACCTTTAGGCGAAGAATTGGAAGAACAACGTGGCTTAAGCATTCTGGTACAATACCAGGATTTAACAGGAAATAAAATAGATGTTTCTAAACTACAACAAGGTCAAGATTTTATAGCAACAGTAAGCGTTAGTAATTTGAAAAATACGCCGGTTAATGATGTGGCGTTAACTCAAATTTTTCCATCAGGATGGGAAATAGTTAATACTCGTTTTACAAATTTTGGAGATAATACAACCAGCCAATCACGTTTTACGGATGTTAGAGATGACCGCGTAAATTTCTATTTTGATTTGCCAGCAAAAGGAAAACATAGCACTAAAACTTTCAATGTGATGTTGAATGCCTCTTATTTAGGAACCTATTATCTATATGGCATTCAAGCAGAAGCCATGTATGATAATGAGTTTTTAGTGAGAACTAAAGGAAAATGGATTGTCGTTGAAAAATAAAATTAAAAATTGTCGTTACAAAATAAGTAGGACACTTTATAACATACGTTGAAACTCATAATAGACTACATAAAATACCATAAAATTAAATCAGCAATTATTGCTCTGATTTTAATTGTCTATTATTTTTGTTTGCCAAATCAGCTTTTTGAAGAGCCTACCGCAACCGTTATCACAAGTAAAAACAATGAGTTATTAGGCGCACTAATAGCAAGCGATGGGCAATGGCGCTTTCCTCATAATGATACTATTCCTGAGAAATTTAAAACCTGTATTCTTCTGTTTGAAGATGCTTATTTTTATAAGCATCCTGGTTTTAATCCTATTTCTATTTTTAAAGCTTTACATGAAAATTTAAAATCTGATGCTATTAAACGAGGAGGTAGCACTTTAACTCAACAAGTAATTCGTCTTTCTAGAAAAGGACAATCAAGGACTTATTTCGAAAAAATCAAGGAAATCATTCTTGCTACCCGTTTGGAATTTCGATATTCAAAGGACCAAATTCTATCTTATTATTCTAATAATGCCCCTTTTGGGGGAAATGTGGTAGGGCTTGATGCGGCGGCATGGCGTTATTTTAATAGAAATGCTAACGAACTCTCCTGGGCAGAAAGTGCCACATTAGCTGTTTTACCAAATGCGCCCAGTTTAATTTACCCGGGAAGAAATCAAGAACGTCTACTAAAAAAACGAAATAGACTTCTAAAAAAAATTTTAGATAATTCAATAATTGACACCCTTACTTATAACTTATCCATTGCTGAAAATTTACCTCAAAAACCTTATCCATTACCTCAAACAGCACCTCATTTATTACAAAAAATAGCACAATTATATTACGGAAAACACAAACAAACTACTATTGACAAAACCCTCCAAGAACGCACAAATTACATTGTAAAAAACCATTATTATCAATTAAAGCAAAATGAAATATATAACGCTGCCGTTTTGATTTTGGATGTAAAATCTAGACAAGTTATAACTTACGTTGGCAATACACCAACCGACAAAGCCCATCAAAAAGACGTAGATATTATTGATAAACCACGAAGTACAGGGAGTATTTTAAAACCTTTTTTATATGCCGCCATGTTAGATGCTGGCGACTTACTTCCTAATACCTTAATTCCAGATGTCCCTACGCAATTAGGAAATTACACACCTGAGAACTATAACAAAACCTATGATGGAGCTATCCCTGCAAGTCGTGCGTTGTCTCGCTCATTAAATATCCCTGCCGTTAAGATGTTGCAAGAGTTTGGTCTAGATAGGTTTCATCATTACTTAAAAACACTTCAGCTTAAAAACTTAAAATATGAGCCCAATCATTATGGTTTATCTCTCATTCTTGGTGGTGCTGAAAGTAATTTGTGGGATTTGTGCAAAAGTTATGCGTCACTATCTTCAAGCTTAAATCATTTTTCTGAAACCTCAAGCGAGTATTTTTCAAATGAATTTTGTGAACCGACTTTTTTTGCTTCAGAAAAAGTAGATTTTGGTGAAAAAACAAAAGACAAAACTCTTTTTGACGCTGCTTCCATTTACTTAACTTATGAAAGCTTAAAAAAAGTCAATCGTCCTGAAAACAATGAAAATTGGGAATTTTTTGATGGTTCAAAACAAATAGCTTGGAAAACAGGTACCAGCTTTGGGTTTCGAGATGCTTGGGCCATTGGTACTACCAAAGATTATGTAGTTGGTGTTTGGGTGGGTAATGCCGATGGAGAGGGGCGTCCTGGTTTGGTAGGTATTCAAACAGCTGCTCCCATTTTGTTTGACGTGTTTGATTTACTTCCAAATAGCAAATGGTTTACAAAACCATTTGATGAAATGAAAAAAATTACAATTTGTAAACAAAGTGGTCATAGAGCGTCACCAAATTGTAATGATATTGAAGAAACGTTTATTCAAATTAGTGGACTAAAAACAAAACCTTGTCCGTATCACGTTTTAATTCATCTTAATAAAAATGAGAGCTTTCAAGTAAATACCTCCTGTGAAGATTTAAATAATATAACACATAAATCGTGGTTTATATTGCCCCCATTAATGGCATATTATTATAAAACTAAAAATCCGTTTTATAAACCACTTCCAAAATTTAGAAGTGACTGTTTAAGTGAAAATAGAGTTTCTATCGAGTTTATTTATCCCAACGACCACAATAGCATTTTCTTACCTAAAGATTTTAATGGAAAAACCAATGAATTAATTTTAAAAATCGCACATTCAAAACCAGCAAGCACGGTATTTTGGTATATTGATGAAACTTATATTGGAACCACCAAAGATTTTCATGACATGGCTATAATTCCAAAACAAGGGAAACATATAATTACTGTTGTTGATGAATTTGGTAATGAAGCAAAACGAGTTTTTGAAATTTTAGAATAGTTATCTTCTAACTACGGTTTTAATCATGGCATGATCGCTTTTAAATGTCCTAATTATTTCTGATGTTACAATTTGTAAATCTTTAGAAACCCATATTTGGTCTATGGAAAGAAGGGGTATGTTCCAAAACCAAGTTTCTCTAAAACCATTTCCATTAGATGTGAAATAAAAATTATACTCTTTCTTTAAATCATTTAAAAAAAGAGATTCTACCGGAATATTAAAATCTCCTAAAATTATAGCTTTCTCTTTATTTTTACTTATTGAATTAAAAAACTGATACTCCCAACTTCTAGGAACATCAGCACTTCCAACCATATCAACAGCATAAAAATTAATCCCATGTGTTTTAAAAATAATAACCGTAGAATTATAATTAGAAGTTTCTTCTTTTATAATATCTATAGGCATTTTTGAAAAAATCCAAATCTCTCTTTCTGATTTATAAAAATGAAAATCAGGATATTTTAATTGTAAAGAAGCTATGTTACTTTCATTGGATTCCGTTAAAACTAAAACGTCAGGGATGCTTTCATACTCTATAAAAGCCTTTTCAAAATTATTTTTCCTATAAGCATTCCAAAATACCACTTCTAAATCTGATTTCAGTATAGGTTTTTCAAAACTGAAACTATAACTTCTTCCAATCCAAATTACAAACAATAACCCTGCTAATATTATATTATATTTTCCTTTTTTTCCGAGAAAAACTGAAAGCGCTAATACAATAAAAATTATAACAGGCAATGCAAACAGATAAAAATACAATGAAGAAAAATAACTGCTATCTTTTATATAAAAGTGCAGTATTAATAATGTTAGAATGATTATTACATTAAAAATAAAATATACTGCTTTGATAAATCTCCACATTACCTTAACGAAAACCCTTTGGCTCCCCACCACGGACGTACTTCAACTTCAAGCCTACCCGCTTGCACCATGGGATCAGATTTTGCTAAACTATCTGCCATTTTTAAGTTAGGCACATTGTAAATAGTGATACCACGAAGATTCCCTTCATCAGCAAAAGGTCCAGAAATATCAGCATATCCTAACTCATACATTTTTGTAAGATGCTCTAAATGCTCATGTTGCAATTGTTCAACTTCTGCTTCAATAGTGGGTCGAATAGATCCTTCTTTTAAAAAGGCAATGAAATATTGCTGCATCAAAATAGTGTCCTGTGTTACTTCATCAACATAATCAAAAGTTTTAAACCCCTTGGCTTTTAATTCTGCTTTAATTTGTTTTGTTGATTTTTCTACAGATGCTTTTACAACTTCAATGATAGAATCTGATTTTGCATCAATCGCTTCATGTAGGTCTTCATTCATTTCTGATACCGATGTTTTCGGTTCATCTTTACATGAAAATACACAGGTGATTATGAGTAATACGAGAATCGCTTTTTTCATACTTAAGTGTTTATTTATTACTATATTCCATGCCATATTTTAAAAGGCTTTTTACTTAATTGTGAATTGTAATATTGAATTTGTCCTGTTACCTCTTCACCTAACCAACTTGGTTTTTCAAAAGTTTCATTTTCAGATTCCAATTCAATTTCTGCAATGGTTAAACCTTCATTATCTCCAAAAAATATGTCTATTTCAAAAGTATGGTTTTTTACTTTTACTTCATAACGTTCTTTATCAATAATTGTTGGTTCGCAGAGTTTTAATAGAGCTTCAGCATCTATTTTGTCAATTTCCTTTTCCCATTCAAATCTAGATAATCCATTCTTTGACGACATTCCTTTAATTGTTAAAAAACCTTTATCTCCTTTTAATCTAACTCTAACTGTTCGAGATTTATCCGTATTTAAAAACCCTTGTATAATTCTGGTTTTTTTTAAAGCCTCTGTTTTAAACGCATTAGAATTTACCAAAAATTTACGTTCTATTTCTATCATCAACAATTTAATTTAATGCCTAAATTTACAGTATGCTAACCGATTTACCAATTAGAAAGATTATTCATATAGATATGGATGCGTTTTACGCTTCAGTAGAACAAATGGACAACCCTGATTTAAAAGGAAAACCCATTGCTGTTGGTGGAGGTGGTAAACGGGGTGTTATTAGTGCTGCAAGTTATGAAGCTAGAAAATTTGGAGTTAAAAGTGCCATGTCTGGAAATTTGGCTGCAAAATTATGTCCTGATTTAATTTTTGTGAAAACAAACTTTGACCGATATATTGAAATTTCTAAAAAAATTAGAAAAATATTTTTTGATTATACAGATTTGGTAGAACCTCTTTCGTTAGATGAAGCTTATTTAGATGTTACTAAAAATAAAAAAGGCAACCCTAGCGCCTCAAAAATTGCTGAAGAAATTCGAGCACGAATACTTAACGAAATAGGCTTAACAGCGTCTGCAGGTATTTCAATTAATAAATTCATTGCTAAAGTTGCGAGTGATTATAATAAACCAAATGGACAAAAAACGGTAAACCCAGAAGAAGTTATTGCCTTTTTAGAACAGCTAGATATCCGAAAATTTTATGGAGTTGGTAAAGTAACGGCTGAAAAAATGTATCAAAAAGGTATTTTTACAGGTTTAGATTTAAAACAAAAATCTATAGATTATTTGGATAAGCATTTTGGAAAATCTGGACATTATTACTATCACGTGGTTAGAGGTATTCATAACAGCGAAGTAAAACCTAATCGTATTAGAAAAAGTTTGGCCGCTGAAAGAACTTTCAGTGAAAACCTATCTTCTGAAGTTTTTATGCTTGAAAAATTAGAGCAAATAGCAAATGAAGTTTCACGGCGTTTAAACAAAAGCAAAGTAGCAGGTAAAACAGTGACTTTAAAAATAAAATATAGTGATTTTACTTTACAGACTAGAAGTAAAACTTTACCCTATTTTATTAGTGATAGAAATATATTATTAGAAACGGCTAAGGACTTATTATTTCAAGAAACACTTAATAATTCCGTTAGATTATTAGGGATTTCCATATCAAATTTAAACATCGAATTATCAAAAAAATCAGAACAAAAAAGTGTAAGTGTTCAGCTTAAGTTTGAATTTTGAACTGGTATCCAACAGCTTCTATCTTTAAAATCAATTACTACCCAACAAAAACAACGGATTTTAACCACTATTACTTCAAATTTATAGCATAATAAACAAGCTTATTATTTAGATTAATTAAATATAATCTTATTTTTATTAAAATAAATCAATATTAAAACGCTATTTCTTTCAATTTAATAAATTTTTTGTCAAAAACTTTAATTTTCAATAAAACCTCTATATTTATTTGGACTTAGTCTAAATAAGATTAATTTTGACAAAAAATTGTACATGTTTCTAACCAAAAAATATTCAGTCATTTTATTGTTTTTATTAAGCATGACTGTATTTAGTCAAACGGGAAGCATTAATGGTGTAGTGACCTTTGATAATAACGATCCTGTTTTAGGAGCTTATGTTGCTTTAAAAGGTAATTCATTTATAAAAGAAGCTTCAACTGGTGTTGGTGGTGACTTTTCTTTAAAAGCCATTCCTTATGGCAAATACTCCTTGGAAATTTATTCCTTAAATGCCAAACCAAAAACTATTGAAGTTATATTAAATTCAAGCCAAAAAACAATAAATACAAGCTTAACCTTAACTGATTTTCAAGATTTAGATGAAATTTTAGTTAAAACAAAAACAGCTAAGAAAAAAATTGAAGAAGGCGGTTTTGCGGTATCCATTATAGAAACAAAAGAAGCGTCATTAAGAAATTTAACAACTAATGAGCTATTAGATAGATCTGTTGGAGTACGTATAAGACAAAATGGAGGAATAGGTTCTGATGTAGAGTATAACCTAAACGGGATGTCTGGTAGCACTATTGGAATATTTCTTGATGGCTTAGAAATTTCTACTTACGGTCAATCTTTCAATCTAAACAATATACCCACCTCAATGATTGAACGTATTGAAGTATATAAAGGTGTGTTGCCATCACACTTAACAGGAGATTATGCTGGAGGAGCTATTAATGTGATATTGAAAAAAGATGTCTCTCAAAATAACATTACATTGGCTACATCTTACGGTTCTTTTAATACAACCCAATCTGATATTGGCCTTACCCTTCGTGAAAAGAAAACGGGACTTTCTTTTAGAGGGTCGGCTTTTCATATCTATACAGATAACAATTATGAAACTTGGGGTAGATCTACAACTTACGTAAATTACTTAGGACAAATTACCAGACCTTATCGTGCTAAACGCTTCAACAATATTTATAAATCATTAGGAGGACGTTTTGAAGTTGGTTTTACTGACACAAAATGGGCAGACCAATTTTTTATAGGCTATAATGGGTCTAGCAACTATAAAGAAATTCCGCATGGTACCACTATGGCCGTACCTTATGTAGGAAGATTTAATGAAACTGAAGCTCGTGTAATTCTACTTAATTATAGTAAGAACAATTTTCTAACAGAAAATTTATCATTAAAAATTAATGCAGCAAGAAGTTATCGCAGTACTTTTTTACAAGACACCATTGGCATTGCCTATAATTGGGATGGTACACCAAGAGAGGTTATTGAATATGGGGAGAGAGTTCCTCTTAAAACATTATTAGGAGGTCAACAAGGAGAAAAAACCATCACTAATACTGATAGAAAAATCACTAACATGCGTTCAAACTTGGGCTATATGATAGCTGATAGTCATCGTATTTCTTTAAACCATAAGTATGAAGCAACAGATAGAGAAGATGATGATTTATTAAATGAAATAAATCAAGATTATGCCACAGTAAGTACAATATCTCAAAATATAATTTCTATTAATTATGAAGCAGAAACCTTTAATAGAAAGCTAAAAACCAATTTATTAGGTAAATATACATACAATCATACGAGTCAAACAGAATATGATATTACGACAACCGATGGTGTGAATTCTATTGTAAGAAATGATACTGTTTCAACTAACTCTAATTTTGGTTATGGCGGAACTTTATCTTATAATGCCGTTTCCGATTTATACATTATCGCATCTACCGAAAACTCATATGTATCTCCTAGTGAGCGACAATTATATGGATCTCCAGAAACTAATATTCTTCCAAATACACAATTAAGTCCAGAAAAAAACATTAATTATAATTTAGGTTTTCGTTTGGGAGCTTTAGAATTTAATAAGCATAAAGTTTCGGTTTATGCAAATGCTTTTTGGCGTAATGGATATGACAAAATTACACAACAAGCTGTTGTTGAGTCTGAAATTGAAGAAGAAGCAGAAGCAGATATTCAAGTAACTCGCTATGTAAATCTTGGGAAAACGCAAGCTCGAGGTTTCGAAGCCGAAATTATCTACATCTATAACAACAGATTAAATACGTCTTTAAATTTTTCAAAATTTAATAATGTATTTAAACAAGAAGTCGATGAAAACGACAATGCGCATTCTCTATTTGGGCAACAAGTTCCCAATGAGCCCTTTTTTACTATTAATGGAAATATACAATATAGATTCAATAATATTTTTCAAAAAAAATCCATTTTAAACACATATTACACTATTGGTTTTGTGGGAGAATATTATACGGTTTGGGGGCAACCAGAATGGTCTAAAACACCTAGTCAAGTTTCACATGATGTCGGACTAAGTTATCGTTTTCCTTCTCAAAAATTAGTAGCAAGTATAGATATAAAAAACCTGTTTAACGCAGAAATCTATGACAATTTTGCGATACAAAAACCAGGTAGAGGTATCTATTTCAAATTAAATTATATAATCAGTAAATTTTTATAATCAAAATCAATTAATCATGAAAAAAAATCTATTTAAAATAGGATTATTAAGTATAGCTATAGCTTTTAGCAGTTGTAGTAATGATGATGACCAACCAGGAGGAACAACCGATCCAGATCCAGTTGATGAAACGCGGTATATTACGTTAACAGCATCATTCCCAGACGATGATGGAACTGGAGGTAATGGTGGTACTCGTGCATACGGTATTACCGTAGAAAATGCAGAAGATCCAAATTATATTGTAGACCTTTTAAAATATGAAAATGGAGCCTTTGTAGAAGGTATTGGTTTAAAATCTAGCCGTACTGCTCGTGTTCAAGCTTCTGCTGATGGTAAATACTTATACAACATACAATATACAGGTACCGAAGGTGGTGTGTTTAACAAATATCTTGTTGGTGAAGGAGGAGACTTTGAAGAAGTAGGATACGAATTGAATACAGCTGCCATTTTAGGAACAGCGCCTCGTTGGATGAAAGCTGCTGAAGGGCTTGGGATTGGTGTTTATGCAAGTTCATATGATGTAGAATATGAAGGAGAAGATGGAAATTACACTTTTTTAAGTGCTGAAAGTGAAATTAAAATAGCCGTATTAGACTTAGATCAGACTGCCATTATAAACACAGCGATATTTGATTTTCCTTGGACAGATGAAGAAAAAGCAGCTGGTTACAATGTAGGACGTGTAGATGTACCTATCTTAAACGCTGCCCAAACTAAAATTTTTATTGGATGTAGAACAAGAAAATATGACACTTCAGCAACCCCTACTTTAGATGAAGATGGTGTACCAACTTGGCCTTATGGTGAAATTGATGGTACAAAAACCTTAGTATTAGACTATCCTTCATTAAAAAATCCTAAAGTTATTACTTCTACTAACTCAACAGAAGTTAACAATTCATACCGTACTATGACACAATATGTTGGTACAGATGGTCATGTATACCAAGCAACTGCTACATCTGGTGCAGATATTCTTCGTATTAGTAGTACTACTAACGATTATGATCAAAGCTATCATTTTGATTTAAACACAGCATTAGGTGTTACAGGAGCATCCATTAAAGCTTGGAGATATGTTAAAAATGGAATAGGTGTTGTATTGTATACATTAGCTGATGTTGACGGAGGATACGTTGCTTTAATTGATTTAAATACACCTTCAAATTCTGTTAAATTATCTACAGATGTTGAAACTGATGTTGATTTAGAATCTACATTAAGCCAGTTCCAATATATTGGTCTTGTTGGAGATACTGCTTATGTGCCATTAACTCCTTCAGGTAAAGAAGGTGCTATTTATGTTATAAATACCTTAACAAAAGAAATCAACAAAGGTGCTACGTTAAAAACTATTTCTGGTAGTTATTATTTAGGAGCCTACTAAGTTATCTAAAACAACATATCTTAGAACATTATTACATAAATAAAGCAGGCATAATAATTATGCCTGCTTTATTTGTATATAAGAAGTTGAAAAATTATTTATTAAAAACTACAAGTTTCTATTTCTGTAACTCTTAAGGTATTAACCATTCCCTTATCTTTCATTGGCATTGCAGCTAAACTAATTAGCATATCACCAACATCTAAATAACCTTTTTTACAAGCTATAGCATTCACATCTTCAATTGTTTCATCTGTACTTACAAACTTATCATAATGAAAAGCTTTAACACCCCAAAGCAAGCTAAGACGAGTTAAAATACGCTTGTTTGATGTAAATACTAAAATATGTGCAGATGGTCGCCAAGCAGAAATTTGAAATGCTGTGTAACCACTATTTGTTAAAGTTGAAATAGCTTTAGCATTAATTTCATTTGCCATATTAGCCGCATGGTAACAAATAGATTTTGTTATATATCGATTAGTACGAATATGTGGTGGTAATTGTGGCACTTTAATAAGTGGTGAATCTTCCACATTTTTCAAAATATTTGCCATTTGCTTAATCACTTGCACAGGATATTCTCCTACTGAAGTTTCTCCAGAAAGCATAACAGCATCAGCGCCATCCATAACCGAGTTGGCAACGTCATTAACTTCTGCTCTAGTTGGGGTTAAACTATTTATCATAGTTTCCATCATTTGAGTAGCAATAATAACAGGTATTCTGGCCTTTTTGGCTCGTAATACCAATTGCTTTTGAATAAGCGGCACTTCCTCTGCAGGCACTTCTACACCTAAATCGCCACGAGCCACCATTAAACCATCGCAATAAGCTACAATCTTATCAATATTTTCAACAGCTTCTGGTTTTTCAATTTTTGCTATAATTGGTATTTTATGATCTGAGTGTTCATTAATTAAGTCACGAAGTTGAATTAAATCTTCTGCATGACGCACAAAAGATAAAGCTATCCAATCTACTTCTTGACCGATAGCGAAAATAGCATCTTCAATGTCTTTTTCTGTAAGAGCTGGCTGAGAAATATCGGTATTCGGTAAGTTTACTCCTTTCTTTGATTTTAATGGTCCTCCTTGCACAACCACAGCTTTTACCTCATCTTTTTTATTGGTAGAAACTACTTCAAAATGCAACTTTCCATCATCTAAAAGAATACGTTCACCTGGTTTAGCATCTAATGGAAACCTTTCATAAGTCATGTAAACACGTTCTTTGGTTCCTACAAATCGCTCTCCTGTTGCAAAAATAATTTCATCTCCTGGCTCAACAAAAATATCGTCTTCCATAACGCCTACACGAAGTTTTGGACCTTGTAAATCTGCTAAAATAGCAGCTGTAAATCCAAACTCTTCATTAAGGTCACGTATCATTTTAATACGTTCGGCAACATCTTTATAATCGGCATGGGAAAAATTGATTCTGAACACATCTGCTCCTTGCTCAAGCATTCCCTTTAAAACTTCTTTAGTACTTGTAGCAGGTCCAAGGGTTGCTACTATTTTGGTTTTTTTTGTTACTGGCATTAGCTAAAAATTAAATTGTCTTTTGATTTTAATTGACTTCCGTCTATAATATATGCTGTTGCTATTTGAGGTATTTCTAATATCCTTTTTATTAGCTGTTTTTCTTCATTAAATTTAAATTCATCGTCTATCTTCAAAAAATAATTAACATTTTTACATTCTGGTATTAAATAATGTATTTTAGTGACTTGTTCTTCAGTACTAAACAGTGAGTTATGATTTGCTTCTTGATATACCTTAGTTTTGCAGGTATTAGAAACTAAACTCCATGTGATTAGTTGTTTGCAATCTTCCCATTCAAAAATAGAATAGGTGGATTTTCCATTAAAATAATCAAGGTCTTGCTTCCTTCTTATTAAACTAATCTTTAAGTTTTTATTTAAAAGATATGCTAAACGGTAATCTTCTATTGTACAATGTATAGCTATCAAAGTATGGGATACCTCATCAAAAATATCATTAAGAATAAGTTTGTGTACAGCCATAACTTATATTAAACAAGATGTAAATATAATCTAAAATTAGATAGATGCTGTAACTTTATAGGAATCTTAAGAGAATTTGTAACTAAAACGTTATAGTAGCAAACAATTTATATAACAACGTTTTTTAAGGAAAACACATTTATTTAAATTGTGAAATTCTATTTTGAAAGGCAAAAAAAGCACGTTTAGAGGCTTTTTCTTCAGCCTTCTTTTTTGAAGTAGCCCTGGCCTTAGACACTACTTTTTCATCAATAGATAGTTTAACGGAAAAATGTCTGACATCATCATTACCAGTATCTTCATAAACGTTATAATCAAAGGTTTTTTTCTCCTTCTGACACCATTCTATGAGTAAACTTTTATAACTAATAACCTTTCCCTCAAGTGTTTCTATATCTACATAAGGAATAATGACTCTTTTATAAATAAATTTTTCACAATGTTTATAACCTCTATCTAAAAATATGGCTCCAACCAAAGCTTCAAATAAGTTTCCATGAATATTCTCACCAAATTGACCTGATGGAATTTTACTTTCAACTAATGATAAGAGATTGAGTTCTTTTCCTAATTCATTTAAATGCTCTCTACTGACAACTTTGGATCGCATTTTTGTTAAATAGCCTTCGTCGCCACTTGGCACTTCAAGATATAAATGCGAAGCAATAACGGCACTTAGCATGGCATCACCCAAAAACTCTAAACGCTCATAATTAATAGCATTACCTTCACTGTCCTTAATATTCATAGAACGATGAGTAAATGCTTTTTTGTAAATACTTGTATTTTTAGGTTTATGTCCTAAAATCTTAGTTATTTCCATAAAAAAATTCCCGTTAGCTTTAGAACGGGAATTTAATATGTTACGAATGCTGTATTTCATTCGGGATTTAATCTATTTTTTTGAATACTACGCAAGCGTTATGACCGCCAAATCCGAACGTATTACTCATTGCTACTTTAACATCTCGTTTTTGAGCCTTATTCAGCGTTAAATTTAATTCGGGATCAATATTTTCATCCACGGTTTCATGGTTAATAGTTGGAGGCACAACACCGTGCTCCATAGCCAAAATAACCGATATAGCTTCAATAGCTCCAGCAGCACCTAAAAGGTGTCCTGTCATGGATTTTGTTGAATTGATATTTATGGTTTTAGCATGGTTCCCAAAAACCTTTGAAATAGCTTTAAGCTCTGCCACATCACCCAAAGGTGTAGATGTACCATGTGTATTGATATGGTCTACATCTTCTGGCTTAAGCCCTGCATTTTCTAAACAATTTTTCATCACCTCCACAACTCCTAAACCTTCTGGGTGTGGTGCCGTCATATGATAAGCATCTGAAGACAATCCGCCTCCTGCTACTTCAGCATAAATTTTAGCACCTCTTGCTTTGGCATGCTCATACTCTTCTAAAATTAAAGCTCCAGCACCTTCGCCAAGAACAAAACCATCTCTGGTTCCATCAAATGGCCTTGAAGCTGTTTCTGGGCTTTCGTTTCTAGTTGATAGCGCATGCATAGCATTAAAACCTCCCATACCTGCAATAGTTACAGCTGCTTCACTACCTCCTGTGACAATAACATCGCAGTATCCCAAACGAATGGAATTTAAAGCATCAAATATCGCATTGGCAGAAGATGCACAAGCAGAAACTGTTGTGTAATTAGGCCCCATAAAACCATGTTTTATGGAAATGTTTGCTGGCGCAATGTCAGCAATCATTTTTGGAATAAAGAAAGGATTAAACCTTGGTGTTCCATCACCTCCAGCAAAGTTTAAAACTTCTTGCTGAAAAGTTTCTAAACCTCCAATTCCTGCACCCCAAATAACACCGACCCTTAATTTATTAACAGCTTCAAGATTTAATTTAGAATCTAAAATGGCTTCATCTGCAGCAACCATAGCGTATTGCGCAAATTTGTCCATCCTTCTAGACTCCTTTCTATCTATAAAGTCAGTAACTTCAAAATCCTTAAGCTCACAAGCAAATTTGGTCTTGAATTTTTCGGTATCATAGTATGTTATAGGCGCAGCACCACTTTTTCCACTAATTAAACCATCCCAATATTCATCTTTGGTATTGCCAATTGGTGTTAAAGCCCCTAATCCTGTGACTACAACTCGCTTTAATTCCATAAAGTGCTTTGCTTATTTTGCTGCTTCAATATATGTTATAGCTTGACCTACTGTTGCGATGTTTTCAGCTTGATCATCTGGAATTTGAATATCAAATTCTTTTTCGAATTCCATAATTAATTCTACAGTGTCTAAAGAGTCTGCTCCTAAGTCGTTTGTGAAGCTAGCTTCTGTTACAACTTCGTTTTCATCTACTCCTAACTTGTCTACGATAATCGCTTTTACTCTTGATGCAATGTCTGACATAATCTTTTAATTTTAAGTTTTAATTAGTTGGCAAAAATAAAAAACTTTATTTTATAAAACACCTTTATAATAAAAATGTGTTGGTAATTTACTAAATTACTTTTAAGTATTTATATTTTAAGCACTAATTGTTAATAATAATTCTTTTTTTTGTTCGAATAAAACTAACATTATTGTCTGTAAAATGAAGCGAATAGTAATTTTTGCATCCGGAAGCGGATCTAATGCTGAAAATTTAATCAAGTTTTTTCACAACAGAAAAAATGCATCTGTTATTCAGGTATTGACTAACAATCCTCATGCCAAAGTTATAGACAGATGCAACAAACTGCAAGTGAGCTGCCTGTCTTTCAACAAAATAGCACTAAACAAAACAAATGACGTGCTAAATATTTTAAACGCATCTAACCCAGATTTAATTGTTTTAGCGGGCTTTCTATGGAAATTTCCTGAAACCATATTAAATGCATACCCAAATAAAGTTATTAATGTACATCCTGCATTACTTCCAAAATTTGGAGGAAAAGGTATGTATGGCATGCATGTTCACGAAGCTGTTGTTTCCAATAAAGAAACTGAAACAGGTATTACTATTCATTATGTAAATGAAAATTATGATGAAGGTGCTACTATTTTTCAAGCAAAATGCAAGGTTTTAGTTACCGATACCGCTGAAGACGTTGCTAAAAAAATTCATTTATTAGAAATGGAACATTTTCCTAAAGTGGTTCAAAGGTTATTAAAATAAAAAATGGATTTCCATATTCACGGGAACTAAAATGAGCAAAAAGAGGCAAAAATATTATACCGTTTGGAAAGGGCATCACTCAGGAGTATTTAAATCTTGGAACGATTGCAAAATTCAAATTAAAGATTTTCCAGGAGCACAATATAAATCGTTTAATACTTTTGAGGAAGCCAAAAAAGCCTTAAAAAGCAATTACTTTGATTACGTTGGAAAAAGCAAAGTGTTTAAAAGTGAGTTATCGACTGAACAAATTAAAAAAATTGGCCAACCTAACTATAATTCTATTTCTGTAGATGCTGCCTCAAGCGGAAATCCGGGTATCATGGAATACCGTGGTGTGGATACCAAAACCAAAAAACAGCTTTTCATTCAAGGGCCTTTTAAAGAAGGCACCAATAATATTGGTGAGTTTTTGGCGATTGTACATGGTTTGGCTTTACTCAAAAAAAACAATAGCGACCGTATTTTATACACAGATTCCAAAACGGCCATAAGTTGGGTAAAAAAGAAAAACTGCAACACCAAACTGTCCAGAAACGAAAAAAACAAAACCCTTTTTGAATTGGTGGACAGAGCTGTAGATTGGCTTAAAAACAACACCTATAAAACGGTTATAGTGAAATGGGAAACCAAAGCATGGGGCGAAATTCCTGCGGATTTTGGAAGGAAATAAAAAACGCTATATCTTTTAAAAAATACAGCGTTTTTTAATGCCTGTGTTAGCAAAAGCTTTGAGTTATTTAATCTTTAATAAATTTTACGGTATTCCCGTTTTCTAATTTTAAAAAGTATATACCATTGGCGAAGCTCCTAATATCAATAGCCTCATTATCAAAAATTTTACCTTGAGTAATTCCTAAACCTAATGCATTATAAATACTGTATGTAGTTTTATTTTTTAAGCCTGAAACTTTAATATATTCAGAAGCAGGATTTGGTAATACTTTTATACTATTGGAAACATTAAACACATCAAGACCTAATGCGTTATCTGAAATTGAAACTGAAAATTTGGCATCTGTTATAGATAAATCAACTCCATCGCGGAAAGCATTACCTCCAGAATATTCATTAACAAAATCGGCAACAATACTCATACCTGTATCTATAGTAAATTCAAAAGTATATTGGCTACCTTGAGTTACATTTACGTCGCTAGAAATATTTATTCTAATAGGATCGTTTACTTGACTAATGGTTATTTCAGAATACGCTTGTGTATATATAGGTGTTCCACTAACCGTATTACCATTAAATATTTTAAGCGTACCAGCTGAAATTGTACCAGTTGTAGCGGCAAGAAACTGAACGTACTCTAAAGCGCCACTACACTCTGCAGTAAAGCCCTGACCTATAGACCAATTGGCAGTACTTTCCCAAGGGACTGCAAATTGAGGGTTATTATTTATAACACACTGTGCTGTTAAATTTTGTAATAAAAATGTGAAAGCTAAAATTAAGGTTGTTCTAATAGATAAGTAATTTTTTTTCATTTTTTTTTGAATTAATTTATCAATTTTTTTGTTACTGCTAACAAGGGCATAGTTTTTATAAGCCTCACTAAAACGTAAACCCAATTGGTATGTTACAAGACATTGAAAAATCCTAAATACCAAAAGTTGGGTTTGGATAAACCTTCCACTTTAAAGAAACATCTATTTCAATTGTGGTTAACGTTTCAGATATAGCATATTCTTTAATATAATAACATAGAATAAAGCTTGCCAAGACTGTGATAAATCCTGCTAGTAAAACTCGAAATGAGGTCGTTTGAGAGGGTTGCATTATTTTGCCCAAGTACTACTGTGGTAAGGCTAAAACATCGTAGAATAGAAAAGTACTTTAAAGTCATAAAATTTGGGGTTAAAATTAAATTCGGTCGCAAAAATAAAACTTTTCATAAAAAATTAAATGCCAAAAAGTCTAAAAAAAATAGAACTTTACACTAAAAAGAACAGCAAAAAACTAAAAATCAAACACATAATATCGTGTTCTGAAATAGCTATACACTAAGAACAAGTGTATGGAAACATCAAAACAAAAAGAAAACGATTAGATATCAAATACCAACCATACACACACAGATAAATTAATTCGGAATTTAGCAACTAAAAACCGTATCTTTGCACAAATTTATCACACCTCTTTAATGAGCAAATTAGTTATAGTAGGCACCGTGGCTTTTGACGCTATTGAAACGCCTTTCGGAAAAACCGATAAAATTTTAGGTGGAGCAGCAACTTATATAGGTTTGTCTGCGTCACAATTCCAAATTGATGCTGCTATAGTATCAATTGTTGGAGGCGATTTCCCTCAAAAACATTTAGACTTAATAACCGATAAAAACATAGATATTTCAGGTATCGAAATAGTTAAAGAAGGAAAAACATTTTTCTGGAGTGGTAAATATCATAACGATATGAATTCCCGCGATACGCTTACTACAGAACTTAATGTTCTTGCAGATTTCAATCCAATTGTTCCAAAGGATTATAAAGATGCTGAGATTGTTATGTTAGGAAACTTACATCCAATCGTCCAATTAAGCGTGATTGAACAAATGGAAACCAAACCAAAATTGGTTATTTTAGATACCATGAATTTTTGGATGGATTGTGCTTTAGATGATTTACATAAAGTCATTAGTAAAGTAGATGTTATAACCATTAACGATGAAGAAGCAAGGCAGTTAACAGGCGAATACTCTTTAGTAGTGGCTGCCAGAAAAATTCATACCATGGGCCCAAAATATGTGGTTATTAAAAAAGGAGAACATGGAGCTTTGCTTTTCCATGATGACAATGTGTTTTTTGCACCAGCTTTGCCATTAGAAGAAGTTTTTGATCCAACTGGTGCTGGAGATACCTTTGCGGGAGGCTTTGCAGGTTATCTTGCAAAATCAGACGATATTTCTTTTGAAAATATGAAAAATGCTGTAATTTATGGCTCCACTTTAGCTTCTTTTTGTGTTGAAAAATTTGGAACAGAACGCATGAAAAAATTATCAAGTGACGAAGTACATAAACGATTATTACAGTTTAAGCAATTAACACAATTTGAAATAGAATTAATATAAACCAGCGCGCTCTAAAATTGAGTGCGTTTTTTAATTAAACAGATTTGTGATTTTCGTAACTTATTGTACAAAACTGTTTTAATAAAATGAAAATCTAATCTTAAATTACTTTTTTCAGCTAAAGCGAAAATATTATTATATGAGTGATGCCTTAAAACATGAATGCGGAATAGCACTAATCAGACTTTTAAAACCTCTAGAATTTTATAAAGAAAAATATGGTAGTGCCTTTTATGGGGTAAACAAAATGTACCTAATGATGGAAAAACAGCATAACCGTGGTCAAGACGGTGCTGGTTTTGCAAGTATAAAACTAAACACAAAACCTGGCGAGCGCTATATAAGTAGAGTGCGCTCCATTGCGCAACAGCCCATACAGGATATTTTTGCGCAAATAAATGACAGAGTTAATAAAGAACTCCTTGCTCATCCAGAATACGCCAATGATGTGGCTGCGCAAAAAAAAAATATCCCATATATTGGCGAAGTCCTTTTAGGCCATGTACGTTATGGAACTTTTGGAAAAAATAGTGTAGAAAGTGTTCACCCATTTTTAAGACAAAACAACTGGATGCATCGAAACCTAATCATGGCAGGTAACTTTAACATGACTAATGTTAAAGAGCTATTTAGTAACCTTATTGAATTAGGTCAACATCCAAAAGAATACACCGATACCATTACCATTATGGAAAAAATCGGTCACTTTTTAGATGATGCCGTTAGCAAAATATACAGAGATTTAAAAAAAGAAGGATACAACAAAAGAGATGCCTCTCCTCTCATTGCAGAACGCCTAAAAGTTGCTAAAATTTTAAAACGTGCAGCAAAAAACTGGGATGGAGGTTATGCTATGGCTGGGCTTATTGGACATGGTGACGCCTTTGTTTTAAGAGACCCTGCAGGCATTCGCCCTACTTATTATTATCAAGATGATGAAATAGTTGTAGTAGCATCAGAGCGCCCTGTTATACAAACCGTTTTTAACGTAAAGTTTGAAGATGTTAAAGAATTAGACCCTGGCTATGCTATTATTACAAAAAAATCTGGCGAAGTTAGAATTAAAAAGATTTTAGAACCTTTAGAAAGAAAATCATGTTCGTTTGAACGTATCTATTTCTCTCGAGGAAGTGATGCTGAAATATATCAAGAACGAAAAATGCTCGGCAAACTTTTGATGCCAAAAGTACTTGAATCTATAGAAAACGACACCAAAAACACTGTTTTTTCTTATATTCCAAATACAGCTGAAACATCTTTTTATGGTATGGTAGAAAATGCCGAAGCCTATATAAACAAGAAAAAAACCAATGCTATTTTAAATGGACAGCGTAATATATCGGCTGAAAAAGTAACCGAAATTTTATCCGAAAGACCTCGAATTGAAAAAATTGCAATTAAAGATGTAAAATTAAGAACGTTTATTACTGAAGATAGTAGCCGTGATGATTTGGTAGCTCACGTTTATGATGTAACCTATGGCGTTATTAAGCCTACAGACAACTTAGTCATTATAGACGATAGTATTGTAAGAGGCACCACTTTGCAAAAGAGTATTTTAAAAATGTTAGACCGATTAAATCCTAAGAAAATTATAGTAGTATCATCTGCTCCACAAATTCGTTATCCGGATTGTTATGGTATTGATATGGCCAACTTAGAAAGCTTAGTTGCTTTTAAAGCAGCATTAGAATTGCTAAAAGATGCTAATAAATATGATATTGTTAAAGAGGTATATCATAAATGTATTGAGCAAACAGATTTAGATGATAAACACGTACAGAATTTTGTAAAAGAAATTTACGATCCGTTTACCGATGAAGAAATATCCAATAAAATTTCAGACTTATTAAGTCATGAAAGTATTAATGCTGAAGTGAAAATTATTTTCCAATCGGTTGAAAATTTACATAAAGCCTGCCCAAATCATTTAGGCGATTGGTATTTCACAGGAAATTATCCAACTGTAGGAGGTAATAGAGTTGTAAATAGAGCTTTTATTAATTTTTACGAAGGCAATAATGAACGCGCCTATTAATTATGAAATTGATAATTTTAACATTGACCTACAACAAAAAAGCGTATTTCATCAGATAAATACGTATTTCATCTAATAAATAATTTCCTTATACAAAATACATATAAATTGGTATCACCATAACATAAGTAGGTTAAGTTCATGGTAGATTTGGGGCAAAAAAAGGTGAACATCTGTTCGCCTTTTTTTATAGATTTTAATTTCCCACATTATTTTCTACATTTTACTTTTAGCCCCTAATAGTCCACACTATTTCGGTTAAGCCAAAATATAAGCCGTTTAACTAAAATATTTTAACAGTCTCTCTTACGACCATATATTTGAATCACCATAACATAAGTAGGTTAAGTTCATGGTAGATTTGGGGCAAAAAGGTGAACATCTCTGTTCACCTTTTTCATTTTAAACTTTCTTGGCATTTAAAAACATAAAAAAGCGCTTGAGATATTTCCCAAACGCTTATAAAATTTTGTAATTTAAAAAGCTATTTATTTCGCTTCAGCGTAACGTTTTTCAACTTCATTCCAGTTAACAACATTAAAAAATGCAGCAATATAGTCTGGACGACGGTTTTGATAGTTTAAGTAATAAGCATGTTCCCAAACATCTAAGCCTAAAATAGGTGTACCCCCACAAGTTACACCAGGCATTAATGGATTATCTTGATTTGGTGTTGAGCAAATTTCAACTCTACCACCTTTGTGTACACATAACCAAGCCCATCCAGAACCAAAACGTGTAGCAGCAGCTTTACTAAAAGCAGCAATAAATTCATCTTTAGAACCATAAGCAGCCTCAATAGCATCTTTTAATTCTCCAGACAAATAACCTTTATCTTCTGGGTTCATAACACTCCAAAATAAAGAGTGGTTATAAAATCCACCACCATTATTCCTTACAGCAGCATTGTTCATATCTAAATTTGCAAGAATATCTTCAATAGATTTCCCTTCTAATTCAGTACCTTCAATGGCAGCATTTAAATTATTGGTATATCCTTGGTGATGTTTTGTGTGGTGTATTTCCATAGTTCGTGCGTCCATATGAGGCTCTAAAGCATCATATGCGTATCCTAATTTCGGTAATTCGAAAGCCATAATTTTTTTGATTTTTTTAATTAATATTTAATTGTATTCAAATTTACATATAAATGCCTGCAATAAAAAATAATTAATTGTTATCAACTCATTGATAGTTTTTATATTTATCAAAATTCCTTTACATGCAAAACGCAGCTTCCTTTACAATTTATAATGCTTCCGCAGGAAGTGGCAAGACTTTTACTCTTGTAAAAGAGTACTTAAAAATCTTATTTCAATCAAATTCTGTTCATCGATACAAGAATATATTAGCCATAACATTTACCAATAAGGCGGTAGGTGAAATGAAAGAGCGTATTATAGATATGCTGAAAGCTTTTTCGGATATTGATATTTTAAAAAATCCGAATGACATGTTTGTGGTCATCTGTCAGGATTTAAACTTAGAACCCGAAATACTTCATGATAAATCAAAAAAAATACTTGAAACCATTATCCATAACTATGCAGCCTTTGACATTTCTACTATTGATGGATTTACACACAGATTAATACGGACCTTTGCATACGATTTAAATCTTCCATTAAATTTTGAAGTTGAACTTGATCAAGATACTTTGCTATATGAAGCTGTAGATAGACTTATTTCTAAAGCTGGTACGGATAAAGAACTTACAAAAACTATGGTAGATTTTGCCATAGAAAAAGCAGATGATGATAAAAGCTATGATGTGTCCTATGATTTTAATAAAATAGCAAAATTACTGACCAATGAAGACCACATTCCTTATATAAAAACGCTTAAGAATAAAACTATTGAAGACTTCAAACTGCTTAAGAATAATTTAAGAAACCAGATTCAAACTAATGAAAATGATATAGTTGAATTATCTACATCTGTTTTAAATCTTATTGAAAGTAATGGTTTAGAGTTTTCAAATTTCTCATATAAAACATTGCCAAATCATTTTAAAAAAGCCTCAGAATTAAATCTTAGAGGACTTTATGATAATCTATTAGAATCAAAAATCTGTGAAAGAAAAGGCATTTACTCAAAAACTTTAGACGTAGAAAAAAAGAATTCCATAGAAGCTATGTTGCCTCAAATTGAAACAGCATATCTTAAAAATAAACAGGCTGTTTTTCATCTTAAATTCTTAAAAGCATTTTACAGAAACCTAACACCTCTATCTGTTTTAAATGCTATTAATAATGAATTAAATACGCTTAAAGAAGAGCAAAATAAAATGCTTATTTCCGAATTTAATACCCTCATTAGTAACGAAATTAAAAATCAGCCCACGCCCTTTATTTATGAGCGTATGGGCGAGAAATTTAATCATTATTTTATTGATGAATTTCAAGACACTTCAGGACTACAATGGGATAATTTAGTACCATTATTAGACAATTCGCTGTCAAGCGAATCGGGAAGCACTTTAATTGTTGGTGATGCCAAGCAAGCCATATACCGTTGGCGTGGCGGTAAAGCAGAGCAATTTATAGATTTATATAATAAAAAATCAATTCCATTTCAAATAAAACAAGATGTAAAAAACCTCCCTGTAAACTATAGAAGTTTTAAAGAAATAATCACCTTTAACAACAACTTCTTTAGATTTTTAGCTACTCAGGTTTTTAGCAAAGAAACTCATAAAAATCTTTATGAAAATGCATATCAAAACACTTCTAAAAAGGAAGAGGGTTTTGTTAATCTTTCTTTTATAAACACTGAAAAAAAAGAAAATACAGATGAGTTATATCCAAAAAAAGTTTTCGAAATAATAACAAATTGTACAGAAAAGGGCTATGATTTAAAAGACATTTGCGTATTAGTCAGGAAGAAAAAAGCAGGTATTGTCATTGCCGATTATTTGAGCCAACAAAAGATCCGTATTATGTCTTCTGAAACATTATTGCTACAAAATGCTCCCGAAGTTGTTTTTGTAAATAACATTTTAGCTTTGCTAACCCAACCAAAAAATGATGAAATTAAAATTGCCACTTTAAACTATTTGACATCCAAATTAAATATAAAAAACAAACATCCATTTTTTACAGAATACATTCATTTACCTTTAAATGAATTCTTTAAAAATTTGGAAGCTTTTGGTATTTATATTGATAGTTCAAAGCTGCTTCAACTTCCACTTTACGAATTAGCAGAAACTATTATACGCCAATTTAACTTAACAGAAACTTCCAATGCTTACATTCAATTTTATTTGGATTTGATATTGGACTTTACAACTAAAAAAGGCTCTGACATTACAGGTTTTTTAGATTATTTTGAAAAGAAAAAGGAAAGCCTCAGTATTGTATCTCCAAAAGGGCAAAATGCTGTACAAATTATGACGATACATAAATCTAAAGGTTTAGAATTTCCAGTCGTTATCTTTCCTTATGCCGATTTAGAAATATACAAAGAGTTAGAGCCCAAAGAATGGTTTCCAATAAAAAAAGAAAATTTCAATGGTTTTTCGCATACTTTATTAAACTATAATAAAGATTTCGAAAATTTTGGTGAAATTGGACAAACCATATATAACAACCATCAAGCTGCTTTAGAATTAGATAATATCAATTTACTTTATGTAGCACTCACAAGACCCGTTGAGCAACTATATATAATTTCACAAAAGGAAAAACTTACAAAAGAAGGCCTTTCAAATAAAAAATATTCAGGATTATTCATTAACTATTTAAACCATTTAAATCTTTGGAATGACGTACAATTGTCATATGATTTTGGCTACAATTCTCCAAAAATATCAAAAAACACAAACGAAGAAATATCTGCTACAGAACAAGAAACATTTATATCTTCAGCAAAAGAAAATCACAATATAAAAGTAATTACAAATTCTGGATACCTATGGGATTCTGCACAAGAAGAAGCTATTGAAAAAGGGAATCTTATCCATGATGTTATGGCAAAAATTAAAACAAAATCTGATGTAGATTCTGTTTTATTAGAGTTTGTAAATTCTTCAAAAATTGATAAACAACAGGCAAATTCATTATTGTTGTTAATAAATAAAATTATAGAGCATCCTAAATTAGGTTACTATTATAATACTAATACAACCAATGTGATTCACAATGAACAAGATATTATAACAAAAAATGGTGTAATTTTAAGACCAGATAGAATTATAATAAATGCCAGTAAAGAAGTCGTTATTATTGATTACAAAACAGGTGCTGAAAATAACAAATATAAAAATCAACTAATAACCTACCAAGATGCATTAGAAGAAATGGGCTATTTAGTTAAAAAAAAGGTACTTGTATATATAAATAATGATGTTCTGGTGATGGAAATTTGAAAAAAAACTAACTTTTTTTATCTACAAATAAAAAATTTCGATGAAATGCAATATTTTTCTGTCATTATAAAAAATAAATGCTACAAAACAAATTTTGTTCACCCCTTATAAAATCTGACAAAATCAAGATTGTTAATAAAATTATAAAGCTTAAAGAGCAAAAAAACAATCTAAAATCATTCTGAACTATCGATAAACAAACGATTTGTTTGATTTTTTTATATATTTGTCTTTGTTAATAACATTTAACAACTTACTTTTGTTCTCGATTAACACTTAAAAATTAAACTTTTGAATATGAAAAATCTTAGCAGATTATTGTTGGCTATGTTGCTTGTACTTGGTTATAGCAACTCGGACGCACAAGACAAAAACAATCCATGGCAAATAACCATTGGAGCAAATGCAGTTGATGCATACCCATCAGGAGACGGTGGTCTATTTAGTGAAACTATTTTTGATGAATTCGCTAATGTAGATGATCATTACAATATTCTTCCATCTTTATCTACTATCTCTGTATCTAAATATGTAGGTAATGGATTCTCTTTTGGAGTTGCTGGATCTTTAAATAAAATTGACAAATGGGGTGATATCAGTTCAAACCCTGATGTAACTAACAGTGTTGATGATTGGTCATACTATGGTGTAGATGGAACAATTAAATATAACTTTTTAGAAGGAACTACGCTTGACCCATTCGCAGGAATTGGTGGTGGTTACACTTGGATTGATGAAATTGGAGCTGGAACTGTAAACGGAACAATTGGTTTAAATGTATGGTTTAACAACAATATTGGTTTAACTATTCAATCTTCTTATAAACATGCGTTTGAAGATTACTTACAAACACATTTCCAACACACTGCTGGTATTTCAATCAAATTTGGTGGAATTGATACTGATGGTGATGATATTTATGACAAAGATGATGCTTGTCCAGATGTTCCTGGTTTAGAAGCTTTCAACGGATGTCCTGATACTGATGGTGATGGCATTGAGGATAGCAAAGATGATTGTCCAAATGAAGCAGGTAGTGCTGAATTTAATGGATGTCCTGATACTGATGGTGATGGTGTAGTTGATAAAGATGATAAATGTCCTACTGTTGCTGGTTTAAAAGCTTTAGCTGGTTGTCCAGATGCTGACGGTGATGGTGTAACTGACGCTGATGATAAGTGTCCTAACGAAGCTGGTCCTGCTGCTAACCAAGGGTGTCCTTACCCTGACACAGACGGTGACGGTGTGTTAGATAAAGATGATAAATGTCCAGATGTTAAAGGTACTGTTGCAAACTCAGGTTGTCCTGAAGTAACTGCTGAAGTTCAAAAAACTTTAAATGAGTATGCTAAAACAATTTTATTTGATACTGGTAAATCTACTATCAAATCTCAATCTGCAGCTGTATTAGCTGATATCATCAAAATTTTAAACGAATACCCTACTGCTAAATTTACTGTAGAAGGTCATACGGATAGTATTGGTAGCGAATCTTTAAACCAAAGACTATCTGATTCTAGAGCTAACTCAGTGAAAGAATACTTGATTAAAAATGGAATTGATGCTTTCAGATTATCTGCACTTGGTTATGGAGAATCTAAACCAATTGATTCTAACAAAACAAGTAAAGGTAGAGCAAACAACAGACGTGTTGAAATTAACTTAGCTAAATAATTTTATTTAGTTAATTTTAAATAAGTTTTACAAAAAACGCTTCGGATATCCGAAGCGTTTTTTATTTTTATACAATGACAACTTTCATTTTTGATGTTTTAAAAGATTTACAAAATAATCAAGAAAATTTATCGGAACTAACTTTTATATTGCCAAGTAAAAGGGCTGGACTTTTTCTAAAGCATCAAATAGCACAGGCTACGCAACAGACTATTTTTTCTCCTAAAATAATTAGTATTGAAACTTTTGTTGAAGAACTCTCAGGGCTTAAAGCGGTTTCAAATACTGAACTATTATTTGAGTTTTACAATGTTTATATTCTCAATTCAAATAAAAATCATGTAGATTCCTTTGAATCATTTTCTAAATGGGCGCAGATACTACTTCAAGATTTTAATGAGATAGATAGATATCTTATACCTCAAAAAAGCATTTTTGAATATTTAAGTGATATTCAAGACCTAAAACATTGGTCTATTGAAGACAATCAAACAGATTTTATAAAAAAATATTTAGCATTCTGGCACCGTCTTAATAACTACTATTCAAAATTTACCGAGGTATTATTAAGTAATAATATTGGCTACCAAGGGCTTATTTATAGAGTGGCTGCTAAAAATATTAAAACCTATATTCAAAATAATACTAAAAACACTCATGTTTTTTTAGGTTTTAATGCCTTAAATTCTGCTGAAGAAATTATTATACAAAGTTTATTGGAAAATAAATTAGCTAAAATTTACTGGGATATTGACTCCGTATTTATTAACAACCCAAAACATGATGCAGGTTTATTTACAAGACAACATAAAAAAAATTGGCCTTATTTTAAAAATCATTCTTTTAATTGGATAACAGAAAATTATTCCAAAGAAAAAAATATTCATATTTATGGCATTCCAAAAAACATAAGTCAATCAAAATATATTGGTTCATTATTAAATAATATAAAAAAAGAACAAGGTTCTTTAGATCATACAGCTGTGATACTTGGAGATGAAAACTTATTGGTTCCCGTTCTAAATTCACTTCCTAATAATATAAATGCACTAAATATAACAATGGGATTTCCGCTAAATTCAATTCCATTAGCATCCTTATTTGAACAATTATTTCAAATTCATAAAAACACCACAGATTCCTTTTATTACAAAGACGTTATAAATGTATTATCACATCAATATATTAGACCGTTATTTTATGTAGATGGTGAAGACCATGCCTCAAAAATAATTGATACAATAAACGTCAACAATATAATTTATTTAAATACACAACGATTAAAAAACATTTCAAATTTAAGTAGTGATATTATAAATATGTTGTTTTATAATTGGGATAAGTCCATTGATACTGTATTAAAAAACTGTATACAACTTATTCTATTTATTAAAAATCATCTAGACAAAAACAAACAAGCTCATTTACTTTCATTGGAATATTTATTCAAATTTAATAGTTTGTTTAATGAATTAACACGATTGAACTCAGAATACAATCACATTAAAAACGTCTCGACTTTACACAGTGTATACAAAGAATTGTTAAGTTCTGAAACTTTAGATTTTCAAGGCGAACCCTTAGAAGGGCTTCAAATTATGGGTATGTTAGAATCTCGGGTTTTAGACTTTGAAACCGTTATTATTTCTTCTGTAAATGAGGGTATTCTACCTTCAGGAAAAAGTAACAACTCATTCATTCCTTTTGATGTTAAAATTGAGAATAAATTACCAACCTATAAAGAAAAAGATGCTGTTTACACCTACCATTTTTATAGACTTTTGCAGCGAGCCAAAAACGTTTACATTATCTACAATACAGAAATTGATGTATTAACTGGCGGAGAAAAAAGTAGATTTATAACGCAACTTGAATTGGAAAATATTCATAATATTTCGCATCAAATAATAACACCAAAAGTACCTGTCATAAAAGCTACCTCCAACAATGTTGAAAAAACACCAGATGTTATTAATAGACTCAAAGTTATTGCTGAGAAAGGATTTTCACCATCATCACTTACCAGTTATATTAGAAATCCCTTAAGTTTTTATTATCAAAAAATATTGAAGATAAAAGAGCATGATGATGCCGAAGAAACCATTGCAGCTAATACCCTTGGAACGGTAGTGCACAATACACTTGAAGATTTTTACAAACCCCTTGTTAACAGCTTTTTAACTATTGAAATAATTAAAAAACTAAAAACTCAAATAGAAGAAAAAGTGACCTTCCATTTTACAAATGAATACAAGGAAGGTGACATAACAAAAGGTAAAAACCTCATTGTTTTTGAAATTGCTAAGCGCTATGTTCTTAATTTTTTAAACATAGAAATTCAAGATTTAAAAGCAGGAAACCAAATAAAAATAATAGCAATTGAAGCCGAAAATAAAGTAAGCATTAATATTCCTGAATTAGATTTTCCAGTTCACATAACAGGTAAAGTAGATCGAGTTGACCAATACAATGGCATTACAAGAATTATAGATTACAAAACAGGTAAAGTAGAACAAAGTAAAGTAGAAATAACAAACTGGGAAGCCATTACTACTGATTATGATAAATTCAGCAAAAGTTTTCAAGTGCTTTGTTACGCCTACATGATGCAAAAATACGGTACTATCCAATTACCCGTTGAAGCCGGTATTATTTCCTTTAAAAATTTGAATGCTGGTTTTATTAAATTTGGAAAGAAAGATGCTCAAAATAATAAAAACAAGCAACAATTGGTAACGGAAGACACCTTAAAAGATTTTACTTCAGAATTAAAAAAATTAATTTTAGAAATTTGTAGTATCAATATACCATTCATTGAAAAAGACGTTTAATAATGATCATTTCAAAAAACATAATTATTGAGGGTAGTCATTCAAAACCTATACTTACAGATATTTTTTATACAAAAAATAACAAACCCAAGCCGATCATTATTTTTTGCCATGGCTACAAAGGTTTTAAAGACTGGGGCGCTTGGAATTTGATGGCTGCTGCCTTCGCGAATGCGGGATTCTTTTTTATAAAGTTTAATTTTTCACATAACGGTGGCACAAGTAATCAACCTATAGATTTTCCAGATTTAGAGGCTTTTGGAAATAACAACTACACCAAAGAACTTGATGATTTAAAAGTGGTTATAGATTGGATTTGCAGCAATGATGATCTAAAAAAAGAAGCTGATACTAAAACCCTGTCTTTAATAGGTCATAGCCGTGGAGGAGGTATAGTAGCCATTAAAGCAGAAGAAGATTCTAGAATAAAAAAACTTATTACCTTGGCAAGCGTATCAGATTATGCCAATAGAATGGGAAGTTTAACCAACATAACATCTTGGCAAAAAAAAGGTGTTAAATTTGTTGTAAATGGACGAACCAAACAACAAATGCCCCATTACTATCAATTTTATGAGGATTTTATAAAAAACAAAAACCGACTAACCATTGAGCGAGCAGTTTCAAATTTAAAAATCCCACATTTAATCCTCCATGGTAGTGAAGACACAAGTGTTTCAATTAAAGAAGCCAATAACCTTCATAAATGGAACCCTAAAAGTAAATTTAAAGTCATAGAAGGTGCTAATCATGTGTTTGGAGCTTCACATCCATGGAAAAAAAAGACGCTACCAGAACACTTAAAAGACACTATTAATACCATTATTACTTTTTTAAACAATTAAAAAAATATATATAAAACCACTTTCATTACGTTTTTAAATTTTGTTATTTCTTTTTGCCTCTTTGTATTTTGATGGTGTAATACCAAATTGCTTTTTAAAACTAAGCCTAAAGTATTTAATATCGTTAAACCCTGAATCAAAAGCTGCTTGCGAAACATTTACATTATTTTGAAGTAATAAGTTTGCAGCTTTATTTAACCGAACTTTTTTTATATAACTATTTATTGAAGCACCTGTTACTGCTTTAACTTTTCTATAAAGAGACGATCTACTAAAACCTAATTCTTTTGCAATTTCTGGAATTAAAATATCATCACCATTCTGTTTTTCAAGAACTAATTTTTCTAATTTTTTTAGGAACTTATCTTCAACATTTTCATACTTATCTGTTATAAATATTGAATTATCCTTTATTGATTCACTATAAAAATTAATTATCTTTTTTCTATTCTCAAACAAATTATCAATTCTAGCTAATAAAAATTTCGAATCAAAAGGTTTTGTAATATAATCATCGGCACCAATTTCTGCGCCTTCTAATTTATCTGCATCTCCCAATTTAGCTGTTAATAGTATAATTGGTACATGACTTGTTTTTTCAGAGTTTTTTAGTTCTTTACATAAGTCCATTCCAGATTTTTCTGGCATCATAACGTCCGAAATAATTAAATCTGGTATTATTTCAAATGCTCTTTCTACTCCAATTTTCCCATTTATTGCGGATACCACTTTAAATCTTTTAGACAAAATTTCACTTAAATAGTTTATTATATCTTTATTGTCATCTACAACAAGAACCACCTTGTCGTGCTTATTAATATTAAAATCCACAAGTGGTTCCTGCATAATATCAGAAGTATCAATAAATGGTTTTTTTATAACAAAATCTTTAGAATCAACAAATTCAACATTTTTTATTTTTGTAAAATGCTCTTTATTTTTAAATAATTCAATTTTAAAACAAGAACCTTTCCCTATTATACTTTCAACTAAAATTTGACCACCGTGTAGGTCCATTAACTTTTTACATAAAGCTAAGCCTATACCTGTGCCTTCAATAGAATTAGGGTTATCCTTATGATAGTACAAATTAAAAATAGAGTCAAGTGATTCTTGTTTAATTCCTAAACCTGTATCTGAAATTTCAAGTAAAATAGTATCTGAATCTTCTTGAACAGATATAGTAATTTCACCGCCTTTAGGCGTATATTTAAAAGCATTTGATAACAAGTTAAAAATTACGAGTTGTATTTTTTTATAATCAAACCAAGCATGGTAATCTTTGTCTATTTCAGTATTAAATTTAATTTCTTTTTCAACAGCATAAAATTTAAAATTGCTTAAAACTTCTTTCAAAAAATTAGTGAAATTATAGTAACCAACTTCTAAATGGTTATGTTCAGATTCAGATTTTCTAAATTCAAGCATTTTATTAATAAGTTCTAATAAAATTTGAGAATTTCTTTTAATCAATTCTAATTTACTTGTGTTTTCATTTTTTCTCCCTTCGCTAAGTATGTCGGTAATAGGACCTAATATTAAAGTTAAAGGTGTTCTAAGTTCATGTGAAAAATTTGTGAAAAATCTAAATCGTTCTTTATTTAAATCTTTTTCTTGTTCTCTTAAAATTTGAGTATAATAAAGTGAATTTTGAAGTTTAATTTGATCTGCATAATATTTTAAAAAAATAAAAATAATACATGATATACTTATAATATACACTAAAATAGCTTGCCAGGTTAACCAAAATGGTGGTTGAATAATTATTTTAAGTTGGGTTATTTGCTCATTACTATTTTCTGTATCATGAGCTAATTTTACTTTAAAAATATAGGAACCGTGTGATAAGTTTCTGTATGTTGCCGATGTGTTATCTCCTACTTTATTCCAATGCGTATCATAGTTTTCTAAAATATATTCATAGTTGATTCCTTTTGAACTTGGAAAGTTAAGTGCAGCATATTCAATTGTTATAACATCTTGATCATGATTTAATTCAATCTCATTTGTTTTAGAAAGACTTTGTTTTAAAGGGGTTTCATTAACTTCACTACTTACCTCAATAGATTTATTAAATAATTTGAAATCTGTAAATATAATTTTTAAGGGGTTAAAGTCTTTATAAATTTCATCAGGATAAAAAACATTTAATCCGTTAATACCTCCAAAAACAGCATAGCCATTTTTTGAAATAAATCCAGAATTATCGTTAAATGAACCTATTCTTACACCATTTGCAGAAACAAAACTATCAAACGTTTCCTTTTCAATATTAAATAAGTTTACTCCATCATTTGTACTTAATAGTAATTTTGTTTTAGACTCTACAACTATGGCTTTAACCGTGTTATTAGAAAGACCATTATTTTCTGTATATTGTTTTATCTTTCTATTTTTTAAATTGAAATGTATTAGGCCTTTAAATCGTGTAGCAATCCATAAATCTTCTTCAGAAACACATTCAATATCAAACACAATATGTGCCTTAAGGTTATCATACTCTGGATATGTTTCAATTATATTTTTTTCATAATTAAACGATAAAATTCCATTTCCAAAAGTGCCAATCCATAAGTTTCCATTTAAATCTTCAGTTATAGCTCTAATATCTAACCAACCTACTTCAGATATAAAAGTAAAATCATCTGTTTCAGGCCTATAAACATGTAATCCACCACCATTGGTTCCAATCCAAATGCGCTTTTTGCTATCTTCAAAAATTACACGGATATCATTACTATTTAAGTTTCTATTTGAAAGCCCTTTTTTATAGTGTTTGAAGTTTTTTGTTCCTGATTTCATTACATTTAAGCCCCCTGCATAAGTTCCAATCCATAAATTACCATTACTATCAAAACAAGAACTTAAAATGGCATTATCACTAATAGAATTTTTGTCTAAAGGATCTGACAAAAAGTATGCTATGTTATTAGTAAATGGATTGAATTTATACAAACCGCCCCCATCTGTTCCTACCCATATATTATTATTAATATCTTCAGTAATTCCCCAAGTGCTTTTGGTACTTGATTTACTATCGTCTTTAGCCAGATTGTTGTAAAATCGAAAGTTCTCGCCTTTGGGGTTAACAATATTAACTCCCAATAAATGAGTTCCTATCCATATATTATTCTGATTATCTTGATAAAAAGAACTAATCGAGCGGTAATTAACACTATCATCAAAATTATTTGGCAAGTAATTAACAAAAATATGCTTCTCTTTTTTAGAAAGGATTTCTTTTCTATTACCTTTTATAATTCCAGCATTTCGGGTTCCTAACCAAATAGCACCATCATTATCCTCAAAAATGCTTAAAATGTCGTTATCTGAAAATGTAGTAGATTTTTCAGAATTAATTTTAAAAAACTCATCCTTTTTTGTGTTGTAAATTGTTAAACCTGCATTGGTTCCAATCCATAAATAATCTTCAGCATCTAAATATAAAGCATTAATGCCTCCTGAAGAAGTTATTTGATTAAGGCCGTAACTAAAATTTGTTACTTTGTCTGACTCTAAATTAATTTTATTCAAGCCGTCTTTCCAATTGCCAACCCACAAAATACTATCATTTTGTATTTGAAGAGATGATATTAAGTTTGAAGAAATACCAGAGTAGTCTCCTTGCTTATAGTTCTGTATAAATTTTCCATTTTTTAAAATATTTACCCCACCTCCATAAGTACCAATAATGTATTCTCCGTTTCGTCTTTCAACCATGGATGTAATACTGTTATGGCTAAGACCACTATTTCCATTAGCTAAATAAACTTCAAATAATTCTGTACTAATATCAAACATATTTAATCCTTGATCTGTCATAATCCACAAATCACCCTTACTATCAACAAATAAAGATTGAATGAAATTATTAGAAATTGAATTTTTGTTTTCTATGGAATGTCTAAATATTTTATAATTTTCACCATCAAATCTACATAAGCCATCGTTAGTAGCAATCCAAATATGTCCAACAGAGTCTTGAACAATAGCATTAACAATATTATTTGGTAGACCATCTTCTACTGAAATTGTATTGAATTTTAATTTTGGCGGCAATTTATCTTGAGCAAATAAATTGACATTAATTACTAATAATGTAATTAATGTTATTTTTTTACCAACTATTATGAAAAAATTAATTATAAATTTCGAATTACTCAATACTTCAATTTTTTTTTATTAAAAACCACAAATCTAATTCAATAATAGCAATTTCAGCGAAATAACCACTAATTTGAGCAAATAGCACCTTATTTTTGAGCAAATTTCACCTCTAGCTAAACATACAATATCATTAGTTTTATCCTATTAAATTTCTAAACTAAATTTTTTAAAATGATAACTAAACAATCCTTACGGATATTTTTATCCACTGTATTTTTTTCATTTTTTATTTTTTTATCATGCGATGATGATAATGAAATAAATGATGCTACAAATCCTAATTTTTCTAATTTAATAACGAGTATCAGCTCGGCTCCCGGATTAGAGTTCATTTTTGAAGGAACCATTTCTGATGATAATGGTATTGAAAACATAAACATTAATTACGATAATTGGTATGTAGACAAAAACATCACATTTGACGAACCTTTAAAAGAATATAACTTAAATTATAAATTTTTAGTACCTGAAGAAGAAGAACCAAATAGTTCACATACTATAAAAATTTCAGCTACAGATATTGCAGGAAACATTACAACTTATGATGTAATTGTATCTTTAGATTATGACACGACATTGCCGCAAGTAGCTTTTATATCGCCAATTAGCGGCTCTTCTAATACTGTTGGTGATTTAGTTGAATTAAACATAGCTTTTTCTGATAATAAAGTGCTTGATTCTATTATTGTAAAAACTGAAAGCTTAGATTATGAAGTTAAGTTAAAAATGCCAGATAATACTCTTAACTACAACTTTACTGATTCAGTTGAAATACCTTTAACAGGAATATCTGGTGCAATTGAGTTTACTGCTACTGGTATTGATAAAACGGGAAATACTACCACAGTATACTCCACAATTCTTGTTGGCGAAAAAGATGAAATATTCAATATGTATGCTGTTGGCACTTCTACATGGTATGAATGGGACCCTAGCAAAGCAACTGAAATGTGGAAAAATCCAGATAATAATGATTGGTTTGTTTTAGAGTTTTACTATACCATGGGTAATGGTGTAAAATTCATTGGTCAACTAGATTGGGAACCTAATAATTGGGGTACAGATCCAAACGACAGTTCTAAAATCATTAATTCACAAGACAGTGGTACTATTGAATTTCCTGAAGAAGGCTACTATCATGTAGAATTTAACCCTTATACACTGGAATATACTTACGAAAAAATGGAAGTAGATGTTGATGTAAAAGAAAATATGTATTTAATGGGTAATGGATTTGCTGGGTATGATTTAGATTGGAACCCTGCTGATGCCATTCCTATGGAAAAAGATAGTAACGGAAATCCCTATGTTTTTACAATTAATGTTGAAATAACAGAAGATACTTCATTAAAATTTATTGGACAAACAGATGGTTGGTCGCCTTTTGATTGTGGTTTTGAAGTTGGTGGAGAAACTATTTTACCCGTAAATTATATTAAATGTAAAACAGGAGATGGATCACAAGATCTTAAATTTAAGAATCAAGCAGGAACATACACCATCACGTTCGACTACTTTTTATTAAGAGCAACTATTCACCAATACAATTAGACTTTAATATCCTATTTCGAAAACATCAAGTATTTTCGAAATAGGATATTAAAAAAATAAAAAATAAATAAAACTAAATCATACATTTATGAAGCTAATAAAAACATTCCCTTCTTTAATTTTGAGTATATTTTTACTCATAGGAGGTTCAATATTCGCTCAAGAAAAACAAATAACTGGAACAGTAAGTTCAAGCGGAGAGCCAATGCCTGGTGTTACCGTTTTATTAAAAGGGACATCAAAAGGCGTTGTAACAGATTTTGACGGAAATTTTTCTATTTCTGCAAACAATACAGACACTTTAGTTTTTTCATATATAGGTTTTTTATCTCAAGAAGTTATTATAGGAAACGCATCTACAATAAATGTTTCTTTATTAGAAAGTACAGAAGAATTAAATGAAGTTGTATTAATAGGTTATGGATCTATAAAAAAGAAAGATTTAACGAGTGCCATTTCAACCGTTAAAGGAGATGAACTCTCAAAAAGAGTTGTCTCCAATATTCAAGATGCCCTATCAGGGCAATTACCAGGTGTTCAGGTATCTTCAAACGGCGGTAAACCTGGAGCTTCTTCAACAATTACTATCCGTGGTATTTCAACTTTAGGAGACAATACACCTTTATATGTCGTTGATGATGTACCATTAGATGATATTAACTTTTTATCACCTCAAGATATTGAAAGTGTTCAGGTTTTAAAAGACGCATCTGCTTCAGCAATATTTGGTTCTAGGGCTTCAAACGGAGTTGTCATAATTCGAACTAAACAAGCTAAAACAAATAAAGTAATTGTTTCTTTTGATGCTTATACAGGTATACAATCTGTAGCAAAAAATCCAAATTTAGCTAGCGCTACCGAGTATGCTAATATTTTAAATGCTGCAAGTTTAAATGATGGTGGAAATTTAATTTATTCCGATCCAGAATCTTTAGGCAATGGAACCAATTGGTGGAATGAAATTACACAAAGTACAGCAATTTACAACGCCAATTTATCTATTGCAAAAGCCACTGAAGACATTAAAATATCATCAAGTATTTCTTACCAAGATCAAGAAGGTATTGTAAAAGGAAGTGATTTTAATAGGGTTACTGCTCGTTTAAATACCGAATACAAGTTAAGCGATAAAATTACCATTGGAGAAAACTTTACATTTGCTAACTCAAAAACTGAAAACGGACCAGACTTAGTGTGGAACGCCCATAGATTGGAACCTGTTACAAGCCCATATTTAGCTACCTATGAAAGAGAAGGGCTAAATGAGTACAGCATTTTTTCTCCAACTATTACAGATGTCCCAAATGCAATAGGACAATTAGCAAGAACTTATAACGATACTGAATACTCTAGAGCAGTAGGAAACTTCTATGTAAATTTGGAAGTCCTTAATGGACTTAGCTTTAAATCTCAATTTAGTATTTATTATAGTGCGTGGGAAAACAATTGGTTTTCTCCAGATTATTATATAGAAGAAAATGACAAATTAGAAGTAAATGCTGTTGGAAGAACTCATAATAATAAATTAAATACAACTTGGAATAATACTGTTAACTACAATAAAGAAATAGGCAATCATAGCTTTAATCTTTTAGGTGGTGTTATTTTAGAATCTCAAACAGAAAAAACACTAAGTGGCACAGGTGAAAACATACCCAGTAACCACCCAGATTTAAGATATCTTGATGCTGCAACTGAAGGCTTTATCACTACAGGAAATAATGAAAAATACAGCTTAATATCCTATATAGGACGTGGAAACTACTCTTACAAAAGTAAATATTTACTAACAGCCACGGTAAGGGCAGATGGCTCAAGCATTTTTCCTAACGGCAACAAATGGGGCATATTCCCTTCTGTATCTGGAGCTTGGGTAGCCTCTAATGAAGATTTTATGCAGGATATATCCTGGATTAATTTATTAAAAACCCGTGTAGGATGGGGCCAAATTGGAAATGACAACAGAAATTCTATTCCGGCAAATGCAAAACTAACCACCATAGGCGACGAGTACTATACCTTAGGTGACAATCAAGATATTGTTTTAGGAACAGCTCCTGAAAACGTAGGCAACCCGTCAATTCAATGGGAAACAGTAGAGGATTTAAATTTTGGTATTGATTTAGGGCTCTTTAACAACAGTTTAAATTTAAATTTTGATGTTTATAAAAGAACCACTCACGATATGTTAATGGCCAAAAGCATTCCTGCATACTTAGGCTCAGGATACGACTCTCAATGGGCTAATGTTGGTAGCTTTGAAACAAAAGGTTTCGATTTAGGTATAACTTACAAAAAACAAATTAATAAATTGAAATCTTCATTTACACTAAATTTATCAAGTTACAATGCTAAAGTAGTTGAATTAGCAGATGGAGAAGCTATATGGAGTGGAAATCATCAACGCTTAAATAGCTTAACATACACGGCAGAAGGTCAAACTCCTGGTTTATTTTATGGTTTTGTAACAGATGGCATATTCCAAAATCAAACAGAAATTAATAGCCATTCTGATAACTCGGGGAATATTATTCAACCTTATGCACAGCCAGGTGATTTTAGATTTAAAGATTTAAATGGTGATGGAACTTTAGATGATGATGACAGAGAAGTTATTGGAGACCCTACTCCAGATTTTTCTTTTGGATTTAATATGCAATTCAATTACGACAATTTTGACTTAAGCGCTTTGTTTACAGGTAAATATGGAAATGATATGTTAAATGCCTTAAACCCATATTTAATGAGTGGCAGTGGCACTTATAACTCGTATGCTGGTTTATTAGATAAAGCATGGAGTGGAGAAGGTTCTACAAACTCTCAACCTCGTTTATCAAATGATGATCCAAATCAAAACTTTAGATATTCTGACTACTATATTGAAGACGGATCATTTATTAGACTCACTAATTTACAATTAGGCTATACATTAAATGATAACATTATTAAAAGCTTAGGCTTTACAAGAGCCCGAATTTATATGAGTGGTGAAAACTTATTTACTTTAACGTCCTTTAGTGGTTTAGACCCAGATATTAGTGGATCAGCTACAGAAAGTGGTATTGATTGGGGACACTACCCCTTACCAAAAACTTTTAATATTGGTGTTAACTTATCGTTTTAATTTTAAAAATGTACACAATGAAAATTATTAAATATATACTATTTCTTTTTATAGGTTCTAACATCATTTCTTGTTCAGACTATATAGATAACGAAATAACAGGAAAACAAAATTTAGATACATACTACTCTAATTATACCGAAAGCAATAAGGCTATCTTGGGCTGTTATGCTTCTTTAAGTCCACAAGACTGGTGGGAAACAGATTTCTTTTGGTTAGTTGGAGATATTTGCTCTGATGATGCGTTTAAAGGAAATTCTAATGAAGGCGACCAAAGAGATTTTGGAAACTTAGCCGATTTTAACATTACATCCTCAAACGAATGGTTAGATAGTAAGTGGAGGTATACCTACCAAGGAATATTTAGAACCAACCTTGCTATTGCAAGAATTCCAGAAGCTCCAATTACAGATGAAGAAATAAATGCTCTTGTATCAGAAGCCAAGTTTTTACGTGCCGTTTTTTATTTTGAATTAGTAAAAAATTGGGGAGGAGTTCCTTTACTAACAGAGCCAATATCTGTAAGCGACGCAAACCTAGAAAGAGCTACAGAAGCCGAAGTTTGGGCACTAATTGAAAGCGATTTAAATGATGCCTTAAATTATTTACCTTTAAAATCAGAACAAGCTTCAGCAGACAAAGGAAGAGCTACCAAAGGAGCCGCCATTGCTTATTTGGCAAAAGCAGCACTGTATCAAAAAAATTATATAGATGCTCAAAATTTAGCCAATGAAGTAATTATCTCTAATGAATATAATTTAAACGATGCATTTCAAGATGTATGGAGCGTAGCAAACCCAAATGGCAATGGTTCCATCTTCGAAATCCAAAACTCATATAATGACCTTTATGACACTGGTAATGCTCTACCCGTGTTAACTCGAAGTAGAGCTGATGGAGGTTGGGGATTTGCCACTCCAAGTAGTCATTTAGATAATTTTATGGGAGATGACCCTAGACGAGATTATACCATCATAAAAGAAGGTGACTATGTCAACGAAGAATATCCTTCATACAATACGCAACCATCCGAAAATATGTCTGGAAGAATTAATAGAAAATACTTTTTAAATTCTGAAGATCGTCCTGAAAAATCTGAACATAAAAGATCACCTTTAAACCATATTTTATTAAGATATGCCGATTTATTATTAATGCATGCAGAAGCAGCATATTATAATTCAGACGAAAACTCTGCATTAATTTCATTAAACAAAGTTAGAGCTAGAGTTGGATTAGACGACATCTCAGCCACCGGACAAGGTTTAATTACAGCTATATATAACGAAAGAAGAATGGAATTAGCCATGGAAGGACACCGTTACTATGATTTAAAAAGAAGTGATAGATTAACTGATGCCATGAATAATTTCATGAATTACAATTTATATGAAAGTACAGATGAATATGATGCGGGAAATGACGAAGGTAAGTATTATAAAGAAGAAGCACACACTTTATTTCCTATACCAATATCTGAAATTAATTTATCTCAGGGACGAATAACACAAAACCCTGAATACTAAAAATTAGTATAAAAGATGTTTGTATTTATCATATAAACATCTTTTATATCAAACAAACAAAACTACTATTTATAACACTCATTACTAAAAAGTATGAAAAATAAGAATCTTTATAATGTATTAGCAATTTTATTATTGCTAGTATTAAGCATCGCGGCATGTTCCAACTCAAATGATGATTTATCGGATGGTGGCGGAACATCTTCAGATTATCTAACCATCACATTAAAACCTTCAACTGTTTATCAAACCATACACAGTTTTGGGGCTTCCGATGCTTGGAGTACACAATTTGTTGGAAAAAACTGGCCTTTAGCAAAACGAAATCAAATCGCTGATTATTTATTTAGTTCTGAAACTGATGATAACGGACAACCAAAAGGTATTGGTTTAAGCACTTGGCGTTTTAATATTGGTGGAGGTAGCGATGTACAAGGAAGTGATAGCGGTATAAGCGATGAATGGCGTAGAGCTGAATCATTCTTAACTTCTAGTGGTTATAATTGGGATGCGCAAGAAGGCCAACGTTGGTTTTTGCAAGCAGCAAAAGAAAGAGGTGTTAATGAGTTTACTGCCTTTTCAAACAGCCCTCCAATTGTACTTACTAAAAATGGAAAAGCTCATTCTTCTGGCGGTTCTTCAGCCAACCTTGATGCCGCTAATTATAATAGTTATGCCGATTTTTTAGCCAATGTTATTGAAAACATTAGAGACAATGAAGGCATTACTTTTAACTATATTTCTCCTTTTAATGAACCCCAATGGGATTGGACAGGCGGACAAGAAGGTACTCCTTGGTTAAATTCTGAAATAGCAGCTATTACTAAAATTTTAGATTCTAAAATTGAAAGCAAAAATTTAAATACTAAAATTGAAATAGCAGAATCTGCACAATTAAACTACCTATACGAAGATTCTAATAAAAGTGGAAGAGGTTCTCACATTCAAGAATTTTTTGATGCAAGTTCCTCCAATTACGTGGGAGACTTAAACAATATTGCACATAAAATTTGTGGTCATAGCTATTATACAACCTCTGGAAACACCACTTTAATTAATACCCGCCAAGGTGTAAAAGATCAAATTCAACAAACAGATAGTTCTCTTGAATTTTGGATGTCAGAATATTGTCTACTTGAAAATAATTCACAGGTAGAAGGAAATGGTAGAGATTTAGGTATCGACCCCGCTCTCTATTTAGGTAAAGTTATTCATACTGATTTAACTGTTGCGAATGCAAGCTCATGGCAATGGTGGATTGCCGTAAGTCCTTATGACTATAAAGATGGTTTAGTTTATATAGACGAAAATAAATTTGATGGTGAAGTATATGATTCTAAATTACTTTGGGCTTTAGGAAACTATTCATACTTTATTAAAGAAGGATATCAAAGAATTAACTTAAACCGATCCGATAATAAATCTATTGAACAATCTATTGATGGCTTATTAGTATCTGCGTATAAAAAACCAGACGATTCAAAATATGTTGTAGTATTAGTAAATCAACGAACCATTGATATTCCAATTAATGTAAAAATTGATGGTAAATCTAATTATTCAGGTAAACTATATCAAACCTCAGCAGAATCAACAGATAATTTATCGCCAAAAGAAAGCATCGATAATTCAACTGTTTGGTCTATTCCAGCACGAAGTATTGTAACTGTTGTTGTAGAATAAATCAATGCTTTTTCATAAAAAATTATAACCAACATTGATACTATAAAAAATGAAACTAACATACATCGCTATACTTTTAATCCTGATAAGTTCGTGTAATAAAAATCATAAATATGCCGATGTTCCTTTTGAAGAACAAGAGGTTCATGATTGGGAAAATCCTGCTGTTTTTGGTATAAATAAAGAACAACCAAGAGCTTACTTCATTCCCTATTTAAACACTAATGATGTAATAACTGATAATGTAAAAAACTCTCCTTTTTATACCTCGTTAAATGGAAATTGGGAATTTAATTTAGCTATTAAACCAGACGACAGACCTTATTATTTCTTTAAAGAAGATTACGATACTTCCGATTGGAAAACCATAAAAGTTCCTGCAAATTGGGAATTAGAAGGTTTTGATGTGCCAATTTACACCAATGTAAAATATCCTCATGAAAAAACACCACCCAAAATTCAAGATCATTATAATCCGGTAGGCTCATATCGCACCTATTTTAATATTGACGCTCTCGGTTCTAAAGACGTTTTTTTACATTTTGGCGCTGTAAGTTCGGCTATGTACGTTTGGGTAAATGGAGAAAAAGTTGGTTATAGCGAAGGGAGTAAAACCCCCGCAGAGTTTAACATTACAAAATACTTAAAGAAAGGTAAAAACCTGTTAGCTGTTGAAGTGTATAGATGGTCAGACGGTAGTTACATAGAAGATCAAGACTTTTGGCGTTTAAGTGGCATTACAAGAGACGTCTATTTGTTAGAAAGAAATAAAACACATATTAAAGATTTCTGGTCGCAAGCAAATTTAGACACTTCTTACAAAAATGGCATTTTTAATGTAGACATTGAATTAGAAAATAAAGCTAATGAAAATTATATTGTTGAAACTATTTTATTAGATAGCAACAAAAAAGAAGTGTATTCAGCATCAAAAAATGTAACGTCTGGAAAAACAACATTAAAATTTAAAAAAAACATTCCAAATGTTCATTTGTGGAATGCAGAAAATCCCTATTTATACCACCTAATTATTCAATTAAAAACAGAAGACAATACTTTAATAGAAACTGTTGGTACCGAAGTTGGATTTAGAAATGTAGTTGTAGAAAATGGACAGCTTTTAGTAAATGGAAAAGCGATATATGTAAAAGGTGTAAACCTTCATGAACATCATGATAGAACTGGTCATTATATAGATGAAGCAACCATGATTAAAGACATTAAAACCATGAAAATGTTTAATATCAACGCTGTGAGAACCTCCCACTACCCTCAACCAGAGTTGTTCTATAAACTATGCAATAAATATGGCTTATACCTGGTTGATGAAGCCAATATAGAGTCTCATGCTATGGGAGCTGAACATCAAGGAAGCTTTGACACAATTCAGCACGTTGCTTATCGTTCAGAATGGAATAACGCGCATTTAGATAGAATAAAAAGAGCCGTTGAAAGAGACAAAAATCATCCATCAATTATTATGTGGTCAATGGGTAATGAATGTGGAAATGGACACGTATTTTTTGAAGCTTATGAGTGGATAAAAAACAGAGACAAAACACGTTTGGTCATGTTCGAACAAGCCGGTTTACAAAGCAACACAGATATTGTTGCTCCCATGTATGCAGGCATTGAAAAATTAGAAGAATATGCACAAAACCATAACGACAGGCCTTATATTTTATGCGAATATGCACATGCCATGGGTAACAGTGTAGGAAACTTAAAAGAATATTGGGATACGATGAAAAAATATCCCGTTTTGCAAGGTGGTTTTATTTGGGATTGGGTAGACCAAGGTTTGATAAAAACAACTGAAGATGGTGAAGAATATTGGGCTTATGGAGGCGATTTTGGTCCAAAAGATGTCCCTTCAGATGGCAACTTCTGTTTAAATGGATTGGTGGATCCAGACAGAACACCTAAACCTGCGTTATTTGAAGTGAAAAAAGTACACCAAAATATTCAATTTAAAGCTATTGATTTAAAAAACGGAAAATTTCAAATTACAAACGAATTTGATTTTACAAATTTAAATGAATATAATTTTTCATATAAAATAATGTCTGATGGAGAAATTGTAGCAAAAGAAAATCTTCCAACTTTAAACCTTGCACCTACAGAATCTGAAATAGTACAAATCACATATCCAGAAATAACAAAATCGGAAGAAGTCATTATAACCATCTCTGCAACCACGAAAAAAGAGAAAAATTTAGTACCTAACAACCACGAAATTGCTTGGGAACAATTTGAAATAAACACTCCAAACAATACTTTTAAACTTGAACAAGCATCAAAAGTAGTAATAGCTAATGATGAAAATTCAATTAAAATAAGTAGTAAAGATTGTAAAGTTGTTTTTGATACATCAACTGGTATAATGACGGAGTTATATTTTGGAGACGCTAACAATATAATCCACGAAAATGTTGGGTTTACACCTAATTTTTGGAGAGCACCAATTGATAACGACTTTGGTAATGATCTTCATAAAAGAAGTAAAGACTGGCGTTACGTAAGTAAAAACAGAACACTTACCAGTATTAATTCTAAAATGGATGGAGCCAATGCCGTTGTAACGGTATACTACGATTTAATTAATGAATTAAACGAAAATATGGGTGCCTTCTCATCCAAGTATACCATAAACGGAAATGGAAAAATATTAGTTGAAAATGAACTAATTAAAGCTAACAACAAGTTACCAGATTTACCTCGAGTTGGTTTAAACATCGTTTTAAATAATAATTTAAACCAAATTAAATGGTATGGAAGAGGGCCACATGAAAGCTATTGGGATAGAAAATCTGGAGCAAAAATTGGCACTTATGAAGGCAGTGTTGCCGATCAATACTGGGCTTATATTAGACCACAAGAAAATGGTAATAAATCAGACACGCGTTGGGTAAGTTTAACCGATGAAACAGGTAAAGGTATTATTATAAAAGGTCTACCTACAATTGATGTAAGTGCGCATCATAACATCATGGAAGATTTTGAATCGTTAGAGAGAACCGATGGGAGACACAGAGATGGAGATACTGTTAAAAATAGGCATACCACCGATGTGGTTCCAAGAGATTTAGTTTCATTAAATATTGATTATAAACAAATGGGTGTTGGTGGAGACAATAGTTGGGGAGCACACACACATCCTGAATATAAATTATCAGATAAAGAATATCGCTATTCTTTTATTCTAACTCAAAAAAAATAACACCACCCAATAACGGGTGTAAATAAAAATTATCAAGGGTTCTACTTTGTTTCAAAGTGGAACCCTTTTTAAATGAAAAAAGTATTTAGTGATTAGAGCTATTTTTCTAATGTTTATTTTGAGTCTCTAAATTCAAACGAATTTGTATAAAATTGATTAAATTCTATATTTACCTTTAAAATTAAAAAGGTTTCAGAAGTTTAATCCTAAAACCTTTTATTTAAAAGTGGAGAAGATGGGATTCGAACCCACGACCTCTTGACTGCCAGTCAAGCACTCTAGCCAACTGAGCTACATCCCCTCTTGTTTAGTCAAAACACATAAAATCATATAAATAATAGTGCTATTTTTTTCAAAATTACATTATTTTTCCATTTTTAAGTATAAAATCTTCTAAATCGAATATGTGAACACAAATATTACTTTAAAACAAATTAATAAACTTGCTATTCCAGCACTCATTGGAGGTATAGTAGAACCTATTTTATCATTAACCGACGCCGCCATTGTTGGAAATATTCCAATAAATGCTACCGAATCCCTGGCTGCAGTTGGTATTGTGGGCACATTCATATCTATGTTAATATGGGTTCTTGGCCAGACCCGAAGTGCAATTTCATCCATAGTTTCTCAATATGTTGGTGCCAACAAAATTGATACAATTAAAAATTTACCTGCACAAGCCATTTTCATTATTACAAGTTTGAGTCTGTTAATAATTATTGGAACCTATCCTATTGCTTCGGCTATTTTCAAACTGTATAATGCTTCAAATTTAATATTAGATTATTGTACAGAGTATTATAAAATTCGCGTTTTTGGTTTTCCATTTACATTATATACCATCGCAATTATTGGCGTTTTTAGAGGTTTACAGAACACTTATTACCCCATGATCATTGCTATTATTGGGGCCATTACAAACATTGTATTAGATTATATTTTAGTGTTTGGCATAAGCAACTATCTTCCTGCTATGCATATACAAGGTGCAGCGTACGCAAGCTTAATAGCGCAATGCTTGATGGCTATTATAGCAACCTATTATTTACTAAAAAAAACAGATATACCTTTAAAACTTAGTTTTCCTTTTAATTCTGAAATAAAAAGATTCGTTTTAATGATTCTAAATTTATTCGTGAGAACAGTAGCACTTAATGTAACTCTTTATTTTGCTACGCGTTTTGCTACAGGGTATGGTGCTGCACATATTGCTGCTTATACCATTTGTATAAATTTATGGTTTTTTGCTGCATTTTTCGTCGATGGCTATGCTAGTGCAGGCAATATTTTATCAGGAAAATTATTTGGAGCGAAAGCTTATCATGTTCTCATATCATTAAGCAATAAGTTAATTACTTATGGCATTACAATAGGTCTTATTTTAGCAATTGTAGGCTTTGTATTTTATTACCCAATAGGTAGAATATTTTCAAAAGAACCTGAGGTTCTTACGCTGTTTTATCATTCTTTTTGGATGATTCTTGCTATGCAACCCTTCTGTGCTTTAGCATTCATTTTTGATGGCATGTTTAAAGGTTTAGGGAAAATGAAATTTTTAAGAAATGTTTTGTTGTTTTCAACAGGTATTGTGTTTATACCTATTTTATTTTTTATGGATTTTTTAGGCTATCAATTACATGGTATTTTTACAGCACTAACATTTTGGATTTTAGCGCGAGGCATTCCTTTAATTATAAAATTCAGAAAAATATTTATTCCTCTTTCAGAAAAAATTAACTTTGACTCTAAATTGCCAAAATAAGTAACACAAATTATAATGAGTTTATTCTTAACTTTTTTCCAAGAAAATACCATTGAAGAAAAAATACAAAATGCTCCTAATAATGCATACGAAATAGGTGTATTTATTGGGTCTATGCTGCCATTTGTAATACTTGTTCTTTTGGCTTATTTTATTTATAGATACAACAAAAATAAAAACGATAAATTATAAAACATGGATATTATGTCTTTTTTAAGTGGAAACGGTTTGTTTCTAATTTTAGCTTTAGTTTTAATCATTGTTTACGTGGTAAATAGAAGAAAAAAACGTTAATCATCTGGTTTTTAACCACCCAGTAATACTTAAACGCTCTTTATTAACCGGTTTTACTTCATGTTCAATAATTTGACTTTCAAAAATCACCACACGACCTGGAAAGGGGTATATTGTTTTTTCAACCTCCTTTTCTTTTTCAGTTAAATACAACACCAATTCACCACCATTTTCTGGCAACCAACCATCTTCGTTCAAATAGCAAACAAAAGATAATTTTCGTCTGTCATCATTCTGAAACGTATCAATATGGCGTTTATAAAAAGTTCCCTTAGGATATAAAGCATAATGAAATTCTTTGTTTAAAATACCCAAAAAGCAAGTTCTGTTTAAGTAGGCTACCAAATCGTTTATTTTATCAAAAAACAAACATTCTTTAGCATCAGCATTACGCTCGTCTATCCATAAAATAACATCACCGCGAATAGATTTTACAATGGTTTCATTCACCCTGTTGCCAATAGCTGCTTTTTTAAAAGCATCTTCCTCATGTTTTTCTATAAGCGTTTGCCTTAATATATGGACCTCTTCCGAAGTGAAAAAATTATCAATAATACTATATTGTTGATTCCCAATATCAGAAATTATCTGCTCATACAGAGCATTTTCTACAAAATTAATGGCTTCAAAAAGTGGATTCATAGCTCCTAAAAGATTAAAAACCAAGTCCAAAATGGACAAAAGTGCGCAAATGTAATCTAAAAACCAATTGCATTTACAAAATGAATATCTTTGCACTATAAATTTCTCTTCAAAATGAACCACATTCGCATCACAAAACAATTCTCTTTTGAGTCCGGTCACGCACTATACGGCTATGATGGTAAGTGCAAAAATGTACACGGCCACAGCTACAAATTATCAGTAACCGTTATCGGTGTTCCCATTTCAGATAAAACCAATGTAAAATATGGCATGGTAATCGATTTTGGCGACCTAAAAAAAATTGTAAAAGAAGAAATTGTTAATGTTTTTGACCACGCCACTGTTTTTAACAAAAATACGCCACATGTAGAACTTGCTAAAGAGCTACAAGATCGCGGGCACAATGTATTATTAGTAGATTATCAACCCACCAGCGAAATGATGGTAATCGATTTTGCTAAAAAAATTAAAAAACGCCTCCCTGCACATATTGATTTGCACTCTTTAAAATTGCAGGAAACCGATTCGTCTTTTGCCGAGTGGTATAATTATGATAATATTTAGCACGTTACCTGTATCCCGAACCAATTCAGGATACAAGGCTTACACAAATCACTCATTCCAAGGAACTCAGTAATGACTCAATCCTTAGTGATTATAGTTACTAATGTATTTTAAAAAATCAAAATTACTTTGTTTTTCTTGAATGGTACAAGCGTATAAAATACTAAAAATCATATCATTACTATTCAATTATGTTAAAAAAACCTCTACAATATAAAAGTTTTTAAGGTTGATAAGAAATAAAACTATGATAAGTAAAGTAGAGAAATCCATTTTTTCAATGTGTCAATGTCACTAACTATATAAGGCTTACTGAACACTTACAAGTATATTATTAGTAAAAGACGCATTATTACAGTGTTTGATAAGCTATTAAATCAAATTTAATCTTATGGTAACACATATAGAAATTGCTTAGTAAAAATTACTGCATTTTTTACTTATTGTTAGCCTCTGTACTTTGCTGCAATAGTATGTTTTTATAATTAAATGTTATAGAAAACAAAAGGAATGGCAAAATTATATTAAAGTAACTTATATCAAAGTATGATTTAAAAACAGTTAAATAAAAACCATGATTCAAAACTGAAAGCATAAATGCAATAAAGACAGGGAGAAACAGAAAAAATATAGTTGAATTAATTAATGAGATGGTACTTTCAATCCTATAAGAGTATATTAAGGGAACTAAAATCAAAATAAAGCTTAATATTGTAGGTAACTGTCTGTTTTGTAAATCAAAAGGATTATGATATTTAAAGTGTTCCAAACTACTAACATTGTGAAAACATATATATGAAAATAATCCTATAGTTAATGAAGATACCAAAGTAAAATAAACTTTTTTCCGAATTGAATACTTGTAGTAATATTTAAACACTAATAATGAAATTGGAATAACTGCAATAACTCTTGTCATAATTAACGCAGTTGAAAAAAAAGATAAAGCTAAATAATTGATACTTTTCTTATTTGAAACTTTATTTTTTATATAAATCATGAATGATAAAATGAAAATGAAATTAGACATCAAATCACTTTTGACATAAACTTCCCAAAGGTATGAAGGTGATAATATTAAAAGAAATAGACAAAATAATTTATCCTTATAATTATCAAATGTTATGTAAGTTGTATAAATAAAGATTAAAAATGCAAATGACTGAAGAAAACCTACACTTCCAATGAAATAAAATGGTATTCCAATAAAAATAAGAGTAGGTAAATTAGATGTTCGTCCATTTAAATGATCTGTTGCAGAATATGGATAATCTCCTTTTAATAGTGCTTCTATTGCAACATCCATTGCAGACCACCTATCAACCATAAGAATATTACCATCAACTTTAATATTTAAATAAATTGTAAAAACAAAAAAAAGTATAGACGTAAAAACATACAGTAATTTGTAATATTTTCCCAAGTTTATTTTTACATAAACAAGACTTGTTATTGATAATATCAATACATAAACTAAGGCTACCAAATATTCATTAAACACATCTATTCTACTAGTATACTTTAGTACAAAAAGAGTATTTATAAAAATCAAAATAATATATATAAATGGAAATTTTTGTTTCATATGTCTTATTCTAAAATATACATGGTATTTGTATACTACTATTTATATCTCCGTATAAAATTTTTTAATAAAAAGCGGAACCAACAATAACATTGTTATTTTTCTATTTGTTCTTACCTTCATAAGTAAAAAGTTGGATGATGAACATACATAAAAGGTTTAGAATATTTAAGAAAATTGATAAAGATAATATTATTTTAATTGAATAATTTACAACCTAATATTACTTTTAATTAAGATGGCAAGTAATACGATTGTGTAACTTTCAAATTGAGTATACTATTGCAAAAAAAGTGTCATACTCCGCTGTCCAATCAGTATTATTATTAAATTCATAGAATTTAGTATAAACTTCATTAACGATTTTCTTTGAGTCTGTTTCTTTTTTATATAATTCATATTTAATCACATACAAAGCAAAGAGTAAGTCCATTTTAACAAACTTTATCGGTTACTAAAAAAAGGATTGAAAATTTTCTCAAAATCAAATTACATACTAAACTGACACAAAAAAACACCAATCGATAAAATACAAAACCAAACATTCTTGCATGGGCAGGAATTAGTATATTTACGCATGCAAATTCCAAAAGGAAAAAAAATATATTTCGCATCCGATAATCATCTTGGTGCACCTACAAAAGAAGCTTCTTTCCCTCGCGAAAAAAAGTTCGTGGCTTGGTTAGACAAAGTAAAAGAAGATGCTGCCGCCATTTTCTTGTTGGGTGATATGTTCGATTTTTGGATGGAATATAAAACTGTAGTCCCAAAAGGATTCACAAGAACCCTTGGTAAGCTCGCCGAAATATCAGATTCTGGCATTCCTATTTATTATTTTGTAGGCAATCATGACCTTTGGATGAATGGCTATTTTGAAGATGAACTAAACATTCCCGTTTTTCACCAACCCAAGGAATTTACTTTTAATAACAAAACCTTTTTTATTGGTCACGGCGATGGTTTAGGTCCCGGCGACAAAGGGTATAAACGCATGAAAAAAGTATTTACCAATCCGTTTTGCAAATGGTTATTCCGTTGGTTGCATCCAGATTTAGGTGTACGAATGGCACAACATTTGTCCGTAAAAAATAAACTTATTTCTGGCGATGATGATGCTAAATTCCTTGGTGAAGACAACGAATGGCTGGTGCTTTATTGCAAACGTAAATTAGAAAGTAAACACCGTGATTATTTTGTATTCGGCCACCGCCATCTACCCTTAAATATAGATCTCAATCCAAAATCCAAATACATCAATTTGGGAGATTGGATTCAATATTTTACTTACGGCATTTTTGACGGCAACCATTTTGAACTTAAAACATTCAAAGAATAATTCTTCTCTTATACTTTAAATTAGTCACACTTCTATTTAAATAATCAACTATTTTAATTTAAAGTAAATACGCATAAATTCATCGTTTTCATGATTAAATGAGTTATTAATAAAATGAATGTCATCAATAATATCGTATCTTAATATCTTAAATTTGTCATTACCAATACTATTTGGTATTTACTTATAAAAAAACAACGTGATTAAAAGCACTGATTCTAAAAATGCTCCAAAAAAGAAGAAACACAGGGCTCTTAAAATAATTGCAAGGATTATTTTAGGAATCCTTGTATTGTTGTTTTTAATATTACTGTTTATTAGAAGCCCCTGGGGCCAAAATATTATTGTGAATAAGGCTGTTGCTTTTGTTTCCAATAAAACACACACCAAAATTGTCCTTAAAAAACTCTTTATCACTTTTAATGGCAATATCCAACTCAATGGGTTATACTTGGAAGACACTAAAGGAGACACCCTTGTTTACTCAAAATCTTTAGAAGCCAATGTACCACTTTGGACCATGATGACTGGTAAAGGTGTTGGTGTAGATGCGTTATATTGGGAAGGCTTACGAGCCAATATAATAAGAAAAGATACTATTGATGGTTATAATTTTCAGTTTTTAATAGATGCTTTTGCTTCTACAGACACTACAAGTGTAAAAACAGACTCAACCTCAACACCTTTAAAAATTATTTTAGGAAATCTGAATTTTAAAAACTTAGATATTGTTTTTGACGATAATGTAATTGGCACCAATAGTCAATTTAAAATAGGTAAGTTACAAGCAGACTTTGATAAAACCGATTTAGAACAGATGTTTTTTGAAACATCTAAAATAGAATTAACCGATTCTAATATTAAATTCATCCAAAAACAAGTTCCAAAAGTTGCCGATTCCTCGGCTTCCAAATTACCAGTTTTAGTCATTGAAAAACTGAAAATGAACAATGTGCTTGCAGATTATAAATCATTTGGAGATAATATAGCTGCTAAGGCAAATATCCAAGATTTTTATGCCGAAATACCAAGCCTAAATTTGGTAACTAATACATTTAAATTAGATGACATTCGTTTAAAAAATTCTTCCTTCGTACTACATACGAAATCCAATCCGAATTTAGCCTCACATAATCCTGAAGAAACCAGCAATGCTTTTCAATGGCCCGAACAAAAAATAACGGTTAACAACATCAATTTTCAAAATATAGCTTTTAGTTATTTTGTAGATGATGAAAAAGCTAACACAGGGTCTTTAAACCCTAAAGCCATGGTGTGGACCGATCTTAATTTTTTAGCAAATAATATCATTCTAAAAGATAAAACTGCCAAATTACATATTGAAAACACTTCAATCAAAGAAAATTCTGGTTTAGACTTAAAAGCCTTAAGCCTTTCTCTTAGTGTTTCAGATCAAACTTTAAATCTAAAAAATCTAAAAACAGCTCTCAACAATAACAACCTAGAAGCCAACTTGCATTTAGAATATTCAGCACTTTCCTCTTTGATGAAAGCGCCAGAAACATCAAAAATAGATTTAAATATTCCAAATTTTAAAATTGATATTAATGATATTTTTCTATTTCAACCTGAATTAAAAAAGAATGCAATACTTGACTCCTTAAGTTCTAAACCTTTTACTGGCAATATAAAAGCCAATGGCTACCTTTCTAAAATCAGAATTTCAAGCATAAAAGCCAATTGGGGCAACTCTACTAAATTTTCAGCCAATGGAAACATTCAAAATGCTACCAATACAGATAGTCTTCAACTTAATATTCCTAATTTTTATGCTATTACAAAACGTTCTGATATTTCAAAATTTGTAAATGAAAAAGAAACGGGTGTTCGCCTTCCTGAAGATCTAAAACTTACAGGTGAAATTAAAGGCGCATTAAACAATATATATACAAACGCCGTATTGAACACCTCTCAAGGACTTGCAAAATTAATAGGGCATCTTAAAAACGCTAACGACTTAGAGTTTACTGCCGATGTTTCAATAGAAAATTATCAATTGGATGACCTGTTGCAAAACAAACAATTAGGCCCATTAAATACAACTATAAAAGCTCAAGGCAAAGGCAAAAACATTAATACACTAAATGCTAATTTGGAAGCTACGATTTCTAACTTTAAATATAATAATTATGATGTTAATGATTTAAAATTAATAGGCAATATTAAAAATGGTAGAGGAATCATTACCTCAAATTATAAAGACTCAAACCTTAATGCAGATTTAAATGCAAAATTAATTTTGGATTCCATGGCTCCAGAAGCCCACATAAAATTAAATATTATTGGAGCTAATTTACAAACACTTGGTATCATGCAACGCGATATTAAAACAAGCATGAACATTCAAACCGACTTTAAAGGCAATGGTACCAATTATGATATTACCACAGAAATAAACGACGGGGTGGTGGTTTATGACAATAAAACATACCTTTTAGGCCGTGTAAATGCTATGGCACATATTCGAAAAGACACCACTTCTGTATCTATAAAAAACAAATTAATAAATATGATTTTACAATCAAATGCCGAACCCCAAAAATTCAGCAAAGCGTTACGAAATCATATAGCAAGCTATTTTTATCGCGACCAAAAAATTTCGGACCGTCTAAGCCAGCCTGTACACTTAAAATTACGCGGACATATCAATCAAGCTCCCATTTTAAATGATGTATTTTTAGTGAATGCCAAAGATTTAGATACCATCAACTTGGCAATAGATTTTAATGAAAAAGCACGCCAATTAAAAGCTAATGTTGAAGTTCCGCATATTAATTATAGTGGTATGGTATTAGACAGTCTTGCTTTTTCTATGGATACAGATAATGAAAAATTTACGTTTGACATTGGATTTAAAAACATACTTGCAGGACCTCTAAATATTCCAAAAACCACTATTGTGGGCAATCAATCTAACAATAAATTGGACTTAAATATTTCTGCATTTCGTGATAATACTCAAATGATGTATGTAGATGCAAACATTACAGGTAATCGCGAAAAATTGAATCTTCATGTAATACCTGAAAAATTAATTTTAAATAATGAAAATTGGTCCATTCCTGCTAACAATGAACTAATTTTTACAGATAACAAAAAGCTGGCATTCAGCAACTTCAAAATCAATAAAAATGAGCAATCTATTGAAATTACTGACAAATTATCCAATGTTTCAAAAAATCATATAGCCATTACTTATACTAACTTTAAAATAAGTGAAATTTTAGATTATTTAAATCCAAAAACAAAATTAGCAACAGGCATATTACAAGGTGATTTTATAATCGAATCTCCTTTTCAGGAAACAGGAGTTTTGGCTAATCTATCGGTTAATCAGTTAAAGGTTATGGAAGTAAATTTAGGCACCTTGAAGTTGGATGCCAAATCACTTGGTGGTAAAAGTTATGATTTTAATGCGAAATTAAAAGGTGGCGAAATTAATTTGGATTTAAAAGGAGGTTATATAGCCCGTCAAACAGGAGCCAATTTAGATTTAAACCTCGATATTAACCAGTTTAATATGAAAGCATTAACTGGATTTTCACAAAGCAATATTTCAGAAGCTGATGGTACATTTTCAGGAAATTTCAAATTAACAGGAACAACAGAACAACCAAATTATGAAGGGAAACTAAATTTTAATAATGCCTATTTTAAACTCTCCAAGTTCAATACAGGTTTTACATTGGCTAATGAAACTCTAAATATTAACAATACTGGCGTTTCCATGAATAATTTTACCATCAGTGATGTAAACAAAAATACCTTTGCTTTATCAGGTAAAATAGGCACGGCATCGTTTATCAATCCGACCTTCAATTTAAAGCTTAAAGCCAATGATTTCCAATTCATCAACGCTACAAAAGAAGATAATGATTTTCTATACGGTAAAGCACGTTTTAATGCAGATGCTAGCATTTTAGGCGACCTACAAATACCAAAAGTTGATATGAATGTTACTGTGGATTCTGAAACTGATATTACTTATGTATTACCTTCAGCCTCAGTAAATATTGAAGAACGCGATGGCGTTGTTCTTTTTGTAAATAGAGAAAATCCAGATGCTATTTTAACCCAAACTGAAGAAAAAACAGCCACTATCAAAGGCTTTGATATTACAACCTCTTTAAAAATAGGAAAAGAAGCTGCTTTTACACTCTTAATTGATGAGGAAACAGGTGATAACTTTAAGGTGTCAGGTGAAGGAGATTTTAATTTTAAAATGAACCCTAACGGAAATATGACACTTGCAGGTATATATGAAGTTGAAACGGGACATTATGAATTGAACTTATACAATTTAGTAAATAGAAAATTCAACTTGGAAAGCGGGAGTCGCGTGACTTGGTCAGGCGATCCATTTGATGCCAAAATGGATATTAAAGCGCTTTATGAGGTAGATGCCTCTGCATCTACTTTAATGGCTCCAATATATTCTAACGACAATGTGTCCAGCAACAAATTTCGTCAAGTACTTCCTTTTTATGTGTATTTGAATATTGATGGGCAATTAATGGAACCTAAAATAAATTTTAATCTGGATATGCCAGAGGAAGATCAAGGCGCCATAGGTGGACAGGTGTATGGAAGGGTACAACAACTCAATCAACAAGAAGATGAATTGAATAGACAAGTATTTTCTCTATTAGTTCTTAATCGCTTTTATCCAGATTCAGGAAGTGATGGTAGTACGGGAGGAGTGGCTTCTATAGCTCGTGATAATTTAAACGATGCCGTGTCTGACCAACTTAATATTTTTTCGGATAAATTATTAGGTCAAACAGGTTTTGAGCTTGACTTTGGTTTAGATAGTTATACTGATTATCAAGGCAACTCCCCAGAAGATCGCACCCAATTGGATATTGCTGCTCAAAAAAAACTATTCAATGACCGTTTAATTGTACGTGTAGGTAGTGAGGTTGATATTCAGGGTAGCAGTTCCACAGATGAAGAAACACCACTTATTGGCAATGTAAGTATTGAATATTTGCTTTCTGAAAATGGACGGTATCGATTAAAAGGGTTTAGAAAAAATGAATTTGAAAACGTTATTGATGGACAAACAATTGTCAGCGGAATTTCTGTAATTTTTACACAGGAATTTAATAAGTTTAGAGCGCTTTGGGAAGCTTTATTAACATCAAAAACCGAAGAAGAAAAGCAAGAAGAAGCAAAAGCAAACAAAAAAGCCGAAGAATCTAATAAAATACGTGAACAAAAAAACTAAAATTATATACTTGAAAACGAATGTTAAATACATATTTGTTATCCTCATTTTAATTAAAGGACTATATTCGTGCAGTGTTTCCAAATACATTCCTGAAGATGAGCGCTTATACACAGGAGCTTCCCTTGAAATTATTTCAGATTCTATTATAAAAAATGAAGACGCCTTAAAAGCAGAATTAGAATCTGTACTTCTACCAGAGCCCAATAAAAAATTTTTAGGCATTTATACAGGCTTATATTATTACTATAAAAATCAAAAAGAAAAATCTGGTTTTATCAATCGATGGTTATATAAAAAATTAGGGGAAAGGCCTATTTACCTATCTGATGTAAAAACTTATGAAGTAGAGGATTTATTACTGAATCGTTTGGAAAACAGAGGGTTTTTCTACAGTAGCACTTCATCAAACTTTAATGAAAAAGAAAAAAAGGCAGCCATTGACTATTCAGTTAAAATACCAAAACCATACCTAATGGCAAAGTATCAAATAGATTCTATGCCAAACACTATACATACTGAAGTTAAAAATTTAGTTGCTGAAACGCCTTTTATAAAAGACATGCGATTTGATTTAAATAGCATGAAAATGGAACGACAACGAATAGATTTCAACCTTAAGAAAAAGGGATTTTATAATTTTGACGACAGCTTTTTAATTTTTGAAGCCGATACCAATAGATATAACAATAAGCGATTCGATCTATTTTTAAAACTAAAAAAAGATGTACCTAAAAAAAGTCTTATTCCTTATAAAATCAGTAAAGTCAATGTTTATACAGATTATGATATGGCTGACTCTGTTCAATTAAAACCTATTCGGTATAACCATAAAAATTTTATTCAAAAAGAGATTGTTTTCAAACCAAAATACCTGGATCCATTTATTAAAATAAAAGAAGGTGAACGCTATGATCCAGAAACATCTAAAAACACCGCAAGGCGCTTGTCTACCATTGGAGCATACAAATATGTAAACATTCAATATAAGGAAGTAGATTCTTTGGCAACCGATAGTTTAGGTATATTAGAAACTAATATTTACTTATCTCCATTAAGTAAACGTGCACTACGTGCAGAACTTCAGTTAGTTACCAAATCTAATAGTTTTACTGGTCCTGGTTTATCACTTACTTTTAGCAACCGAAATTTATTTGGTGGTGGAGAAACTTTAAATTCCTCAGCAAGTGCAGGATATGAAACACAATTAGGAGGTAAAAATAATACAGGAAAAAGTAGCTTAGAATTAGGATTAAAAACTGAACTAATTTTTCCGAGAGTGCTGTTCCCTATAAAAATAAATGAAGATTTTTTTGAATATGCCATTCCAAAAACTAAAATGTCAATTGGTGTTAATTATCTTAATAGAAGCAAACTGTATACACTATTATCTGGAACAGCTCTTTTTGGATATACCTGGAATGCCAATAGATTTATAACTCATGAAATAAACCCTATTTCTGTTAATTACACCGAATTAACAAATACCACAACAGAATTTGAAAACATTTTAAATAATAATCCATTTTTAGAAAGCAGCTTTGAGCAACAATTCATTTCAGGACTTACCTACTCCTTCACCTATAACGGTTTGGTAGACAAACAAAAAAAACATCAATTTTATTTAAACACAACATTTGATATTGCTGGAAATTCTATAGGTTTATTTGGGAAACAAGAAGTGGATAACGAACCAAAAACTTTTTTAGGTTTGGAATACGCGCAATATGCTAAAATGGATATAGATCTACATTATCATTTTAACTTTGGTAATGAACACATTTTAGCATCAAGACTTTTTGCAGGATACGGAATGGCTTATGGTAATTCTGATGTTATACCGTTTGTAAAACAATATTACTCTGGTGGCCCATATAGTGTTCGTGCCTTTAAAATTAGATCCTTAGGACCTGGAACTTATAGCGAAGAGACAGATACTAATAGTAGCAGTTTTTTTGACAAAACTGGGAATATTAGATTGGAAGCTAATTTGGAATACCGATTTCCAATTTATTCATTTTTTAAAGGAGCTATATTTGCTGATGCTGGTAATATTTGGAACTCAAAAGAAAACTCTACTTTTAATGGTGACGATAAGTTTTCGGGTAATTTCCTAAATGAATTAGGAATAGGTGCTGGTTTAGGATTGCGGATAGACATTCAAAACTTTGTAATCCGTTTTGATTTAGCAGCCCCTTTTCATGACCCGTCATTACCTGAAGGAGAGCGTTTTTATTTTGACCTAAAAAACCCCATTCTTAATTTTGCTATTGGATATCCGTTTTAGCTTCTTTTATATCTCTTAATTTAAGTTGAAGTGAGACTTCACCCCGCCACTCATTTTCATCAATAGAATAGGCGGCACTAAATGGTTTTCCTTCAGAAATTAAATCAAATTTATCAGCCATACTAAAACCAATAGCAACCATATTGCCTGCATCTGGCTGAGTAACATTAATCCGCAAATGTGTTTTATCTGCTCCTACACATTTTCCATAGCCTGTATCTATTAAATTATTAGTTACAAAAACAGGGGTCATATTACCAGGCCCATAAGGAGCAAATTGTTTTAATATTCTATAAAATTTTGGCGTAATATCTTTTAAATCTATTTCGGCATCTGCCTTTATTTCTGGTATGAGTAACTTTTTATCAATAGTTTGAGAAACTACTTCTTCAAAGGCTTTTTTAAAAGCTTGGTAATTTTCTTCATCTAACGTTAAACCCGCAGCATATTTATGCCCGCCAAACTGCTCAATATGCTCAGCACAGGCTTCTAAGGCATTATACACATCAAAATCTCTAACAGAACGTGCCGATGCTGCTAATTTTTGTCCGCTTTTAGTAAATACTAAAGTAGGCCTATAGTAGGTTTCCGTTAATCTAGAAGCCACAATACCAATAACACCTTTGTGCCAATTTTCATCATAAACAACAGTAGTAAATTGTTTCTGTTCGTTTTGTTCTTCAATTTGCAGAAGAGCCGCTTCAGTGGTTTTTTTATCTTCTTCACGTCTATCAATGTTATATTGGTTAATTTCAGCAGCATGCTTTAAAGCCTCATCATATTCCATATCGGTTAACAAAGTTACCGCATAATTTCCATGCTCCATTCTGCCTGCTGCATTAATTCTTGGGGCAATCATAAAAACTACATCGGTAATAGTTAACTCCTCTTTTTCTACCAAATCAATAATCGCCTTTATTCCTGGACGTGGGCTGCTATTAATAATTTTTAATCCATAATACGCTAAAACCCTATTTTCTCCTGTAATAGGAACAATATCCGCAGCAATAGCTGTGGCAACCAAATCTAAATACTCTACTAAATCTTCAATTGTTTTTCCTTCTTTTGATGCCAATGCTTGAATCAATTTAAAACCTACACCACATCCACAAAGTTCTTTATAAGGGTAATTACAATCATCTTGTTTTGGATCTAATACGGCAACAGCATCAGGAACTTCAATACCTGGTCTGTGGTGATCACAGATAATAAAATCAATACCTTTTTCTTTTGCATAGGCAACTTTATCAATTGCTTTTATACCACAATCTAAAGCAATAATGAGCGTGAAATTAAATTCATAAGCATATTTTACACCTTTCATAGAAATACCATAACCCTCATCATATCGGTTAGGTATATAGGTTTGAACAAGACTGTATTTTGTTCTTAAATATGATGATAATAAAGCAACAGATGTTGTGCCATCAACATCATAATCTCCATAAACAAGAATATTTTCTTTATTTGCTATGGCTTTTTCTATACGAGCCACGGCTTTAGCCATACCTTTCATCAAAAAGGGATCGTGCAAATTTTTTAAACTCGGTCTAAAAAAAGCTTTGGCTTCATCATACGTTTCAATACCACGCTGCACCAAAAGTGATGCTATGATTTCATCTACCTGAAGTGCATCTTGCAGCACTTTAAGTTTTTTAGAATCTGGCTTTTTATTAACTGTCCAACGCAATTTTTATACATTTAAGTATTCAAAACATGTTAAAGTACTAAAATTAAGCAAATTAAACTCAATTTCAACTATTTTAAGCACTTAATAATTTAAGCATTTTTATTATGAAAATGTGTTTCAATAGATAGTTCAGCAAACTGACGAAACATTTCCATAACGCCACAATATTTTTCAACCGATAAATCTACAGCCCGCTGCAATTTTTTTTCATTTAATTCACTTCCAAAAAAATGAAATGCCATGGTTACTTTATCGTAAAACTTTGGATCTTCGTCAGTAAGGTTAGCATCAATTTCAATACTAAAATCTGCAACGTCCAACTTCATTTTTTTAATTAATGAAGCAACATCTAAACCCGAACAGCCCGCTAATGCTGATAGCATTAAAGCTTTTGGCCTGTAACCTTCGGCTTGCTCACCATTTTCAGGGCTAGCCTCAATGAATAAGTTATTTCCAGAAGGGTTTGTACTTTCAAACTTCATTCCTCCTAACCATTTGGTAGTTATATGGTTTATCATTTTTTTATGTATTAAATTCTTTTCTTATGACTTCAAAAATACGTATTAATTTATGATTATTTGGATTTTTAAACTTAGTTGATTTATGGTTAATTTGAATTTTAAACCTAAAAAAACAGAAGAAATTCTATCAAACTAAATTCCATTCCTAATCAAAATCAGTATAAAATTTCAAACTTTAACCTATCAATAATACTGATTTACTTTTGTATTAAATGTTAAGTTATTGAAATAATACGTTTTGTTCTCTCTCTTAATTTAGGCAATACTTCCACCTCAAACCACGGGTTTTTAATCAACCAAAATCTATTTCTTGGAGATGGATGTGGTAATGGTAAATATTTAGGCAAATATTCTTGAAAGTTAGCAACCGTATCTGTTAATGTTTTCTTTGACTCTTTTCCTAAATAATACTTTTGAGCATACATACCAATTAAAAGAACCAATTCTACATTGCTCATGTTTTCAAATAAAGATTTGTGCCATTGTGGAGCACATTCTTGACGTGGTGGTAAATCGCCTGATTTACCTTTTCCCGGGTAACAAAAGCCCATAGGAATTATGGCAAATTTTTCTGAATTATAAAATGTTTCTGGAGAAACATTCAACCAATTTCTAAGTTGCTTTCCACTAGCATCATCCCATGGAATACCCGATGCATAAACTTTAGTCCCTGGCGCTTGACCTATAATAACAATTTTAGAATTTGGATGAGCAGATACGACAGGTCGTGGACCTAAGGGCAAATAATCATTGCAAATGGTGCATTGTTTTATGTTATAAAGCAAATCTTGCATTTAATTAAAACTTACATGAAGCTAAATTTAACTCAGCTTTAAAATAAAAATATAACGTACATCTAAAAAACAATTTTAGACATACAAAAATTCAACTTTCTACTTTTCTTTTAAAGGCGCTCCTTCAAAAATCAAACCATCAAAACCAGTATTCATAAAATTTCTAATATTTTGATGTCCACCACCTTTAGGATCATTCAAAACCTCATCAAAATAAAATTTACCAAAACAAGCTAAAGTTTCTTCTTTTGAAAATCCTTGAATTTTTGCAAAAGCAAATAATTTACATGAACCTGAATTTTCGCCTACACCATTTTCTAAAATACCATTTTTAAAAGCCGTTGGAGTAAATTCATAAAGCGCTTCAATAGCAGCCATGGTTTCTGAAAACTCAATATCCATTGGAGTATTTTTTAATTTATTTTTAAATCTTTCTATTGTCATATTATTCTATTTAATACCGTGTGAACACAATTGAAATACTAAAGTTTTTATAACATAAAACTTCAACAGAGTTCAGTTTATTTTTATTTTTTTCCTGCAACCACAATCACAATTTCTCCCTTGGGCGGTTTATTTGTATAATGCTCCAAAACGCTTTTAGCAGTTCCACGAATGGTTTCTTCATAAAGTTTTGTTAATTCTCTTGAAACAGATACTTGCCTATCGTTTCCAAAATATTCGCAAAAATGCCCTAAAGTTTTCAGCAATTTATGTGGACTTTCATAAAAAATAATCGTTCTGCTTTCTTCTGCTAAAAGTAGTAAACGGGTTTGTCTACCTTTTTTTACTGGTAAAAAACCTTCAAACACAAATTTATCGTTAGGCAAACCAGAATTTACCAAGGCTGGTACAAAGGCTGTTGCTCCAGGTAAACAATCTACTTCAATTCCGTTTTCAATACAAGCACGCGTTAATAAAAACCCAGGATCAGAAATAGCTGGTGTTCCGGCATCACTTATAAGTGCAACCTTTGCACCACTTTTAAGTTTCTGAATTAGGTTTTCAACAGTTTTATGCTCATTATGCATATGGTGTGATTGCATGTGAGTTAAAATGTTAAAATGCTTTAATAATTTTCCTGAAGTTCGGGTATCTTCAGCAAGAATTAAATCTACTTCTTTTAAAACTTCAAGAGCTCTAAATGTAATATCTTTTAAATTTCCAATGGGCGTTGGTACTATGTAAAGTTTACTCATTAACTAAAACTTACTTTCTATTATTTGCATTAATCGTTCCTCAAACTCCTCTTTTCCTGCCCAATTATTATAGTCTGGTTTTACAATATTTTGAATAAACTCTCTGGCATCATTAAAGTTAGCTGTAGTATTTATTTGAGATAATACACGATCATAATCTTCATTTTTACCATCAAATAAATGTTTAATAAAGGCTATTTTATCATTCAAGCCTACCTTAATACCTCCTGAATTTAGTTTTTCGTTTAATGATTTTTTATCGGATGAATTTATATTTTTCGACTTAGAAACAGGTTCGAATACGGGTAACTTTTCATATCCAGATGTTAAATGCTCCAAATCATTTTTAGAGAACTTTTGTTTAGGTAAAGCTGCTTCCAACATAGCATCAACCTCATGAGTTTCCTCAGGCATTTGAGCAACAATGTCTTTTATTTTCTCAATTGCAGGCTCCATAATAGGTTCATTTTCAGAGTCATCGAGATCCACATACGTTTTATCCTCAACCTCAACAGTATCTGTTACTTTGTTGTTAAAAGCCTCATCTAACATTCCAAAAAATGAAGAATCATTACCAATTGTAGGCAATTCGCCTTCAAAGTTTTCATTAGCAAATTTTAAAACCGACAATTTTTCGTAAAGTTCAGAAACTTCAGCATGCATTCTATTAACATCTTCTTTTCCTTTTAGTTTTAAAATCCGATGGGCAATGCTAACCAATTCCGATTCAATTTTCTTCTTCATTATTTTTTATTTAATACGCATTAGACTTTTGTTTTTTAATAAATTTATATCACCTTTATGCAAATGAATAATGACTTTATTTTAGTGTTAAAATTACAAAATGTTTCTTGAAAATACAGTAAATCATAAAGAACAATTTGGTTGGGTTGAAGTGATTTGCGGTTCCATGTTCTCGGGAAAAACCGAAGAATTAATCCGTAGATTAAAACGCGCACAATTTGCCAGACAGAGAGTTGAAATCTTTAAACCAGCTATTGATGTGCGTTATAATGAAGATATGGTTGTATCGCACGACTCCAACGAAATCCGCTCTACTCCAGTTCCTGCCGCAGCAAACATCCCTATTTTAGCTGATGGCTGTGATGTTGTTGGCATAGATGAAGCCCAATTTTTTGATGATGAAATAGTGCGTGTTTGTAACGATTTAGCAAATAAAGGTGTTAGAGTTATTGTTGCAGGATTGGACATGGATTTTAAAGGTAACCCTTTTGGTCCAATGCCCAACTTAATGGCAACAGCCGATTATGTAACTAAAGTACATGCTATTTGCACACGAACAGGAAACTTAGCCCAATACAGTTACCGAAAAGCCAAAAGTGATAATTTAGTGCTTTTAGGAGAGGTAGATGAATACGAACCTTTAAGCAGAGCCGCTTTTTATAAAGCTATGACACGAGACAAAGTTAGAAACATGAAGGTAAACGATGCTGAAGAAATAACCCCTAAATCCAAAAACAAAGATGCCTAAAGCGCAAGAAACGCTTCTTGAAATTGATTTAAAAGCTCTTAAACATAATTTTAAATACCTTAAATCAAGACTAAACCCCAAAACAAAATTTATGGCGGTTGTTAAAGCCTATGCCTACGGCAATGAATCTTGCCAAATAGCCAATTATTTACAAAATTTAAATGCCGATTATTTTGCGGTAGCCTATGTAAACGAAGGTGTTACTTTACGCAAAGCAGGCATAACAAAACCCATTTTGGTATTGCATCCACAAGCTGTAAGTTTCAAAACATTGATTGAAAATAATTTGGAACCTTGCTTGTACAATAAAAAAATTCTAACAGAATTTATTAAAGCATTAACTACAGAATATCAAGAAAACTACCCTGTCCATATCAAGTTTAACACGGGTTTAAACCGTTTAGGATTTTGGCAAGATGATATTAATTTTATTATAAATAAACTTAATGAAACCAAAAAAATAACAGTTAAATCTATTCTTTCACATTTGGCAGCTAGTGAAGATTTAAATGAAAAAAACTTCTCCCTAAACCAAATTGAAACCTTTAAAAGTTTAACCAAAAACTTCATTAAAAAAATTGGATATAGACCAATGCTTCACATGTGTAATACATCCGGAATTTTAAATTATCCGGAAGCTCATTTTGATATGGTACGAAGCGGTATTGGACTTTATGGTTTTGGAAATTCAGAAGAAGAAAATAAACATTTTATACCAATTGGTACTTTAAAAACAGTTATTTCACAAATACATACCATTAACAAAGGTGAATCCGTTGGTTATAATCGTGCATATAAATCAAACAGCACCATAAAAACAGCCACCCTACCTATTGGTCATGCCGATGGTATTGGTAGAGAATATGGCAAAGGTAAAGGCTTTGTTATTATAAACGGCGAACGAGCTTATATTATTGGAAATGTATGCATGGATATGGTTATGGTAAACGTTACTGATATTGATTGTAATGAAGGAGATGAGGTCATTATTTTTGGTCCTAACGCTTCAGCTGAAACACTTGCTGAAACTGCCAATACTATTTCTTATGAAATTATAACTGGTATTTCACAACGTGTAAAGCGTATTTTTACTGGGTGTTAAATAAAATGTGACTTTTTTACTTATATTCGTGTCTAATTTATTTTAACCAATAAACCAAGTTATTATGCTTAAAGAATTTAAAGAATTTGCAATGAAGGGCAACCTAATTGACATTGCAGTAGGTTTTGTAATGGGTGCTGCTTTTAAAGAAGTTGTTACTGCATTTACAGGAGGTATTGTTTCACCGCTAATTGGATTGATTTTCAAAGCAGATTTCAAAGATTTGAAATATGTCATTCAGGAAGGTGTTGCCAATGCAGAAGGTGTGGTAGAAGGTGAAGTATCAGTACTATGGGGTGCTTTCCTAACCAATGTTATCGATTTTATTATTGTAGCCTTCGTCATGTTCATGATTGTAAAAGGTGTTAATAAATTGAAGAAGAAAGAAGAGCCAGCACCCGAAGCTCCAAAAGGTCCTTCTCAAGAAGAACTACTTATTCAAATAAGAGATTTATTAAAAAAATAACAAATTGTTAAATAAATAACACAGTGTTATTTGTTGTTAAAAAGCCCTCTGTTTCAAAAAATTGAGGGCTTTTTGTTTGTTTAAAACTGTTATAAATGCCTAATTTTGCTCAAAATTTTTAATTTATATAAGATATGAAAGTAGCTGTAGTTGGTGCCACTGGAATGGTTGGCGAAGTGATGCTAAAAGTTCTTGAAGAACGAAATTTTCCAATAACTGAATTGTTATTAGTAGCCTCTGAGCGTTCCGTAGGGAAAAAATTGACTTATAAAAATAAAGAATATACCGTTATTGGTCTAGCGGATGCTGTAGCTGCAAAACCTCAAATAGCTATTTTCTCTGCTGGAGGAGACACCTCTTTAGAATGGGCTCCTAAATTTGCTGAAGTTGGTACAACAGTGGTTGACAATTCTTCGGCTTGGAGAATGGACCCTACTAAAAAATTAGTAGTTCCTGAAATCAATGCCAGCGAATTAACTAAAGACGATAAAATTATTGCAAACCCTAATTGCTCTACCATACAAATGGTTTTAGCATTATCACAACTCCATAAAAAATATAAAATGAAGCGAGTGGTCGTTTCCACATACCAATCTGTTTCTGGTACTGGTGTAAAAGCCGTTAAGCAATTAGAAAATGAAATTGCAGGTATTAAAGGCGAAATGGCTTATCCTTATCCAATTGGTAGAAATGCCTTACCTCATTGCGATGTGTTTTTAGAAAATGGATATACTAAAGAAGAAATGAAATTGGCTAGAGAGCCACAAAAAATATTCAATGACAAGTCATTTTCTGTTACAGCTACAGCAGTAAGAATCCCTACCGCTGGTGGACACTCTGAGTCTGTTAACGTTCAATTTGAAAATGATTTTGAATTAGCTGAAGTTCGTAAACTATTAAGTGAAACGCCTGGAGTTATTGTGCAAGATAACACAGACACTAACACGTATCCAATGCCAATTTATGCGCATGATAAAGATGAGGTTTTTGTAGGCCGTATCCGTAGAGATGAAACGCAGGCAAATACTTTAAACATGTGGATTGTGGCTGATAATTTACGTAAAGGTGCTGCAACTAATACCATTCAAATTGCTGAATATTTGATTGCAAATAATTTAGTTTAAGCTAATTCTTTTAATAAAATTGAAAAAGCCTCTGTTTCATACAGAGGCTTTTTTATGAAGTTAATCTTGGTTTATAAACTTCATTTTATAGTCGGTTGAAGCTATTTCCATTATGGTTCTAAAAATATATTCGCAAACCAGAGTTTCTCCTTCAATGTTTAATAAATCAATCGTGTCCTCAGGTGTATGATATTGTGGATGTCCACCTGTATGCATTCCTAAAACAGAAATCCCTTTTTTATAAAAAGACACATGGTCTGACCCACCAACAGAACCCGCGTGAACAATAGGGTTAATCCCCAAAGGTTCTGCCAGTACTTTCATCAGTTCCATACCATTCGGAAATGTACCAGCACCTCCCATATAAACATGGTTTTTAGCATTCAACCGCCCAACCATATCCATATTAATCATTAATTTAATTTGAGCTAATGGCACCAAAGGATTTTCAACAAAAAACTGACTTCCTAATAAACCCTGTTCTTCGGCACCAAAGGCAATAAAAATAACACTTCGTTTTAACGCTTGTTTTTCTGAGGCTATTTTCTCTGCAATTTCCAACAATGCAGCTGTTCCACTGGCGTTGTCATCAGCACCATAATGAATGGCATTTTTTTTGTCTGATTTTGAAGACGGTCCACCAAAACCTAAATGATCATAATGTGCCCCTAAAACAATATATTCATTTTTTAAAAAAGCATCGTTTCCTTCAATAAAACCAACAACGTTACATGTTTTAACCATTGGTTTTTCTTCAATGTTTTTTTCTACTCGTAAAGTAGCTTCAAAATGTTGCTTATATCCCGTTTCAAAAGATTGAATTTTAAGTTTTTTAAATTCTTTTTTTAAGTACCTAACAACCCTTTTATTTTCTTTGCCTCCCGGGTAACGTCCCGCGTTTTTTTCTGAGGTTAAAAATAAAATATGGTTCTTTAGTTCCTTTTCCGTTATCTCTGCTTGAGAAAATAGACTTAAGCACATCAAACTTAAAAGTGAAAACACCACTATTCTGTTCATTGTTCTGAATTTTAAATTGTTTCAATATATAATAACTCTCACGTAAATTACGTCTGTTTTGATTATTTTTGACTAAAATTTATTCCTCATGATAAAATTAACAAATAGTTTTTTTATACTATTGATTTTTGTATCATGCAAAAAAGATATTATAGTGAACTACCCCAAAACCAAAACCGTTAACGTTACTGACACCTATTTTGATGTAGAAGTAAAAGACCCTTACCGGTGGCTTGAAAATGATAGAAGTACTGAAACTGAAGATTGGGTAAAAGCCCAAAACGAAACCACCAATACGTATTTAAATAAAATTCCTTACAGAGAAGCACTAAAAGAGCGTCTAAAAAATTTATGGAACTACGAAAAAGTTAGCGCACCTTTTACCGAAGGCAATTACACATATTTTTCTAAAAACGATGGCTTACAAAATCAGGATGTTATTTACAGAAAAAAGGAGCATGAAAATGCTGAAGTTTTCCTAGACCCCAATAACTTTTCAAAAGATGGTACAGTTTCATTAGGTGCTTTAAGCTTTTCAAAAGACGGCAGTATTTTAGCATATTCTATTTCAGAAGGTGGTAGCGATTGGCGAAAGATTATTGTTATGAGTACCGAAACTAAAACGGTTCTTGAAGACACCATAAACGATGTAAAATTCGGAACCATTTCTTGGTATAAAAATGAAGGCTTTTATTATTCAAGTTACGATAAACCCAAAGGCAGCGAGCTTTCTTCCAAAACGGATCAGCACAAAGTATATTACCATAAACTGGGTACACCTCAAAAAGAAGACACTTTAATATTTGGCGGAACTCCCGAAGAAAAGCACCGTTATATTTATGCACAAGTAACCGAAGATAATCGCTTTTTAATCATTTCACCCCGTAATTCTACTTCTGGAAACAAACTTTTAATTAAAGACCTATCTGTTCCTAAAAGTCATTTTATTTCTATTTTGGATCATACGGATAGCGATACCCAGATTATTGAAAATGTAGAAACCAAACTATATATTGTTACAAATTTAAATGCCCCAAACAGAAAGATTGTTACTGTTGATGCTTCAAATCCTACGGTTGAAAATTGGGTGGATTTTATACCTGAAACCAAGTATGTTTTATCACCATCAACGGGAGGTGGATTTTTCTTTGCAAATTATATGGTTGATGCCATTTCAAAGGTAAAACAATTTGATTATCAGGGCAATTTAGTTGAAGACATTGAACTACCTGGCTTAGGCTCAGTAGGAGGTTTTAGCGGAAAAGCAAAAGACACAACCTTATATTATTCATTTACCAATTACAATACCCCAACCAGCATTTATAAATTCCTGCCAAAAACAGGGGAAACGAGCTTGTATTGGCAACCTAAAATTGCGTTTAATTCCAACGAATATGAAAGTCATCAAGTGTTTTATAACTCAAAAGATGGCACCAAAATCCCTATGATGATTACCCATAAAAAAGGATTGGAACTAAATAGTAAAAACCCAACCATCCTTTATGGCTATGGTGGGTTCAATATCAGTTTAACACCTACTTTTAGCATTACAAATGCCGTTTGGATGGAACAAGGCGGTATTTTAGCAGTTCCGAATTTACGAGGCGGTGGCGAATATGGTCGCGCATGGCACGATGCAGGAACGAAACTAAAAAAACAAAACGTTTTTGACGATTTTATCGCTGCAGCGGAATTTCTGATTGAAAACAAATACACGACATCTGATTATTTGGCTATTAGAGGTGGTTCCAATGGCGGTTTATTAGTTGGAGCTGTTATGACTCAGCGTCCCGAATTGGCTAAAGTAGCATTACCCGCCGTTGGTGTTTTAGATATGTTACGTTACCACACCTTTACCGCTGGAGCAGGCTGGGCATACGATTATGGAACTGCTGAAGATTCTAAAGAAATGTTTGAATATTTAAAAAACTATTCCCCTGTTCATAATGTGAAAAAAGGCATAGAATACCCAGCCACTTTAATTACCACAGGCGACCACGATGATCGGGTAGTGCCTGCACATAGTTTTAAATTTGCAGCAGAATTACAAAGCAAACAAACAGGCAGCAACCCAACATTAATACGAATTGAAACTGATGCTGGTCATGGTGCGGGAACGCCTGTAAACAAAATCATAGACCAATATGCAGATATTTTTGGGTTTACACTGTTTAATATGGGCGTTAACACTTTACCTATTCAAAAATAAAAACTACCTTGTCATGTATGCTCCAAGTAAAAAACATATCCTTTCGCTATAAAAAAAAGAACATTTTAGAAGCTATTAGCTTTCATGTAAATCAAGGCGAACATGTTTCTATAATCGGGGAAAGCGGCTCGGGAAAAAGTACCCTTTTAAAATTGCTCTACGGCACCTATGACTTAAATGAAGGTGAAATTTTTTGGAAAGACTCCCAAATATTAGGTCCAAAATTTAACCTCATTATTGGTCCTGATTTCATGAAATATGTTTCCCAAGAATTTGATTTAATGCCTTTTACTTCGGTTTCAGAAAACATCGGAGCATTCCTTTCTAATTTTTACCCCAAAGAAAAGCAAGAACGCACCCTGGAGCTTTTAAAAGTGGTAGAATTAGAAGCTTATGCAAATATCAAAGTTAAAGAATTAAGTGGTGGACAAAAACAACGTGTGGCCTTAGCACGTGCTATAGCCAAACAGCCAGAAATCATTTTATTGGACGAACCCTTTAGCCATATTGATAATTTTAAAAAACAATCCTTACGCCGAAACCTTTTTAAATATTTAAAAGAAAAAAACATTACTTGCATTGTTGCTACGCATGATAAAGACGATGTTTTATCGTTTTCAGACCAAATGATTGTTTTACACAATGCAAAAATACTTGCAAACAACACGCCTCAGTATTTATACAAACATCCAAAAGACAAATTAATCGCTTCTTTTTTTGGTGAGTTTAATGACATTAACGGTAAATTAATTTATGCTAATCAGCTAAAAATAGTAGAGACATCAGACTTGAAAACCACAGTAAAACAAGTGTATTACAAAGGGTATTATTATTTGATTGAGGTAGATTTGAATGGCAACAAAGTGTTTCTTGAACATCATAAAGCATTAAAAATAGACACAACTGTTTATATCTCAATTATAAGACAAGGATAACTAATCTACTTTTTAATCATTAGTTTTTATACCATCTTGTTGAATAGTCTGCACATCTAATAAATCAAATTTAATTTTGAATTTAGACAAAGAACCCAAATTTTCGGGTTCATTTTTATCAAATTTTGTAACATCTATACGAGTTGACGGGTTAGATGTTTTTAAATAATTAATTGTATTCTCAATTAAAGTATTGTTATAAATATTAGTAAGGGAGTCTATTGTCTGTGGATTAATTAACATATAAGCTGCGTCTAAAAGATTTAAAGAACTACTATTTGCTTTTGTGTAAATGTAATTCTCAAATCCTTTTTTATCATCCAAATAATCTTTATTATTCTCTTGATAATATTGTTTCCCTAATTCTAAAAGTACAACAGCATCACGTTGTAAATCCGGGTCTACAAAATATTTCAATTCTATTTTTAAACCTTCTTTAAGAGTTTCCATTTCTAAAAGTTTGTTCAACTTTAAAAGTTGATTTTCATTTGGTATGGTATCAGTGTATTGGAATACTAACTCTTCATAATCTTTTGGATTTACATCCACTAATGTAGCGAGTGATTTAATAGGACTTGCTGCCGCTCCTGTTATTCTATTTTTAAGAGTTGTCCAAACCATTTTCCATATATTAATTTCTGGATTATTTAAATCTCCAAGAACTGGCACCTCTAAATTTATATCTCCTTTTCTATCTTTTAAAATGAATAAAGCAAATCTTAATGGCAAGTTATAAAGACCATTGTTCTCTTTTTTCACTTTTACATTTTTAACCAATAAACTATTTTCACTAACAATATTTGCATTTGATATTTTTGAGTTAGAATAATAGTAAAAATCTCCTAAAAGAATACTATGTCCCATATAATGCTGAGAATATATATTGACATCTGACAATGAAAAATCCTCAACCGCTAAATTTAAATTTAAATTACTCATATCTAAAGGGTTATATCCCAACTTAGCAATAAGCTTACCTCTTTTATTCAAGAGCATATCAGAGTATATATTTACCCAATCCTTTTTGCTATCTATGCCATCAGAATTTATTTTTATATTACTTAAATGATAATCAAATCGCTTTCCTGTTAAATTATCACTATAATCCATTATACCGTCATTAACCTGAAAACTATTTAAAGCATAATAAAAGTTGTTAGCTGTTGTATCTGTTTGTTGTAAGTTTTCATTAGATGTGTTAACTGCAGCATCTTCCGTATTAGAATCCCACTTAAATATTTTAAATAGGTTATTACTTATAGTATCCATTTCAAAATAAACATAGGGTTGAAATAGCGTTAAGGAGTCTATTTCATAGGAAGTATTAGCATAATCTATTCTTTTCAAATTAAGATCTAAACGTTTTGACTTTATAACTTCATTATCCTTTTTATCAGTAACAATCAAATTATTGACATCCAACCTCCCTGAAACTACAGCATCAATAGGTTTGTTTATATTGCCTTCTATTTTAATCTCAGTATTTAAATAACCATCAATACTATTTATGTGTGCGTACTCAGCAATGTATTCATAAAAAGGAGCCAGAATTAAATCTTTAATATTAACACTAGCATCGTAATCACCATCAACTGGATTAATATTTAATGACGTTTCTAAATAACCTCCATTTTGAAAGTTGAATTTAATATCAGCATTACTTTTTTCTTCTTTATCCCAACTTATATTTTCCATAAAAATTGAAAAATCATCTATGTGAGTAACATGATTTACATTTCTGTTATTAAAATAAAAATTAGCGTCTTTGAGTTCAATATTTGAAATATCATACTTAAAACTCTCTGATTCAGTTTTATTAATAGAATCAGTTTCTTCGGTATGAAACGCAACAAGATCATCAAAATTAAAGATAGAATCTTTAAGCGTTGTATTAACCATTAAACCTTTTATATAAAACTGTTCTATAACTTTTTCGTTAAATAATAAGGGATAAAGCTCTACATTTAATATAAGTGTATCAAAAGTTGCAAACTCATCTTTGCCATTTTCTTCAAATATTTTGAAATCATAAACCTTAACGGTATTAGTAAAATAATTGTATTTAATTTTTTTTATATCAATCTGTCTTCCAATGAGTTATTTACTATTATTAATAGCATAAGTTTTAATAATAGTTGGCAAAAAAATCATTGTTAATATTACAAATAAGAATAAACCAATTAATGCTTTTTTTCTTTTACTCATTCCTTTGATCATTCATTTTTTTAACTAACTTAGATTAGCTATTTGAGGTATAAATTATGTTTTCTGTTAGAATATAGGGAACTTGATAAATTATAACAGACGTTAAAGTTTTAACCTCAAATTATTATTTATCTGTAATTATTATAAAAAATTAAGTGTTAATTTTCTAATTAATTTTTATGGGACACCCTATTGCTTTTGTAAAGTTAGGCTCTGGCTTTAAATCGTTTTCTAATGCATCAATTGCATTTTCAACATATTTTGTCTTAACAGATTCGGAAGATCTAGCATTATCATCAATGGTTCCTATATATTGTACTTTACGTTGGTTATCCAATAAAAACACATGAGGCGTTCTAACAGCCCCATATTGTGGGGATATTTTTTGGCCTTCATCTGCTAAGTAAACAAAAGGGAAAAATTTATCTTCAGCACGCGTTTGCATGGCCTCAAAACTTTCTATGGGGTTATCTTGACTAATATTAGGATTGATGGCAATTACAGGATAACCTTTGGGAGCATATTTGTTATGAAGTGCTATTAAACGATCTTCATACATTTTAGAAAAAGGACATCCATTACATGTAAAAACTACAATATAACCTTTTGCTTCAGTAAAATCTGATAAGGAAAAAAGATTACCATCAATATTTTTAAGTTCAAAGTCTGTAGCTACATCGCCAATTTTATAGCCTCCAATTTCTTCTAAAGTTTTTGATTGCACTGGGCTATGATTTCCTCCCAGTGGAGGACCTTTTCTATCGCCTTTCATTGGGGGTCTACCATCAGGCCGTTCTGGCCGCTCTGGTCTACCTTGATATTGTTCAAGTAAATCTTTTCTTTCTTTCTTTTCAGAATTATTTTTACAAGATGTTAATATGCCAGCTATTAAAACAAAACTACTAATTAGTATACTGATACTTTTCATATTATAATTAATTATTAAAAGTTGAATTTATTTCTGTTTCTAAATCTATTAGACTACTAAAGGCCCGCTCATGAAACGAACGTTTTTCATTATTAAATATTATAGTGTATGGAATTGCACCAGACCAATTCGGATTCACTTTATCAATCCAACTATTAGCATCAGGATCATCTAATAATACCACTTTAGACGTTATTCCTTTATCATTTAAAAATGGCATAAGTTTAGTTTCAATATCTTCAGGAAAATCGAGACTAACTAATATAACTTCTACATTAGGATTGTTTTTTTCATATTCCTGAATTATAGGAAGTTCCTTTACACAAGGAGCACACCACATAGCCCAAAAATTTATAATGTGAATATTCTTATTTTGAGTGTATAACAACCTTTCTAATGATTCAAAATTGTAAATTGGTATTTTATTATTATCATCTAATCGACTCTGACTAACCCCTGAATCATTTTTTTTATTTATGCAGGAATAAAATAGGATGTTAAGAGAAATTATTAAAATTAATAAAATCGTTTTTCTTTTCTTAGAGTAAATCATTGTAACCATTTAAAAAGTTTAAGACTACCATCGCTCCTGAAAGTTTAAATTCATAATATAATTTTATATAATAATTAACAGTTAACCTCTGATATTAATAATCTTCAACTTTTATTTTAAACTTTAAAAACTATTATTTAAAGCACTTTTTTAATAACAAATTTCTGTTCTCGAAAAATAATTTCATCGCCTGTGATCTTACCCATTAACAATTGTCCAATAGGCGTATTATTAGAAATAGCATACACTTTAGTAGAATCTACCGTTAGTTGACCCGCACTAATTCCAATAAAATAATTAGCACTGGTAGTATAAACAAGACTGCCTAATCCAATGATTTTAGATGTTTTAGAAATATCTATTTTATAAAAATTTTCTTTTATTTTCTGAATTTCAGCAAGCTGGCAACCTGCTTTTTCACGTTCTAATTGCAGCATAGCGCGTCCAGTTTCATGCTTATCGCCCGCACTACTTTTAGTTTCTGATGTTAACGATTCCTGAATTTCATAAATCGTTTTTTGAATGGTCTGTAATCTATTTTCAATAAATACTTCGCATTGCAAATACAAGTCTTGTTTAATTTTTATTGGATTTATCATTTTGTTTAATATAATCTAACGGTCCAAAATATCCCATTTGACGAACTATCCAATGCTTTCTGCCATGAATATAATTAGAGGCCGGATTTGCTTTATAAACTCTTGGGTTTGGTAGAATAGCTGCTATAGCTGCTGATTCCATTTGTGTTAATTTATTAGCCGATTTTTTAAACCAATATTGCGATGCTGCTCCCGCACCGTAAATACCATTCCCCATTTCAATACTGTTTAAATACACTTCTATAATTCGCTCTTTAGACCACATGAGCTCTATTAAAAAGGTGAAATAAACTTCTAAGCCTTTACGCAACCAACTACGTTGAGGCCATAAAAAAATATTTTTAGCTGTTTGTTGGCTTATAGTACTCGCCCCACGAATCTGTTTTCCTTGTTTATTAAATTCAATGGCTTTTTCAATCGCTTTTAAATCAAATCCGTTGTGATTTAAAAAATTTTGATCTTCACTACATATGACAGCCAATTGTAGATTTTTCGAAATTTTATCAATAGAGACCCAATGGTGTTTCCAAACAATGTCTTTTTGGGCTTGATATTGTTCAATACTCCTTATAATCATAAGTGGAGTTAGTGGAACTGGCAGCCATTTATATATAAAAGTAATTGCTATGGACACAATAAATAACCAAAGCACCCCTTTAAAAATGAGTTTGAAAAAGCGTTTTATTAGCTTCAAAAGAATTTAATTATATATGAGATTAAAGATAAATGAAGAAAAAGCAACACCCAAATAAGTATGGATAATATCAATAAAGAAAAAGTTCTTTACAAAAAAACTCCAAAATTGCTTTTGGAGTTTTTAATATTTATTCTTCAACTTGTTTTTCTATAACAAAGTCTTCCATAAACTTCGTCGTATAATTACCCGCCACATAATCTGGATGGTCCATTAATTGTCTATGAAAAGGAATAGTGGTTTTAACACCTTCAATAACAAACTCATCTAAAGCACGCTTCATTTTGCTAATAGCCTCTTCTCTTGTTTGCGCTGTAGTAATTAACTTAGCAATCATAGAGTCATAATTTGGCGGAATAGTATACCCAGCATACACATGTGTATCCAAACGTACACCATGGCCTCCAGGCGCGTGCAATGTAGTAATAACTCCTGGTGATGGCCTAAAGCCATTAAAAGGATCTTCAGCATTTATTCTACATTCAATAGAATGTAATTTAGGAGTGTAATTTTTTCCTGAAATTGGCACACCTGCAGCTACTAATATTTGTTCACGAATCAAATCAAAATCAATGACCTGTTCAGTAATAGGGTGTTCAACTTGAATACGTGTATTCATTTCCATAAAATAGAAATTTCGGTGCTTATCTACTAAAAACTCAATAGTACCTGCACCTTCGTATTTTATGTATTCAGAAGCTTTAACAGCTGCTTTACCCATTTTATCCCTTAATTTATCCGTCATAAACGGTGAAGGGGTTTCTTCTGTTAATTTTTGATGACGGCGCTGAATCGAACAATCTCTTTCAGATAAATGACAAGCTTTCCCAGTAGAATCACCTACTATTTGAATTTCTATATGCCTTGGTTCTTCAATGAGTTTTTCCATGTACATATCGTCATTTCCAAAAGCAGCTTTACTTTCTTGTCTTGCCGAATCCCAAGCTTCTTTAAGATTTTCAGGCTTAAAAACACCTCGCATTCCTTTACCTCCACCACCAGCAGATGCTTTTAGCATAACAGGATAACCTGTTTCTTTAGCTATTCTTTCGCAATCTTCAAAGGTTTGAATAACACCATCACTTCCTGGCACACATGGTACACCTGCAGCTTTCATGGTTTCTTTAGCATTTGCCTTATCACCCATTCTGTCAATCATCTCTGCAGAAGCTCCAATAAATTTTATGCCATGTTCTTCACATATTTTTGAAAATTTAGCATTTTCAGATAAAAATCCATATCCAGGGTGAATAGCATCTGCATTCGTTATTTCTGCAGCTGATATAATATTGGACATTTTTAAGTAAGAAAGTGCGCTGGATGCTGGACCGATACAAACTGCTTCATCTGCAAACTTAACGTGAAGACTTTCTGCATCTGCAGTAGAATATACAGCCACCGTTTTAATACCCATTTCTTTACAGGTTCTAATAACACGTAGTGCTATTTCTCCTCTGTTGGCAATCAATATTTTTTTAAACATATCTTTAAGAGTTTAAGAGTTTATGGTTTAGTTGTTCACAGATTTAGAAACACTCAGTCTCTAAACTTTATAAACATTAAACTTTAAACTTCAAGTTATGATGGGTCTACTAAAAACAATGGTTGGTCAAACTCTACAGGAGAAGAATCATCAACTAATACTTTAACTATTTTTCCAGAAACCTCAGATTCAATTTCATTGAAAAGTTTCATAGCCTCAATTACACAAAGCACATCGCCTTCAGAAATAGTTTGTCCCACTTCAACAAATAGTGGTTTGTCTGGAGCTGGTTTTCTGTAAAATGTACCAATTATTGGCGACTTTATAGTAATGTATTTTGAGTTATCATCTGATCCACTGGCAGCAGCTGGTGCTGGCGCTTCTACATTTTGTACTGGCATTTCTTGTGCTACATGTGCTGTTGCTTGAGGAATTTGCGGTGCAACAGGTGTGTAATGAATGGCTGTTGTGTCTGATTCTGACCCTGTTCTTATGGTGATTTTTATATCATCCATTTCTAATTTAACCTCGCTTGCCCCTGATTTTGCAACAAACTTAATTAAGTTTTGAATCTCTTTGATATCCATAATTGGCTTAGTATTTTTTTGGTTAATTATTTGAATTATATGCCCATGTTAAATAAATGGACCCCCAGTTAAATCCGCCGCCAAAAGCAGCAAATATTAATTTATCTCCTTTTTTAAGTTGTGATTCATAATCAAATAAAAGTAACGGTAAAGTTGCCGATGTAGTATTACCGTACTTTTCTATATTAATCATCACTTTTTCCTCTTCTAAATTTATTCGGTTTGCAGTAGCGTCAATAATACGCTTATTTGCTTGATGTGCTACCAACCAATCAACGTCATGGTTTGTTAATTTATTTCTTTCTAAAATTTTTGAGGCAGCATCAGCCATATTAAATACAGCATTTTTAAAAACTGTTCTACCTTCTTGAAAAGCAAATTGCCTGCCTTCTTCTACAGCTTGTACATTTATAGGGTATGTAGAACCTCCATAGGTGGCTTGTAAAAATTCGCGCCCTGAACCATCACTTCTTAAATATTCATCTTGAAATCCTAAATTTTCTTGATTTGGTTCAAATAATACAGCACCTGCTCCATCTCCAAAAATAATACAAGTAGCTCGATCTTTATAATTAATGATAGAAGACATTTTATCCGCTCCAATTAAGAGCACATTTTTATACCTTCCTGATTCAATATAACTTGCTGCAACTGACATTCCATATAAAAAACTAGAGCAAGCAGCATCCATATCAAATGAAAACGCATTAATAGCGCCTATTTCTGTAGCCGTAAAAGAGGCTGTTGAAGCCGCTTTCATGTCTGGTGTTGCCGTAGCAACAATAACAAGCTCTATGTCTTTTGGGTTAATTCCCTTTTTATTTATAAGATCTTGAGCCGCTTTAATAGCTAAATATGAAGTTCCTTTACCGTCATCTTTAAGAATTCTACGCTCTTTAATCCCTGTTCGTGTCGTTATCCATTCATCATTTGTGTCAACCATTGTTTCAAGAATTTGGTTGGTTAACACATATTCAGGAACATAGCCTCCTACAGCTGTAATTGCTGCTGATATTTTACTCATACCTTATTTAGTTAAATTGACCAAAATTCAATAAAATCCGACAAAAACATTCAAAACTTGTTGAAAAATACTAAATTCTAATCTAATTATGATGCAAATTAAGTTGTTTTTGGCTTATAGAAAAAACATATCATAAAAAAAACGCTCACATTGGAGCGTTTTAATATATGCATGCATAATAGTTATGCTACGTTTTCTACAGCTTCTGAATTGTCAATTAAAACTTGACCTCTGTAATATAATTTACCTTCGTACCAGTGTGCTCTATGATATAAGTGAGCTTCCCCTGTTGCAGAGCAAGTTGCAATCTGTGGCGCAGTTGCTTTGTAGTGTGTTCTTCTTTTATCTCTTCTCGTTTTCGAGATTTTTCTTTTAGGATGTGCCATTTTTTCGTTTATTTATCCGTTAATAGTTTCTTTAATGTATTCCAACGAGGATCAATATCCTCTTCTTTTTCTTTATTTTCTTTAAGCTTTGGGCTTAATTCTTCTAATTTTTCAAGTATGTCTGATTTTAATGTGCCGTCTTCTACACCCGGGTGCACGCGCTTTGTTGGTACTCCAAGCACCGTTAATTCATATATATACTGTTGTACATTAATTTCATACGTACCATGTGGAACAATAAGAATATCAATATATTCATCATTATATTCCTCCCCAAACTTTACCACTAAATCAAACTCATTTTCAACACTTTGATTAAATGGCTCATTAGTTACATCACAATTAACATTAACAGTACCTGATATTTTAAAATGTAATTCTAATAAAGTTGATTTTTTTTCTAAAACTAAATCAACTTTAATGTTTACATCATTAAAATCTTCATACTCAAAATACTCAAAGAACGTTTTATTTACCTTATACTCAAATTGATGTTTCGCTATTTTTAACCCTACAAATGGAATTGTAAACTCTTTTAATGGCTTCATTATCACATCTATTTTGAGCCTGCAAATATATAAATTTTTATTTACGACACATTACTTATAAACATTTTTTTGTTTATATCTTTATTTCAGGTCTTTTTTTAAGAATTCGTTTAAAAACCAAGCCTTTAACGACGCTCATTTTTGGCTGCCTTTTTTAAGGGATTAGAAGTAAGCTCCTCATACTCAGAACGATTTTTATATATTTCTATAGCAGCAAAAACAGCTTCTTTAAATGAGTTTTCATCAGCTATTCCTTTGCCTGCAATTTCATAAGCAGTGCCATGGTCTGGAGATGTTCTAACCTTATTTAAACCCGCAGTATAGTTTACACCTTGACCAAACGACAACGTTTTAAAAGGAATTAATCCTTGATCATGGTAGGAAGCAATAATGGTATCAAAGTTTTTATAATTGTTTGAACCAAAAAAACTATCTGCTGCATAGGGACCAAAGACTAATTTTCCTGATGCTTTAATTTTTTCTAAGGTTGGTCTTAAAACAGTATCGTCTTCAATACCTATAACTCCATTATCCCCAGTATGAGGGTTAATACCTAAAACGGCTATTTTTGGTCTTGAAATATTAAAATCTTGTTGAAGTGATTCATAAACTGTATTTATTTTTTGTTGAATTAAATCTGATGTAATATGATTTGCAATATCTTTAACAGGCACATGATCTGTTAGTAAACCAACCCTTAAAGTATTTGTTATCATAAACATTAAACTATTTCCCCCTAACTCCTTAGCCAAATAATCTGTATGCCCAGGAAACTTAAATGTATCCGACTGAATATTATGCTTGTTAATGGGCGCCGTTACCAGCACATCAATATCGTTATTTTTTAATGCTCTGGTAGCCGCTTCCAATGATTTTATAGCATATTCACCTATTTTAAGGTCTTCTTTACCAAAATCAATATTTACAACATTGTTCCAACAATTAAACACGTTTATTTTTCCATAAATTAATTGCTTAATATCATTAATACCATTAAAACTAACATCAGAATTAAAATGATTTTTTAAAAAAGTCATAGTTTTTGCTGAAGCAAAAACTACAGGTGTACAAAATTCAAGCATTCTTGAATCTTCAAAAGTTTTTAAAACAATTTCACTGCCAATGCCGTTTAAGTCACCTATTGATATTCCAACTACTATATTTTCTGCGTTCTTCATTAAAATTGATAACTTTTGTTTGTAATTTTGATGCTACAAATTTAACTAAATAAACAGATAATAATATGTTTACAGGAATTATTGAAGATATGGGCGTGATTTCCAATTTAAAAAAAGATCTAGACAATCTACATATCTCTATAAAAAGCAGGTTAGCTCCAGAGCTAAAAGTTGACCAAAGTGTTGCTCACAATGGCGTTTGCTTAACTGTGGTGGCTATAAATAATGACGAATACACCGTTACAGCAATCAAAGAAACCTTAGAAAAAACAAATCTACAACACCTTAGTATAAATGATAAGGTAAACTTAGAACGGGCGATGAAACTTGGTGATAGGTTAGATGGCCATATTGTACAAGGCCATGTAGACCAAACAGCTATTTGCACCAATATAGAAGAAACTAATGGAAGTTGGGTTTTTACATTTAGTTACAACTCCAAATTCAATAATATAACTATTGAAAAAGGTTCTATAACCGTTAATGGAACTAGTTTAACGGTTGTTAATTCTCAAAAAGATAGTTTTAGCGTAGCCATTATACCATTTACTTACAAGCATACAAACTTTAATTCCTTTAAAAAAGGAACGGTTGTAAATTTAGAATTTGATGTTTTAGGAAAATACGTAACGAAACTTATGAGTTTAAACAACTAAAAAATTATTTTTTAATCATTTTTTTAGCACCATAAATTAACGCAGCGCAAGCTAAAAATAACACACCTCCATCTATTGGAGCACCTGGAGGCGGTGGACCTGGTGGTAATGGAACTGGAGGCTCATTACCTGATTGAGCGTGCATACATACAAAACTTATTAATACAAATAAGATTGAGGCTAAAGTTCTTTTATTTTGTATTGTCATTTGGAAACAAATGTATAAAAAATAGTGAGTCATCAAAAATAATATTTCTTTTTTCAAAAAAAAACACCCACGAAACAACAAAAAGAATCGACAAAATGCAAGGTGTATTTTGCTTCAATTCTCAATAAAAACGCTATTATTTCAAAAAAATTATGTTTTTATAAAAAATTACTCAAATGTTATAAAAAACAAATATAAAAGAATATCTCTCTTATTATAAATGATATAAATATTAAACAGCAACCATTAACTGTTATTTAAGAAAAGTGTTATCCTAAAATTAACAAATAACACTCCCTTAACCAAAGGTTAAAACAAGGGTTACAATAGTATTGACAAAACACTCTAATTTTGTTAATTGTAATATAACTACATGACATTATTTCAGATTTTTCTATCAGTTGCGGTAGTAATTTTTTTTCACTTACGTATCGTAGTTACCTATCCTCTCCAAAATTCAACGTATAAACTACCAATCTTATGACAAAAAGAGATGTTGATATAGTAGTCATATCTGATGTTCATTTAGGAACCTATGGTTGTAGAGCAAAAGAGCTACATAAATACTTAAAATCTATTAATCCTAAAAGGGTCATTTTAAATGGTGATATTATAGATATTTGGCAATTCAATAAACGTTACTGGCCAAAGTCACATATGAAAGTTATAAAACTTATCATGAAATGGATTGCCAATGGCATAACTGTAGAGTACATTACAGGAAACCATGATGAAATGTTAAGAAAATTTGTAGGTTTTGAACTTGGTTCATTTAAAATAGTAAACAAATTACTTTTAGAAATTCACGGTAAAAAAACATGGATATTCCATGGAGATGTGTTTGATGTTACTATGCAACATTCCAAATGGATTGCCAAGTTAGGAGCAGTTGGTTATGATTCGTTAATTCTATTAAATAGTGCTATTAATTATTTTTCAATAAAATTTGGCGGAGCCCCCATATCCATGTCTAAAAAAATCAAAAATAGTGTAAAATCCGCTGTTAAATTTATCAATAATTTTGAACAAATTGCTGCTGATATTGCCATAGAAAACAATTATGACTATGTAATTTGTGGACATATTCATCAGCCAGAAATAAAAAAAATTAAATCAGAAAACGGTTCAGTTATATATCTTAATTCTGGAGATTGGATTGAAAATTTAACGGCTTTAGAATTCAATGACAGCAAATGGGCACTATATTCTTTTGAAGAAGACCCTGCTTTTTATCAAAATTCAAAAAATAATTTTGAAGAAGAATTGGAAGAAGATCAAATCCTTGAAAGCAAAGCACTTTTTCAAAACTTAATAAAAGAATTTCAATTCGGAAAAAACATTATCGAAAAATAATTTTTAATTATTTTAAACTCTATCATAAATCTATGAAAGTTTTATACGCCATTCAAGGTACTGGAAATGGACACCTAAGCAGGGCACGCGACATTATTCCTATTCTTCAAAAAAAACAAATAGAATTAGATATTCTTGTTAGTGGCACTCAGGCGGATATTGATATCCCTTACCCTATAACCTATCAATTAAAAGGACTGAGTTTTATATTTGGAAAACAAGGAGGTGTTAATATGTGGAAAACGTATTTAAGAGCTAATACCAATAGACTTCAAAAAGAAATAAACAGCCTTCCTATTGAAAAATACGACTTAATTATAAATGATTTTGAACCTGTTTCAGCATGGGCATGTAAACTGAAAAACAAACCCTGTGTAAGCTTAAGTCACCAAGCTGCCGTACTATCTTTAAATGCACCTAAACCATTCAAGAAAGATCGTTTAGGGAAATTTATCTTAAAAAAATACGCCCCAACTACCAAACAATTCGGATTTCATTTTAAAGCATATCAAGAGCATATATTCACACCAGTTATTAGGCAAGATATTCGAAATATAGTTTGTAATACATTAGATTATTATACAGTTTATTTACCTTCTTATGGGGATGATAAAATATTAAAAATACTGTCTAAAATAAAAAATACTAAATGGGAAGTGTTTTCTAAGCACAATAAAAAAATAATTACAGATAACAATATTACTATTCAACCCATAAACAATGAAGCTTTTGTAAAGAGCATGGCAAATAGCAAAGGTATTTTGTGTGGTGCTGGTTTTGAAACTCCAGCTGAAGCATTATTTATGAAGAAAAAACTAATGGTTATACCTATGAAAGGTCAGTACGAACAACAATGTAATGCCGCTGCTCTTAAACAAATGGGAGTACCGGTTATAAAATCATTAAAGAAAAAACACCTTAAGACACTTATTGAATGGACAGAAACAGACTCCATTATTGAAGTAAATTATCCAGACATGACAGAGCAAATTATTAACCAATTACTCCAAGAGTGCATTGCTTAATAAATTAAAATGACGAAAAAAACTAAACAATCAACTTTTAAATTAAAAGCTAGGGATTTCGGTAACAATTTTGTTTGGGGAGTATCAACCGCTGCATACCAAATTGAAGGCGCTCATAATATTGATGGAAAAGGAGTTTCTATTTGGGACGTTTTTACAACAAAAAAAGGTGCAATTCAACAAAATGAAAATGCCAATACTGCTGTTGATTTTTACCATAAATACAAAGAAGATATTCTTCTTATGAAATCTATGAATATCCCCAATTTCAGGTTTTCACTTTCTTGGTCAAGACTTATTCCCAATGGCGAAGGAGAGATTAATTTAGAGGGTATTAATTTTTACAATCGAGTTATTGATTTTTGTTTAGAATGCAACATTACTCCATGGATAACCTTATATCATTGGGATTTACCACAAGCCCTTGAAGAAAAAGGAGGCTGGACTAACAGAGATATTTTAGAATGGTTTGAAAACTATGCCAGCCTTTGCGCTAAACAATTTGGCGACCGTGTTAAACATTGGATGGTATTGAACGAACCTATGGTATTTACAGGAGCAGGTTACTTTTTAGGAGTGCATGCTCCTGGACAAAAAAGATTAAAAAAATTTTTACCCGCAATACATCATGCTGTTTTATGCCAAGCTTTAGGTGGACGTATTTTACGAAATCTAATTCCAAACAGTGTTATTGGCACAACATTTTCATGCTCTGAAGTTACACCTTACAGAAATACAAAAAAGGATATTTTTGCTGTCAAAAAAGCAGATGCACTTCTCAATAGGCTTTTTATTGAACCCGTATTAGGTTTAGGTTATCCAACAGAAAAAGTACCTGTTTTAAAACAAATTAAAACTTACGTGCATCCAAATGACATGGAAAATGCAAAATTTGAATTCGATTTTATAGGTGTTCAAAACTACACACGTGAAGTTATAAAACACAGTTACTATGTACCTTATATTTATTCAAAAATTGTAAAGGCCTCCAATCGAAATGTAAAAACTACCTTAATGGATTGGGAAGTTTACCCTCCCAGTATTTATAACATGATTAAGCAATTCAACCAATATAAAAGCATTAAAAAAATTATCATCACTGAAAATGGCGCAGCCTTTAATGACATATTGCAAAATGGAGAAATTCATGATGTTGATAGACTTAATTACTTTCAAACCTATTTACAACAAGTTTACAAAGCAAAACAAGATGGGTTAAATGTGGAAGGCTATTTTGCATGGACTTTTACTGATAATTTTGAATGGGCTGAAGGATACCGTCCCAGATTTGGATTAGTTTATGTTGATTTTTCAACACAAAAACGATTCATCAAAGCTTCAGGTAAGTGGTTTAAAAAATTTCTTAAAACCTTAAATAATTGAGATAACAGTAAAAAAACGTTGCTTTTTTATTAAAAAAAGCACCTACAATAAACTTGTAAGTGCTTTAATTTACTTGTGGTCCCACATGGACTCGAACCATGGACCACCTGATTATGAGTCAGGTGCTCTAACCAACTGAGCTATAGGACCATTTTGATTTTTACTGCTATTTTGATTTGTTCAAAACAAGTTATAAACTCAAAATTGGAGTGCAATATTACTATTTATTTTATTTGTTAGCAAGAAAAATAATGCTTTATCTCATGACAATATTCAATTAATACAACATTTGTTTATTTTATGTTAAAAAACCTTTAATAACCTATGATAACAACAATTTCCTCTTTTTCATATATCATTTCTTATAAAAAATGGAATCTTTCAATTTTATTCAAAATCTCATAACATTACAAATCGAAATTAAACACATATTTTACTTAAAACTACCATAAAAATCAATATATTCATAGAATAACAACTATTTTTGCATACTAAACCTTTAACAGGTATAAAACATGAGTAACGTAGAGGAAAGTCAAAGACAAAAAAAAATAGCATCTGTATTACAAAACGATTTGGCCGATGTGCTTCAAAAAGCAGCAACCGATGGTGGTTTGAGAGGCGTATTAATTTCTGTATCTAAAGTAAAAGTTACGGTAGATTTATCCGTAGCTAAAGTATATTTAAGTATTTTTCCTAATAATAAGGGTATAGAACTTTTAAAGGGTATTAAATCCAACACACCACTTATAAAACATGAAATAGCACAACGTACCAAGCAGCAATTACGACGCATGCCAAGTTTAGAATTTTTTATTGACGACTCTTTAGAGTATATTGACCAAATAGACAAGTCTTTAAAAGGTAAAGAAAACCCATTGCAAGACCCTTCTTTATTAGACAAACGTAAAAAATCTTAAGTGAATTTTGCGCTATACATAGCCAAACGATATTTACGCTCCAAAAGCAGCAACAATGCCATAAATTTTATAACCATTATAGCGGCAGTTGGTGTAATAGTTGGTGCTGCTTCTCTATTTATTGTTCTTGCTGGTTTTGCTGGATTAAAAGACTTTACACTTCAATTTTCTAATATTGTAGACCCAGATTTAAAAGCTGAAACCATTACTGGAAAATCTTTTATAATTAGCGAGGACAACCTTGCTAAATTAAATGCCTTAAGTGATATTACACTATTTTCCAAAGTCATTGAAGATCGGGTACTTATTACTTCTGATAATAAAGATTATTTAGCCATATTAAAAGGGGTAGATGCCCATTTTAATCAGGTTAATCAAATGGATTCTGTAATTGTTCAAGGCTCATGGTTTACTCAAGGTTCCAATCAAATTGTTATTGGCTGGGGCATTTCAAGAAATTTATCTTACGGTGTATTAGATTTTTCCAAAGCCGCCAATATTTATGTTCCTAAACCTGGAAAAGGACAATTCTCTTCAATTAAGGACATCTATAATACCGTAAAAACAGTTAATGTTGGTATTTTTGATATCAATGAAACCTTAAACGACAATTATATCTATGCCCCAATTGATTTGGCTCAACACCTTTTAAATTATAAGCCCAATCAAATTTCAGCCATCGAATTTAAACTTAAAAAAGGAGCAGATGAAACCACTGTAAAGAACAACATTCAAGCTATTTTAGGAAATGATGTGATTGTAAAAAACAGAATTCAACTTAACGACAAACTTTATAAAATGTTAAACACCGAAAATTTAGCGGTGTATTTAATATTTACATTAGTACTAATTATTGCCTTATTCAACGTAATCGGTTCTATTATTATGATGATTTTAGATAAAAAGAAAACGCTTAATACCTTATTTAATATAGGTGCTACAATAAAAGATATCCGTAACATTTTCTTTTTCCAAGGGGCAATTATGAGTGTCGTTGGTGGTATCATTGGAATATTAATAGGAGTTTTATTTGTATTGAACCAACTCCATGGGCCTAATTTTCTTAAAATTTATATTACTCCTTCATTACCTTACCCGGTAACACTTCATGCAGAAAATTTCTTTGTTGTATTTGTAACCATTTCTGTTTTAGGTATAATAGCTTCAAAAATAGCTACAGCACGAATTACGAAAGCATTGGTGGAAGATTATTAATTTTATCAAATTCTTTTTATGAAATTTTCATACACGATTCTTTTTATCATTATTAGTTATTTTCTTTTTAATTGCAACCAAAAAACAGAATTAACCATTCATGTTCTTCAATTTAATATATGGCAAGAAGGTACTATTATTGAGGGAGGATTTGATGCAATTGTTAATGAAATTATTAGAACAAAATCTGATTTAATTGCTTTTAGTGAAGTTAGAAATTACAATAAGATAAATTTTAACGAACACATTATTGAAGCTTTAAAGGATAAAGGATACACTTACTACGCACAAAAAAGTCAGGATACAGGTCTACTATCTAAATATCCTATAATTTCCCAAACGGCCTTATACCCAGTTATTAACGACCATGGTTCTATTACTAAAGCTATCATAAATGTTTTAGGAGAAGAAATAGCTTTTTATAGTGGTCATTTAGATTATTTAAATTGCGCATTGTATTTACCTCGGGGCTATGATGGCTCTACTTGGAAAAAATTAGATAACCCCATTACTAATATTGATACCATACAAAAAGTCAACTTGGTATCAAAAAGAGACGAGGCCATAGATGTTTTTATCAAAGATGCGAAAAACGAAATAAAACAAGGAAGAATTGTAATTTATGGAGGCGACAACAACGAACCTTCACATTTAGATTGGATAGAAGCAAACAAAAATAGATACGACCACCATGGGGTGGTAATAAATTGGCGAAATACTTTTGAATTACAAAAAGCTGGTTTTACAGATGTATACAGAGAAAAATATCCAAATCCAATAACACATCCTGGTTTTACTTACCCTGCAAATAATAAGGATATTCCTATAGAAAAACTAGCATGGAGTCCAGATGCAGATGATAGAGATCGGATTGATTTTATTTTTTACTATCCCGATGACCGTTTAAAACTTAATGATGTGAAAATTGTTGGCCCAAAGGGTGATATTGTAAGAAACAAAAGAATTACAGAAACAACCAATGATGAATTTATAGAACCATTTGCCATTTGGCCTACGGATCATAAAGCAATTTTGGCAAGTTTTAGCCTTACATATTAGATGTTTTTAAAATTATTGGGGAAGTGTTGTTAGGTTTCTTAATTGATTGAAATGACTCTGGATGTTTCTAACAAACTTAACAAAAAGGACAAAAGCAATATGAACAGCGTCCTTTTAAAAAATTATAGCCCTTCTACTCAAGATAAACTATTAGCGCAGAATCCAATTACCAAAATATTCAAAAAACTACTCAATAAACTGGTAATCTCCAAACACTTTCAACACCTCATCAAAAGCTGCAAACACATCTTCTGGTCGGTCACTTGTCACCATTTTCATCCTATATTCCTTAAAGTGAGGAATGTTTTTAAAATAATTGGTGTAATGCCTACGGGTTTCAAAAACCCCTAAAACTTCACCTTTCCAATCAATGGCCATTTGTAAATGACGGCGGGCAGCTTCCACACGCTCTGCAATGGAAATAGGCACTAAATGTTCACCTGTATTAAAAAAATGTTTTACTTGCTTGAAAAACCAAGGGTTACCAATGGTAGCACGCCCTATCATACAGCCGTCCAGACCATAATTATCTCGCATTTCCATAGCTTTTTCAGGCGTATCTACATCACCATTTCCAAATACTGGAATATGCATACGTGGATTATTTTTTACCTCAGCAATGGGCTTCCAATCAGCATCACCTTTATACATTTGCGCTCGAGTACGCCCATGTATGGAAATGGCTTTACAACCTACATCTTGCAACCGCTCGGCAACTTCAACAATACGAATAGAATCGTGGTCCCAACCCAAACGGGTTTTTACAGTTATAGGGATATTGGTTCGCTTAACCATTTCAGCAGTCAATTGCTCCATTAAACACACATCTTTTAAAATGCCAGCACCAGCTCCTTTACTCACTACTTTTTTTACAGGACATCCAAAATTAATATCAATAATATCAGGTTTAGATTCAGCAACAATATCAATGGTTTGCAACATGCTATCCAAATTGGCTCCAAAAATCTGAATACCAACGGGACGCTCTTTTTCATAAATATCCAATTTCATAACACTTTTAGCGGCATCGCGAATCAGACCTTCACTTGAAATAAACTCAGTATAAACCACATCGGCTCCTTGTTCTTTGCACAATGCACGAAATGGTGGATCGCTAACATCTTCCATAGGAGCTAAAAGTAATGGAAAATCAGGAAGTTCTATATTATGTATTTTTACCAAGTGTTTTTAATTTTGGTGCAAAATTAAGAATTATTTCTTGATAAACTTTTTAGTAATTATCCTATTGGAATTGAGGTGAATTTTTACAATATAAATACCTTGGCTAAATTGTGATACATTGATGTTTTTTTGACTGCCTTGATAAAGTTTTGTTAATTTAGTGTCAAATATTTCAATAGCTGCCATTTCTGAACTTTCAACTTTCAAAATTGAGCTTACAGGGTTTGGATACAATACCACATTTTCATCTTCCTCAATCATTGCATTTGATAATATCGGATCGTTTGTTAAAAATGAAACAAGTTTTGCATCTTCTGAAACAGTAATTGGACCTACGGTAATTGAAAAAGATTCAGAAGTTACTAAATAGCTATCTTCATCAATAAAAGTAATGGATTCAACTTGTTCTTGACCTAATGAGGATAGTTGTGTTTGCGTGTTGATGCCTGAAAAAACATCATTCCCACTAAAATTCTCACTAAGCCAAATAAATGGTTGTAATGCACCATTATATCCTACCAAATAAAGTTTTCCCGAAAACGGATTAAAAGTGCCCCCCGAAATTCTACCACCACTATTTAATGTCGTTGTTAAAGGTGAAACACTATAAGTTCCTTGAACTTTAGGAATTAAATACCCTTTTGTTATTCCATTAACCCAGTTTTTAGTAAATAAAATCAAATTTGTTGCATCAAATGAAACAAGAGCTTCAGCATCCCATTCGGTGTTATTTGCAGTTGTTGGAGTAAAATCTATTTGATCTGAATAACTAAAGGCTATAATTTCGGCAGTTACAATAGTACTACTCAAATAATCGGTTTTACTAATTTTATAAATTTTTAAATCCGTTCTATTTCCGCTAATGTTATTACCAAAATCGCCAATATAAATATTCGTATCATCCTGAGTAATATCCTCCCAATCTACATTGGTAGCATTTGATATAGTTACTGTTCTTATTACTAAACCAGAAATAATATCTAATTCATAAAGCTTATTTTCACCTCCAGAATCGTTATGAGTAATGAGTTTATTATTTAAAAAAATAGCTCCAGAAGATTCACTTAAATTTGCTGGTAACAAAAATTCTTCAGTAACATTACTTATTTGTGCAAATACTCCGAATTGTCCAAAAATCAAAAATAATATGGATGCTATTACTTTCATTAATTTTCATTTTATTAGAGATAAATGTACCACAAAATAAATAAGTAATCTCAAATACTAATCGGTTGAATTATAACCCCTATAATAAATACTAAATATTTTTACTTCAAAATTGTCCAACTTAGCATCATTTTTAGTAGCTATTTTTTAAAGAGTCGTTTTTAGAAAACTAAAATTATACTTCGTAGTTTGAGTTTGTAACAAAAAAAGCAAGGCTATTTCTTAATAGTATAACCCGTTTTAACCACAACCGGAATACCTGTGGCAGTCAACCCTTCTAAAGTTACTTTTACATTGGTTTCTACCGCACTATTGTAGTACTCCATTTGCGAAACGCCTGTTTTATCTGGGTGTACATACGGATTCCAATACAGCGTGTTACGAATGGCAGCTTTAGCATCCAAATTTGAGTTTGATGTTTCTAAATTAGGCACATAAAATAAACGCGCTTCATGATACCCTTCTACCTGTTGTTTAATAGTGCTAAGGTCATTTCTTGACTTTTTTTCAAAATTTGTATTAGGTTTTGTGGTAATTAGGATAACACCATTTTTGGCCTGATTTCCAAACATCATAGTAGCAAGCACACTATTGTCATATTCTATTTTAACAACATCGTCAGGTTGAATTTCACTTAGATAATCAACTATCATATCTGCCCGCTCTTCAGCTGGATCTAAAATACGAGTTTGATTGATGACAATAAGAGAGCCTCCCGTGTTTCTGCCAAACTTAATCAAATCTCGAGTGTTACCATCCAAACTTGGAATTGCATATGTCAACATTTCAAAAATATTCGCAAATTTAGGTGAAGACTCATCTACAACATAACCTTGGAACATTTTTTCATGAATGTTTACTTCTTCTGAAATATCTGTTTTTTTACCTACAATTTCAACTTCATCTAATATATTATCAGGCAATACTTCAAAAGCTACATGTTTTTTATATATGTTTTTAGACATAAGCACCTTTTCTGATGAAGTCCCTAAATTTGTAGCAACATTAGTGTTTCCAGTAAAATTAACATCCATGGGAGCTTTAAAAATAGAATCTAAAACAAGTATCCCGTTATTCCTTCCTTTTTTGTTTTTTGTAGTTAATATCATACGGCCTTTTCCTGTAATCATTACATCATTAAAACTAAACTTCCCTAAATTGTCTGTAGTTGTTTTAAATGTTTCAAATGATTTATTAAATATTACTAAATCAACATCATTACCCTCAATTGGTTTTTCTCCAAAAAGTTGGTTTACCCTACCCGTAATATTAATACCCTTTTCAACTTTAAAATCTAAGCTATCTGTAACTTCTGGTAATTTTTTCCATAAAAAATCCCGCCAACCTTGGGTTAAAAGCAACAAGTCTAAATGCTGAAGTCTACTCGGATTATCTACATCAAAATAATACTTAGGATGGTGCACATTACCACGAATATCAGACTCCATTAAAAAATAAGAACTGATGTTTGAACCACCACTTTTTTCATCTGTTATACCATTTAAATCTGTAATAGACAAAGAATAACTGGCAAGAACCGCTTCGCCTGTATTGCTTTTAGAAGATACATTTACAACTACTTTTTCTTTCGGTTTGTAAGCTGTTTTATCGGTGCTTATTTCAACCTTTAAGTCATGAATTTTTTCCACATAAACCAAACGTTCACTTTGTGGCCGTGATTGCGCGTCGTACAATGTTATTTGACTAATGCCTTCTGGGAGATCAGATTTAGGTAATTCTATAGATAAAGAAGTTTCTTCCAAAGATAATGTTTCTTCAAAATAAGGAACAGCTCTTGTAGCATAACGAATAGTTAATAAAGGATTGGGCTGATTTAATAAGGTTTCTGAGTTGGTTTTAACCGTTAAAATATTTTGATCCTTAATCTGTCTATAACTTAACAAATAACCTTGACTACTTACTTTTGGAAGTGACACCTCTATTTCTGCATTAGTTTCATCTATAATTTTAGCGTAGTATTGCATGCCTTGTTGGGGTTTTAATTGAAATTTTCCCATACCATCATGAACACTTAAAAACATAGTAACCAATTCACCATGGGCATCTAAAATCTGCCCTTGTACTTTTGCAGGATTTCCATGATTATCAACAGCTTTAAAAGCCACTACACTTGAAACATTTTCTATAAGAGAGCCTCCTTCTGGAAAAAACTGAATATCAATATTACTTTTTATTGTTTGTATTGTATTTTCATCTTCTTCTTTGATACTCAACCCTAAAGCCTCTATATTCAGATTTGCTATTCTTTCAGTTTCAAACACATCAATAATTTCAATATCTTTTTTAAACACAAAATCATCTCCAAAATTTTGAATCCAATTTGTGTAGGCTCGAATTTGATAGACTCCTGGCTTTTTTATACCCATGGAATCAGTTAATTTAAAATCACCATGGCCCAAGCCTCCTATCAGTTTTGTTTTATTTCGACTTATTATTTTAGAATCAGGCGAAATTAACTCTACATACAATATGGTACTATGATTAAAGAGTAAATTATTATATGCATAAACCAAATACGCTTTGTACCATAGAGATTCTCCAAGAACATACGTAGATCTATCCGTGTGTAGATATACTTTTTCTATATCAGGAATATGTTCTTTTTCTTGAGCAAATAACCAGGTTGTTGTTGCAAGTACTATTAATAAAAACATCAGGAAGGTTTTAATAGCATGGCGCAAAGGTTGGTACATAGATGGCTTTGATTTAGTTCGTTTAGTTTTTAAGTAACAATACTTTAAAAGTATATAAAAGTCCTATTACTTTCATCATAAATCATACCAATTGCATGACAAAGTATTAATTTGACAATCCCACGAGCAATAGTTCTTATATTTTACATGTTTTCAATCATTCAGCCTCATTTAAAACATATATATTTGCAAAATCTTTCTTTACAAAGATATATTGACTATGAAAAACATTAGGAATTTTTGCATCATTGCACATATAGATCACGGTAAGAGTACACTTGCCGACCGTTTGTTGGACTTTACTGGCTCTGTTACCGATAGAGAAAAACAAAACCAGTTGTTAGACAATATGGATTTAGAGCGCGAACGTGGTATTACCATCAAATCACACGCCATTCAAATGGATTATGAATACAAAGGAGAAAAATATGTGCTAAATTTAATTGATACACCTGGCCACGTAGATTTTAGTTATGAAGTATCTCGATCAATTGCTGCTTGCGAAGGTGCTTTGCTTATTGTAGATGCTGCCCAAAGCATACAGGCACAAACCATTTCTAATCTATATTTAGCTTTAGAAAACGATTTAGAAATTATTCCTGTCCTTAATAAAGTAGATTTACCTAGTGCAAACCCTGAGGAAGTTACCGATGACATTGTAGACTTGCTGGGTTGCAATCCTGAAGAAGTCATTCACGCCAGTGGAAAAACAGGTTTTGGTGTCGATAATATTTTAGCCGCTATTATTGAACGTGTACCCGCTCCAAAAGGAGATCCAGATGCACCACTTCAAGCCCTAATTTTCGATTCAGTTTACAACACGTTTAGAGGAATTGAAACCTATTTTAGAGTCTTTAATGGTGAAATTAAAAAAGGGCAAAAAATTAAATTTGTTGCTACAGATAATGAATACTATGCCGATGAAGTAGGTACCTTAAAATTAACCCAAGTAGCAAAACAAAGTGTAAAAACAGGCGACGTTGGTTATTTAATAACGGGTATAAAAACTGCTAAAGAAGTAAAAGTTGGAGATACCATAACCGATTTTGCAAACCCCACAAAAAATATAGTTGAAGGTTTTGAAGATGTTAAACCTATGGTTTTTGCTGGTATTTATCCAGTTGATACTGAGGATTATGAAGAGCTTCGTAACTCCATGGAAAAACTACAACTTAATGATGCCTCATTAGTATTTGCACCAGAAAGTTCTGCGGCCTTAGGCTTTGGTTTCCGTTGTGGATTTTTAGGTATGCTTCACATGGAAATCATCCAAGAACGTTTAGAACGTGAGTTTGATATGACCGTGATAACAACAGTTCCCAATGTGTCTTACCATGCCTATACTAATAAATATCCTGATGAAATAATTGTTGTAAACAACCCGTCAGATTTACCAGACCCGTCTACATTAAACCGTGTTGAAGAGCCTTATATTAAAGCCACCATTATAACGAAAGCCGATTTTATTGGTAACGTCATGTCTCTTTGTATTGAAAAACGTGGTCTTATTACAAACCAAACGTATTTAACAACTGAACGTGTTGAGTTGACTTTTGAAATGCCACTGGCAGAAATTGTTTTTGATTTTTACGATAGATTAAAAACCGTATCAAAAGGCTATGCCTCCTTTGATTATCACCCAATAGGTATGAAAACATCCAAATTAGTGCGTTTAGATATTTTATTAAACGCACAACCTGTAGATGCGCTTTCAGCTTTAATACATGCAGACAATGCACAAACTATTGGTAGAAAAATGTGCGAAAAATTAAGAGAGTTAATTCCGCGTCAACAATTCGATATCCCTATTCAAGCAGCCATTGGAGCTAAAATTGTTTCACGTGAAACTATAAAAGCGCTTCGTAAAGATGTAACTGCAAAATGTTATGGAGGTGATATATCAAGAAAGCGTAAACTTCTTGAAAAACAGAAAAAAGGTAAAAAGCGCATGCGTCAAGTAGGTAATGTTGAAATACCTCAACAAGCTTTTATGGCAGTTTTAAAATTGAATGATTAAAAAACTATTCTTTTTTTATTCAGTTTTTATCAAAACTTAAACTTATTTAAGTTTAAAAAGGCTTGAAATACCTATAAGTTTTAAATTTAATTGAATGATTGCTAGTATTTCAAGCTTTAAATAAAAAATTATTATTGATTATTTTAATTAATAAGCAATACTTAATATTTTCTTTAAAAGTAAATTTCTGACTAAATATTGCATAATATTTTTGTAAGTTTATAAACAAAGCAAAAATATTCAATGACAATTATCCACATAAGTGCAGAATGCTACCCAGTTGCTAAAGTAGGTGGACTTGCCGATGTTGTAGGAGCTTTACCTAAATATCAAAATAGCCCTGAAGTGTCATCGCAAGTTATCATGCCTTTTTATAACAATAAGTTTACTAAGGAAAATGTGTTTAATACTATTTATAGTAATCAAATTTCTTTAGGAAATACCTTGGTGAATTTTAATGTTTTAACCTTAAAAGAAAACAAGTTAGAATTTGACACCTTTTTTATAGACATTCCTGAATTATTATTTAAGGATTATGTTTACTCTTCTGATGATACTGAGCGCTTTTTAAGTTTTCAGATTGCCGTTTTGGATTGGATGTTAAGCTGGGAAAAATATCCAGATATTATACATTGTCACGACCACCATACCGGTTTAATACCTTTTATGCTTCAAGAAAGTTATAACTATGAAGCTTTTAGAAAAATCCCTAATATATTAACCATTCATAATGCGCAATATCAAGGTTGGTTTCCTCATTTAAAAGTAGGCTTAATTCCTCCTTTTAATTTTAACCATGTTGGTTTATTAGATTGGGGTGGTACTATAAACCCTTTGGCTGCGGCCATTAAGTGTGCATGGCATGTTACTACCGTATCACCAAGTTATATGGAAGAATTAAAACTCGCTGCCAACGGATTAGAAAGTTTATTAAGTGCCGAAAGCGACAAATGTTCGGGTATATTAAACGGAATTGATTCCCATGTTTGGAATCCTGAAACCGACCATTATATTATAAAAAACTACAACATTAAAACAGTTAAAGCTGGAGCAGAAGCTAATAAAAAATACTTATGCGACACCTTTAATTTAGATTTTGAAAAACCACTTTTTGCTTTTATAGGCAGATTGGTTGATGAAAAAGGCTCTGATTTATTTCCAGAAGTTTTCAAATTGGCTCTCGAAAAAAACAACCTTAACATTTTATTGTTAGGTTCTGGTAATAGTTTTGTAGAACAACAGTTAGAAGCCTTAAAAAAAGATTATATTGGTACATATAATGCCTTTATAGGTTACGACGAAAAACTGTCGCATATCATTTATTCGGGGGCCGATTTTTTACTTATGCCATCGCGTGTAGAACCTTGTGGTTTAAATCAAATGTATGCCTTGCGCTATGGTACCATTCCTATTGTTAGAAGTATAGGTGGTTTAAAAGATACTGTTACCGATATCTCTAAAAAAGATGGATTTGGTATTTGCCATAATAATGCTACAGTTTTAGAAATAACAAATGCTATTGATAGAGGTATAAACCTTTATAACGACCAACCTAAATATAAAAAAATACGGAAAAAAATTATGGAAATAGACCATTCTTGGGATGTTTCAGCTGAAGAATACATAAAATTATATAACTCAATAAACTAACTAATTATGATTAATAACAAGGTTCTATCCATCATTTTAGGTGGAGGTCAAGGTTCTAGACTACATCCACTAACAGAAGAGCGTTCAAAGCCAGCAGTACCAATTGCTGGCAAATATAGATTAGTGGATATTCCTATTTCCAACTGTATTAATGCCGATATTAAACGTATGTTTGTATTAACGCAATTTAATTCAGCTTCCTTAAACCGTCATATTAAAGACACTTATCATTTTAGTTTTTTTAGTAGTGCATTTGTGGATGTATTAGCTGCAGAACAAACTCCTGGAAATAAAGGTTGGTTTCAAGGGACTGCTGATGCAGTTCGCCAAAGCATGCATCACTTTTTAAGACATGATTTCGAGTATGCCTTAATACTATCAGGTGATCAACTTTATCAAATGGATTATGATAAAATGATTGAGGCCCATGAAAAAAGTAATGCTAAAATTTCAATAGCCACCATTCCAGTAAATGCAAAAGATGCCACTTCTTTTGGAATCTTAAAAGCAAACGAGGAAAATATAGTTACTTCTTTTATTGAAAAACCAGATGCCAGCTTATTACCTGATTGGTCATCTGAAGTAAGCGACGAAATGAAACAAGAGGGCCGCAACTATTTAGCTTCAATGGGCATATATATTTTTAATAGAGAACTTTTAGTTGAATTAATGAATAATCCGGAAACTATTGATTTTGGTAAAGAAATTATTCCACAATCTATTGAAGAACATAAAACGCTTAGCTATCAATACGAAGGTTATTGGACAGATATAGGTAATATTGATTCGTTTTTTGAAGCTAATATTGGGTTAACTGATGATATTCCTAAGTTTGATTTATACGACAAAGCAAAACGTATTTATACACACGCAAGAATGCTACCTACAACAAAATTAGCAGGTACTACATTAGAAAAAACAGTAATTGCTGAAGGCTGCTTAATTGCTGCTTCAAAAATACAACAATCTGTTATTGGTGTTAGGTCAAGAATTGGAAAAGAATCAACCGTAATAAAAACCTATATGATGGGCAGCGATTACTATGAAACACTTCTTGAAATTGATAAAAAGAAAATAAAAATTTTGATGGGCATTGGTGAACGTTGTTTTATAAAAAATGCTATTCTCGATAAAAACTGCCGCATAGGAGATGATGTTAGAATTAATGGCGGAAGTCATTTAGAAGATATAGAAACAGATACTTATGCTATTAAAGATGGCATTGTAGTAATTAAAAAAGGAGCAACCATCCCTAACGGATTTGTAATTTAAAATATGGCACACGTAAAAGTTTACAGCTTATTTACAGAATTTGACATTAACCTTTTTAAGGCTGGAAAACACTTCAGGCTTTATGAAAAATTTGGTTCGCATCTTGTGACGGTTGATGGTATAGAAGGTGTCTATTTTGCAGTTTGGGCACCTACTGCTAAACAGGTTTCAGTTATTGGCGACTTTAATTATTGGGTAGAAGGTGAACACCAATTAAATGTGCGTTGGGATTCTAGTGGCATTTGGGAGGGTTTTATTCCACTTATTGAAAAAGGTACAGCCTATAAATATAAGATTCATAGTCATAATGGTGACATAAAAACTGAAAAAGCAGACCCATACGCCAGACGTTTTGAACACAATCCAAATACAGCTTCAATAGTCTGGGATGATTGTTACAAATGGAAAGATACTGGGTGGATGAAAACTCGTAAAAAAAATAATGCTATTGACGCACCATTCTCCGTTTACGAAGTTCATTTAGGTTCATGGAAAAGACAGATAGAAGAAAACCGTTTTATGTCATATTACGAATTGGCAGACGATTTAGTACATTATGTTAAGGACATGAATTTTACACATGTAGAGTTGATGCCTATAATGGAATTTCCTTATGATCCATCTTGGGGCTATCAAATTACAGGATATTTTGCACCAACTTCACGTTTTGGGTATCCTGAAGAATTTAAATATTTAGTAGATAAACTACACCAAGCTGGCGTAGGTATAATATTAGATTGGGTACCTTCACACTTCCCAGAAGATGTCCATGGACTTGGATTTTTTGATGGTTCACATTTATATGAACACCCTGACAAACGCAAGGGCTATCACCAAGATTGGAAAAGTTTAATTTTTAACTACGAACGTAATGAAGTGCGTTCATTTTTAATAAGCAATGCTATTTTCTGGCTGGATCAATTCCATGTAGACGGATTGCGGGTAGATGCTGTAGCATCAATGTTGTTTTTAGATTACTCTAGGGAAGATGGAGAGTGGGAACCCAACATATATGGAGGAAGAGAAAACCTTGAAGTCATTAGTTTCCTTAAAGAATTAAATGAAGAAGTTTATGCATCATTTCCTGACGTCCAAACCATTGCAGAGGAATCAACAGCATTTCCAATGGTCTCAAAGCCCACTTTTCTTGGGGGTTTAGGATTTGGCATGAAATGGATGATGGGCTGGATGCATGACACCTTAGAGTATTTTGCAAAAGATCCAGCATATAGAAAATACCATCAAAATGAAATTACATTTAGTTTAGCCTATGCATTTACTGAAAACTTTATGCTACCATTGTCTCACGACGAAGTGGTGTATGGCAAAAATTCTATTTTAGGAAGAATGCCTGGCGATGAATGGCAACGTTTTGCAAACCTCCGTCTTTTATATGGTTATATGTTTACACACCCAGGAACTAAATTATTATTCATGGGTGGAGAGTTTGGACAATATAATGAATGGAATTTCCAAGAAAGCTTAGATTGGAACTTATTAGAATTTAAGCCTCATAAGGACATGCAAAACTATTACAAGGCATTAAATAAATTCTATAAAGAAACACCAGCACTCTACGAAAAAGCCTTCTCGGGTGAAGGTTTTGAATGGATAAGTTATGATGATCATGAAAATTGCGTCATATCCTATATACGAAAAGGCTATAATTCTGAAAATAATGTGGTGGTAGTTTGCAATCTAACACCTGTAATCAGAAAAAAATACCGCATTGGAGTTCCTGTAAAAGGTAAACTTAAGGAAATATTTAATAGTGATTCTGTAGCTTTTGGAGGCAGCGGTGTTTCTAACTCAAAGCAAATTACAATAAAAAAAGAATCATGGAATGGCAAAGACTTTTCTGCCATTATCACTTTACCTCCTTTAGCGATTGCAGTTTTTGAGTTTAAATAAATTTTTGATAATACATTTCACACCGTTTTACCTACTTTAACGTAAAACGGTTTTTTTATTCAAAATGAAACGCTCATATATAACTTCAATATTTCAAGCATTTTCCTAATTTCATACTCTTTGATCTCTTTATAGTAATCAATTCAACATATAAAAACTAATAACGAGTAGAATATTGGGATTATTACAATTATTGCTCTGATTATTTGAGTATTAAACAATCCATTCCTTATTTTTTTGATAATAATTTGAGTACGAAAAATTATAATTTTAGTATTTTCGTAGCCAAGCATTAATTGCATATTATATGATTTTAAATACCGAACTTGAATATAAAGGAAACTTATTTCCTTCAAAAATAATTTCATATCACAAAAACTTAGATACCCTTGTTTTTACAGCTGAAAATGGTGTTGTTTTGCACATAACAATTCAACGTGATAGCGTTTTAAGGTTTAGATATACCACAACTGGCATTTTTGAAAATGATTTTTCATATGCCATTACTAAATACGCAAGTAGAGGCTATAACTTTCTAGAAGTTACTGAAGACAATAACCATTACATTATAACAACCTCAAAACTTATTTGCCATGTCTCAAAAATAGATATGCGAACAGCTCTTTACGATGCAAAAGATAATACGCTTATCTGTGAGGATGAACTCGGGTTCCATTGGGAAGAAAGTTATGAATACGGTGGCGATATTGTTAAAATGTCTAAAACAGCACAAGCTGGCGAAAGTTATTATGGTTTAGGAGACAAACCTGTTGATAATAATTTAAAAGGAAAGCGCTTTGAAAATTGGGTAACTGACTCTTATGCCTACGGAAGAGATACAGATCCTATTTATAAAACCATTCCATTTTATACAGCCTTACATAACAAAAAATCTTACGGAATATTTTTTGATAATACGTTTCGTTCATTCTTCGATTTTTGTCATGAACGTAGAAATATAACAAGCTTTTGGGCACAAGGTGGTGAAATGAATTATTATTTTATCTATGGACCAGATATGTCGGAAGTAGTTGCTAACTACACTGATTTGACCGGTAAACCACATGAAATGCCTGCGCTTTGGGCGCTTGGCTATCACCAATGTAAATGGAGTTATTATCCAGAATCAAACGTAAAAGAAATAACTGCTAAATTCAGAGAACTACAAATTCCTTGTGATGCTATCTATTTGGACATTGATTACATGGAAGGGTTTAGATGCTTTACTTGGAGTAAAGAATATTTTCCAGACCCTAAAAGAATGGTTAAAGAATTAGCTGATGATGGCTTCAAAACCATTGTAATTATTGATCCAGGTATCAAAATAGATATGGACTACTCAGTCTTTAAAGAAGGCTTGGAAAAAGATTATTTCTGTAAACGTGCAGATGGTCCATACATGAAAGGTAAAGTATGGCCTGGAGAGTGTTATTTTCCAGATTTCACAAACCCCGAAGTACGCGATTGGTGGTCCAATCTATTCAAAGAATTAGTTGAAGATATAGGAGTAAAAGGTGTTTGGAATGATATGAATGAACCAGCAGTAATGGATGTTCCTGGAAAATCTTTCCCTGATGATGTTAGACATGATTATGATGGCAACCACTGTAGCCACAGAAAAGCACACAATATTTACGGTATGCAAATGGCAAGAGCAACATATCAAGGCTTGAAAAAGTTTTCGTATCCAAAAAGACCGTTTGTTATAACAAGAGCTGCTTATTCTGGCACACAGCGTTATACCTCTAGCTGGACAGGTGATAATATTGCAACTTGGGATCATTTAACTATTGCCAACCTACAAGCACAACGAATGTGTATGTCTGGGTTCTCATTTATTGGATCTGATATTGGAGGCTTTGCAGAACAACCCAATGGTGAATTATACGCACGTTGGATTCAATTGGGTATCTTTCATCCTTTTTGTAGAACACATTCATCTGGCGACCATGGTGACCAAGAACCATGGGCTTTTGGCACCAGTATTACCGATGTTGTTAGAAAATTTATTGAATTGAGGTATCAATTATTACCTTATTTATATACTGCATTTTGGAGATATGCCGAAGAAGGTATTCCTATTTTAAAATCTTTAGTGCTGTATGATCAAGAAGATCCTCATACACATTACAGAAATGATGAATTTATTTTTGGAGAAAAAATATTAGCCTGTCCAATTACTGGACCTAACCAAAAAGGAAGACGCATGTATTTTCCAAGAGGAAACTGGTATAACTTATGGACCGATGAAGTTGTTTCAGGAGGTCAAGAAGCATGGGTTGAAGCAGATTTAGATAGTATGCCTATCTTTATAAAAGAAGGCGCTTTAATTCCTAAATATCCCATACAACAATATGTTGGTGAAAAAACCATTGATGAATTAACATTGGATGTATACTATAAATTAGGCAAAGAAACCTCTGCTGTTTATGAAGACGCTACGGATGGTTATGACTACATAAAAGGTAGATATAGCTTAAGGGACTTTAAACTACACGGAAAAGATAACGAGTTAATCATTCAACAGCATAAATCTGGAAAATATATAACAACTTACAAAACGTTTAAATTAAATTTACATGGTTTACCTTTTAAAATATCCAAAGTAGAAATTGACAATGTGATTATACCGTTTGAAGAGATAAAACTTAATGGAGACAATACATTAGTACTTACTAAGGAATTTACAGAACTTCATATTATGGCTTAAAATCACCTATTAAAATAAAGTAAAAAGCCTCATTTTTATCTAAAAATGAGGCTTTTTTTAATGAATTTATATAACTTCGTTATTCATTCGATAAATTTCAGCCTATGCCAAACTTTATCAATATTGAAACAGAACACTATCTTTTCTTTGTATGAAAAAAACAAAGAAAAATATATAAAAATTAGATAGTATTATGGTGCCAAAAATTGGAATAATTTACTCCTCAGTAGACGGACAAACTCTAAAGATTTGTAAAAAATTAATTGCCAATTTTAAGGAGAAACAAATACAAACAGCAATATATTCAATTGATGAATTCAATGCTGAATTAACACAATTTCATACGCTCATTATTGGAGCCAGTATTCGATATGGAAAACACAATAAAAAAGTTATTAAGTTTATAAATAATAACAAAAATTATTTAAGTAAGATAAACACTGCATTTTTCTCCGTTAATTTAGTTGCTAGAAAAGAAGATAAAAATTCTGCCAATACCAATCCTTATCTAATTAAATTTCTAAAAAAAGTTGACTGGAATCCTCAATACATAGAGGTTTTTGCAGGTAAATTAGATTATAAATCTTATTCGTTTTTTGATAAATTAATGATTAAACTAATTATGAAATTAACTAAGGGACCAACAAAGTCTAACCTTCCAATAGAATTTACAAATTGGAAAAAAGTAGATCATTTTGGGCTAAGAATAATTAAAAACATAAAATAACGCAGAAAAAATATATCTTTTTCACTCAGCGTTTAGCTAAAAACCAAGCGAAAACTAGAAAATCATCACCTTATTTATTCTTTAACCTCTTTTTTTTCTGCTATCTGCATCTTTTCTATATCAAATGGCTTTCCTAAATAAACAAGTTGAAAACCTTTTTCAATATCAAAATCTTTGGTTAACGTACAAATAATATGTAGTACTCCGTGGGCATCTTTTACAAACAAAGGTATCGCCTTTTGCTCATTGTTAAGAATATCAATTTTTCTAAGGTATTCTTCTTTTGAATTTATAGAAATTTCATGTATGATAGGATAATCTCTGGCTACCTCACTGAAATTAATAAAATCATCTTTCTTAGAAAAAATAGAATCTGTAGACAATTCATCTTGATTCTTTATTTCTTGAGACGAAATTAACCTATACGCCCCTTTTTCACCTAATTGATCTTTAAACTTGTTTAAACTGTATTTATTAATTTCATCGCTTCCAGTCATTGCCAATAAGTATCCTATGTCACTTAATTCAATATCATTAGACAAATCTTCAGAATAAATATTGGCTTGCATAGCATCTAAATCTTTACTTTTTGCCAAATCTATATTAACAATATTATTGTCTATTAAAACAACGTGTCTTCCATTATTTTTTAAATATTTAGCAATAATTCTGGAAGCCTCTGAAGCCCCAATAATTAAAATACCATTACTAGCTTTTAAATACACCCCTATCCATTTAGCTACATGTCTTGCTGAAGCAGCATTTAAAAGCACCGTAACTAATACTGTGGTAAACACTAAAGGCGTTATATACTCGGCATAAGGTTCTCCTCTTAAAGTAAGCTTCGTACCAAATAGCGAGGCAATACCAGCAGCAACTATACCTCTAGGTCCTACCCAACTAATGAATACTTTTTCATTAAATTTAAGGCCTGAGTTTATACTGCTTAAAAAAACACCTAACGGTCTTAACACAAAAATTATAATGACCATAAGCACAACCGTTTTCCAATTGTAAACTATCATTAAATCTTCAATATTGATATTTGCTGATAACAAAATAAAAAGAATGGATATAAGCAATACACTTAATGACTCCTTAAAATAGAGTAATTCTTTTAAATTTGGCAATTTGCTATTTCCTAAAACCATCCCCATTACAACAACAGCCAAAAGACCAGATTCATGTGCAAAAAGATCAGATTCTACAAAAACCAAAAGCACTACAGACAATGCTGTTACGTTAAGCAAATAATGAGGAATAAGCTTTTTCTTGATTGCAAAATAAAGAACCAAGGCTGCGGTAGTTCCAAAAGATAAACCAACAATTACAATTTTACCAAACTCTAATATAGCTTGAAGTGTATAGCCATTACTATCACCTATACTTATAAATTCAAACATTAAAACTGCTGCAAGAGCTCCAATAGGATCAATCAAAATACCTTCCCACTTTAAAACAGTAGATATTTCTTTCTTTAAAGGAATATTTCTTAAAATAGGAGCTATAACAGTTGGACCTGTAACAATAATAAGCGCCGAAAACAAAAAAGAAACTTTCCAAGACAATCCAAATACAAAATGTGCCGCTAAACCAGCTCCTAAAAAGGTTATTATTGCTGCAAAACTTATAAGTTTTAAAATAACAGGACCAACCTTTGATATTTCATTTCTTTTTAATGTAAGTCCACCCTCAAATAATATAATACCAATTGCTAAGGATACAAAACTGTAAAGGCTATCTCCAGGAAATAATCCTTTTGTACCATTCCAGACGGGTTCTATCCATTTACTTCCGTCTTCTGAAAACAAAGTAGAAATAGGCCCTACAAAAAGACCAATTAAAATTAATGGCAAAATAGCAGGAAGTTTTAAACGCCATGCTACCCATTGCGACAATATTCCTAAAATTACAATACTTGAAAGTTCAATCATGTATAAACCGCTTTTACTTAATAATACTAGCAAAATATTAAAAAATGACTACTAACCATGTATGTTAGTGAGATATTTAAAAAAAAAAACGATATTTATAAAATCTGATTTTTAAACAAAAAAGCATTTTATGGAAGGATTTGATATTTTAAACCTATTCATTGTCCTGCTTTCCGCTTGGGGAGCAGGTGCCTTAATTAAACGAATCGGTTACCCAGCAATTTTAGGAGAGTTATTAGTAGGTGTTATAATAGGTCCATCGTTATTAGGGCTTGTGGAATCTTCAAGTACTTTAGTTATCATATCTGAAGCTGGGGTTATACTACTTATGGCATATATAGGCATGGAAATAAACTTTAAAGATTTAGGTAAAGCTTCATGGGCTGGGCTTTTAGCAGCCATTGGAGGTTTTATTGTACCCTTTGGTTTGGGTTATTATGCCGTAACACAATTTGGTGGAACACATATGGCTGGGTTATTTGTAGGCATTGCTGTTGGAGTTACTTCGTTAGCAACTAAAAGCAGAATTCTTGTAGACCTAAACTTATTAGATACACGTATTGCTTATGTGCTCATGGCAGGAGCTCTAATTTCAGACACATTAGCTTTAATAATTTTTGCAGGTCTTTCCAGTTTTATAGATGCTGGTTCTGTAGATATGACTGAAATTTCTCTTATTGGAGGTAAAATAATACTGTTCTTCGCTTTTACTACCTTTTTGGGTATTTATTTTCTACCAAAACTTGGTAAGTGGATGGCAAATAGAAAAATAGATAACCGAACAACTTATTTTACTTTGTTACTTCTTATTGTATTTGGTCTTTCTGAATTAGCAGAATTAGTTGGACTCCATGGTATTTTAGGAGCATTTATGGCGGGACTATTTATAAAAGAAGGTGTGTTTCATGAAAAAATAACCAAAGATATAACACGTGTGTTTCATGATGTCTCCGTTGGTTTTATGGCTCCAATCTTTTTTGTTACTGCAGGATTTCATGTAACTTTAGATGTTTTTCAAACAGACTTAGAACTTTTACTTGTAATTCTTGGAGTGGCATTTATTGGAAAAATACTAGGTACCGTTTTATTTTATTTACCAAGTGGCAATGGATGGAGAGAAGGTTTAGCGGTAGGTACTGGAATGAACGGACGTGGAGCTGTAGAAATTGTTATAGCGGGCATTGGTTTGCAGAAAGGCATTATATCACAAGAAATATTTTCCATACTTGTTTTTATGGCTATACTGACAACACTTTCTGTTCCCGTTTTATTAACTTGGACTACCAATTGGCTAAAAAAACGAAATGAATTGGTAAAACAATTCTCCAGAAAAGGACATATAATTTTAGGTGCAAACCCATTGGCTTTACTATTAGGTAAGCATCTATCAGAAACAAACAAAGTAGTTTTTGTTGATGCAAATAAAGGACTTTGTGAAAACGCAAGCAATTTAGGCTTTGAATGCATTCATGGTAATATTTTAGAAGAAGCTACTTTGAGCGAAGCTTCTGCAAAAGATTTTAAAACCTTTATAGCTTTAACCAGAAATAATGAAATCAACTTATTGTCTTCACAACTGGCAAATGATGTATTTTTTATTCCTGAAAAATTTATAGTGATATCTCCTAATACTTCAAATGGAGAAAAAGGTGGTATTAATCTTTTAAGTACAGCATCGGCTTCAACATTATTTTCGAGTAAAGTAGATATACAGCCATGGATACAAAAAGTACAAGATTCAACTTTTAAAGAAATTGAAACTATAAACAACAAAAAAATATCTACACGCGAGTGGGTTAAATTGCAGTCAAGCAAACATAATAACTTACTTCCTTTAGTGATTATTGATAATACAGGGACTAAACGTCCGTTCAGATACAATGATTATATAGAAGCTAACGAAAAAATTATATCAATTGAATAAAAACATTACTTTAAAATTAAAAACACATAAATAATATTTTATAAAAGCCTTTTCTATTCTAAAAAAAGGAATAAAAAAGAAAACAGTTTTCATAATATATTCTTAACATTTCAAGGCATTAACATTAGATTTCTTAATTTTGCGTGTTTATGAATTTATACCCAATAAATGCCGGAAATTTTAAGTTAGATGGTGGTGCCATGTTTGGCGTGGTTCCTAAATCTTTATGGCAAAAAACCAATCCTGCCGATACCAATAACATGATTGATATAGCAGCTCGATGCCTGCTTATTGAAAATGGAAATAAGCTCATTTTAATAGACACTGGTATGGGCAATAAACAATCAGATAAGTTTTTTGGATACTACCACCTTTGGGGAAGCGATTCAATTGATAGTTCATTAAAAAAATATGGATTTCACCCCAATGATATAACCGATGTGTTTCTAACTCATTTGCATTTTGACCATAGTGGCGGGGCCATTCAATGGAATAAAAACAGAACGGGTTACGAACCTGTTTTTAAAAATGCTCATTTTTGGAGCAATAAAGACCATTGGCTTTGGGCTACAAAACCTAACAAACGTGAAAAAGCTTCATTTTTAACAGAAAATTTGTTACCAATGGAAGCAAGTGGCCAACTAAAGTTTACTTCTCTTTCAAACAGCAACATACTTAAAAATTCTAAACTGGGTTTTGATATTTTTTTTGCTGATGGGCATACGGATAAACAAATGATTCCGTTAATTCAATATAAAGGTAAAACCATCGCATTTATGGCAGATTTACTCCCTACAGTTGGACATTTGCCACTACCTTATATCATGGGTTACGATACTAGGCCTTTATTAAGTTTAAACGAAAAAGAAACCTTTCTAAATTTAGCTGCAAAAAACAACTATTACTTATTTTTAGAGCATGATGCCTCTCATGAAATTATAACGGTAAAACAAACAGAACGAGGTGTAAGGCTTGATAACATATATAAAGCTGAAGACATATTCAATTAAACAAAAGTGACTAATTCAAATAAATAAAAACAAATGAAGACAATGAAAAATGCACTAATCGCACTATTTGCAGTATTAGTAATTTATGGATGCGGAGGTACGGCTGACATTCTATCAACTCCTGTTGAAAACATAGATAACACACCATTAAAAGAAGCCGATTTAACTGAAGCTGAAGCTCACAACTGGGGGCACTTAGATCTTATAAAGGATACCATTCCAGGAATGAGTGTAGATAGAGCATATGACGAAATCATTAAAAATAAAAAAGGTAAAACGGTTATTGTAGCAGTGTTAGATTCAGGTATAGATATTGATCATGAAGATTTAAGAGATGTCATCTGGACTAATAAAGGTGAAATACCTAACAATGGTATTGACGATGATAAAAATGGTTATGTAGACGATATACACGGTTGGAACTTTTTAGGAGATGCCTACGACGAACAATTAGAATACACCCGTATTTTAGCAAAAGGCGATACTAGTAACCCTGATTATAGTAGAGCAGAAAAAGAATATAATGATAACTACCAAAAATATTCTGGTTATAAAACCAATTACGAACAGATTTTACAACAAATAGTATCTGCAGACGAAACACTAACAAAACATTTTGGTAAAGCGGACTATACCAAAGCTGAAGTTAACAACATTCAAACAGAGGATGAAACATTAACCATGGCTGTTCAAATCGCAAAATACATGTATAGCAATGATGTTGAGACGCTAACTGAAGCAAAAAAAGATATTACAAATGGTTTAGAAAGTATCAACGATCGATTAAATTACCATTTAAATAAAAATTTCAAAGGCAGAACAACTGGTGATAATCCAGATGACTTTAATGACAAACCTGGTTATGGAAATGCTAATGTAAAACCTGTTAAAAAAAGTGAAAGTCACGGAACCCATGTTGCTGGTATAATAGCTGCCGTGCGTCATAATGGTAAAGGTGCTAATGGTGTTGCAAATAATGTAGAAATCATGTCCGTTCGTACTGTTCCAAATGGCGATGAATATGATAAAGATGTAGCCTTAGCCATTCGTTATGCTGTAGATAATGGTGCTAAAATAATAAATGGTAGTTTTGGAAAAAGCTTTTCTCCACATAGTGATTGGGTAAGAGACGCAATTGCTTATGCTAGTGAAAAGGATGTGGTTTTTGTTCACGCTGCAGGAAATGATGGTGCAGATGTAGATGTGGTTCCAAATTTCCCAGATGATAATATTAATTTTGCTGAAATATCTAATTCTTATATTAGAGTTGGTGCTTTAGAACCTAAATATGGAACAGGAATATTAGCTGGTTTTTCTAATTACGGAAAAAACAATGTAGATGTTTTTGCTCCTGGTGCTAAAGTGTATTCTACAACCCCAGAAAACGAATATGATACCAAAGGTGGTACTTCTATGGCAGCACCAGCTGTTGCAGGTGTAGCAGCTTTAATTCGTTCATATTATCCAAAATTATCAGCGGCTCAAGTAAAACAAATTATTATGGATTCAGGGCTTCCTATTCCTACTAAAGTAATTGTAGGTGGCGATGCAGATAACGTAAAACCATTTAAAGATTTAACAAAATCTGGCAAAATAGTTAATGCCTATAATGCGTTAATTATGGCTGCACAAATGTCTAAATAATATTTTTTAATTTTATTAAAAGAGCTTTTTATATAAAGAAAATTAAATAAATTGTCAGTTTGAGTACTACTTAATATATTTTAAACTGTCACTCAAATTGACAATTTTTTATATTTTATAAAACCACTTTTAAACTCCCATTATAGTATGAAACATTTTGCTTTTTCAATTGTAGCCTTGTCCATGTTGGTCTCGTGTAGCACGTCACAAAACGCTGTTGCACCACAAACACTTTCTGTACCTACTCAAATTGCTTCTGCAACTTCTAAAACTACTTATTGGCAACAGCATGTAGATTATAAAATGGCTATTGATATGGATGTAAACACCAATCAATATAAAGGCACACAAACATTAGTTTATACCAACAATTCTCCTGATGTTTTAAACAAAGTGTTTTATCATTTATACTTTAATGCCTTTCAACCAGGAAGCGAAATGGATGTACGCTCACGCACTATACCTGACCCAGATTCAAGAGTTGGAGATCGTATCTTTAAATTAAAACCCAATGAAATTGGTTATATAAAAGTCCATTCATTAAAACAAAACGGCGTTGATATAAACCATAAAACTGTTGGTACCATTTTAGAAGTTGATTTAGCAAAACCCATTCAGCCAGGAGAAAGTGTTACGTTTGAGATGGTTTTTGATGCCCAAGTACCCTTACAGATTCGCAGAAGCGGAAGAAACAACATGGAGGGCGTTGCTTTATCCATGACACAATGGTATCCTAAATTAGCAGAATACGATTTTGAAGGTTGGCATGCCGACCCTTATATTGGACGGGAATTTCATGGTGTATGGGGCAATTTTGATGTTAAACTCACTATAGATAAAAACTACACTGTTGGAGGTACAGGTTATTTGCAAAACCCTAATAACATTGGACATGGTTATGAAACTGGTACCATAAACCAACCTGATGGAAATAAATTAACATGGCATTTTAAAGCACCTAATGTACATGATTTTACTTGGGCTGCAGACCCAGATTATATCCATGATACTGTACAAGTACCTAACGGTCCTGTTTTACATTTTTTATACAAAAACAATCCTGATATAAAAGATAATTGGAAACGTTTACAACCAAAAACTGTTGAATTAATGCAGTATTTCAGCAAACAAATTGGAAACTATCCTTATAAACAATATTCAGTCATACAAGGTGGTGATGGTGGTATGGAATACGGTATGTGTACCTTAATTACTGGCGAACGTAAATTCGGTAGTTTATTTGGTGTTACTGCTCACGAGCTAGCGCATTCATGGTTTCAATTTTTATTGGCCACTAATGAATCAAAACACGAATGGATGGATGAAGGTTTTACAAGCTACATAAGTGATTTAGCCGAAGCAGAACTTACAGGATATCAAAAAGACAATCCAACTGTTGGTGCATATAATAACTATTTTAAATTGGTAGAATCTGGATTGGAACAACCCCTAACAACTCATGCTGATAGGTACAATTTTAACTTTTCTTATGGTGCCTCGGCATATAGTAAAGGCGAAGTGTTTTTAGCTCAATTAGGATATGTTATTGGTGACGCTAATTTAAAACAAACCCTTAAAAAATACTACCAAGATTGGGCTTTTAAACACCCAACACCTAATGATTTTATTCGTGTTGCCGAAAAAACATCTGGCTTAGAACTAGACTGGTATTTAACAGATTTTACTAAAACAACTAACACTATTGATTATGCTATTAGCTCCATAGATGGTAAAACCGTTAATTTAGAGCGCTTAGGGTTAATGCCAATGCCAATTGATATAAAAGTAACTTACATGGATAATAGTACGGAAAATTTTTACATTCCATTACAAATGATGCGAGGTGAAAAACCTACAAAAGCCACAATTATTAACGATTGGGCTTGGGCCTATCCAACCTATAGCTTTGATGCTTCAAAAGTTGTAAAATCTGTAGAAATTGATCCTACTGGTTTAATGGCTGATGTTGATAAATCAAATAATAAAAAGTAACTTTTAATTACTTAAAATCTTTAAGCGGTTAGTTAAAAAATAATTTTTAACTAACCGCTTTCTTTTTAAGAAGGCTTGCTTTCAATCTCAAAATAATTTAACTTGGAAAACATTTAAAATCATATTTAGGATGAAAGTTGAAAAATTTCTTTGGATCATAATTCTATTTCATTTTTTAAGTATCAAAAGTTTTTCTATTTCTTACATTCAATTTGATTCCATTGCTCTGGCAAACGTTAAGCAAAAACTTCATAATGGAACGGCGGCTGAACGAACCTATTCTGCTTATAAAACACTTATTTCAAAGGCAGATGAACTACTATCTATAAAAAATCCAACGGTAATGGATAAAACCATTATCCCTCCTTCTGGAAATAAACATGACTATTTAAGCATAGGTCGTTATTGGTGGCCAAATCCAGATATTGCTGATGGACTACCATGGATTAGAAAAGATGGGAAAACTAACCCCGATACTCAAACAGATGCTGTAGATAGAAAACGGTTAAGCCTCATGACCAATGCAATAAAGTATTTATGTCTTGCTTATTATTTTTCAGAAAATGAGCAGTATGCAAAAAAAGCCGTTAGTATGATAAAAACTTGGTTTCTTGATGATGAAACACGTATGAATCCACACTTAAAGTTTGCACAAAGTGTACCTGGCTATCCAAACGGAAGACCTTGGGGTATATTAGACGGACGCTCAATCCCCCAAATAATACCGGATGCTATAAACATACTTTCAAATTCTAAATATTGGAATAAAGATCAAAATGCAAGAATGATTAAATGGTTAAATGATTATCTAACTTGGTTAACTGAAAGTGAATTAGGTAAAGCAGAGTTTAAGCAGAAAAACAATCACGGATCTTGGTGTAAATACCAAGTAATATCTTTGGCTTTATATTTGGGTCATAAAACTTTGGCTAAAGAAGTCATTGAATCTACAATGCAAAGTTTAAATGAACAATTGGATCACGAAGGAAAACAAATTCATGAAATTAATCGTACCAAATCATTTTTTTACAGCTGTTTTAACCTTGATGCATTAACACAAATAGCCAATTTAGCAGACAAAATTGGTATTGATATGTGGAACTATAAAACTAAAGATGGTAAAAGCTTGATGCTTGCTGTTAATTATCTTGCGCCTGTTATTAAAGGTGAAGCATGGCCGCAACCTGATATACATGGTATTAATTTGTCCAGTATATTAGCCTCCCTTGTTAGAATGTCTAATCATATTAATTCAAATGAATTAGAACACTTATTGTCTAAAACGATGACTATTCTAATTGAAAAAGAAAAATCAACAGGTATAAAAAATGATAAAATACAAGCGTTAAGCTTAATTGGTGCAATATAAGCACTGGTTAGGCACTGAACCAATTGAATAGCAAAATCTTCAATTTGCAAATAATTACTAAATTGTACCGTTGTATGTATTATTTATTTACTGGTTTGTTTCTCTAATATTCATCTTTTATTCCAATCCTTTCTTTAACGGATTCCAAAAAGGTTTTGTCTTAATTTGTTTGGTGTTCCAGTTTCAGAATTAAATTTTTCTGGATCAAAATTTATATATGGAATGTCCTTTGTCATGCATAAGCTTAAGAAATAGCAATAAAATATTAAATTTAATGCTTCAAAGGAATGACCATATTCCAAGTATTTTCAAATTTCCAAGCTTCAGGTCCGCTTCCAACAGCCGCAAATAAATGTGTGGGCTTGCCATCTTCAATTAAAACAAAAGGTCGTTCAAAATGATTTTGATGTGTTTTAGTTCCATCATCCCATTCAATATGGCGACTATAAGCCTTTACTTGCTCAAATAAGTTCCATTTTACGCCATCTTCAGACCAAACATGGATACCACCACCCTCTTCGCCACAAATTTCTCCAGAACGATCTTTTATAACAGCCTCATAATGGTCTCCTGCCCACCAAATATATGGATCTTCAACATCTATTCTATGATTATCCGGGGTTTCAAAACGAAATACAGGCTCTTCACTTAATCTTTTATACTCTCCTTTTGGACTTGATGCCATAGAAACCCCTAATAATAAAGGAGGCTTTCTATCCACTGAAGATTTATACATTAATAAAATATTTCCCGTTTTTGGATCGACTGCTGGTGCTGGGTTAGAGGTTATAGAAGCATCCCAATGGCCTGGGCGGGGTTCAATTACAGGTTTATCAACACGTTCCCAAGGACCATAAATAGAATCACTAATAGCCAAACCTATACGCTTATTCATCCAAGCCTCATCCCAATTTTCTTTAGGAACACTTGGGTTTTCTTTAGTTGGTTGTGAAAAATCATAGGTCGTTCCAAAGTAATATAAAAGATACTTGTCTTTATATTTAATAATTCTTGGATTGTGAGTACACATACCATCAAAAAATTCTTTACCGCGAACAGGTAATACCACTTCTTCAAACACATATGGGCCAACTGGGGTATCTGCCACAGCACGAACGACTTCAGAATTTGTTACCCAGCAACCAAAACCTACATCTTTAGACCAACGAGAAGCAAACATGTGGTATTTTCCATCTTCACCTTTAATAACCGACGATCCCCAAATCCAATAATTATCATCTCGAAAACCGCCTCCTTTTGGGGCTGGTAAAATAAGATCTATAAAAGCTTTAGGCTGATTATTATCAGCACAAGACATTAACGGCAAAGAGACTAAAGCTGCTGAGCCCATTAAAGTAGTTTCGATAAATGTTCTTCTTTTCATGAGTTTATACTTATTGTTTTGGGGTTATATACTATTTAATCAAATGACTGGGTGATACTAAAATTTTAAAACGAAATGATTGCTCCTAAAACCAACATGCTTTGATTTCCTTTAAATCTCGCATTGCTGCCTAAAGTATCTAAACCTTCTTTTTCAAGCTTATTTAAAATATTAGTAAACCCATAAATATATTGGGCTTTTAGCTTAAAATTTCTAATACCTAATGAAGCTCCTACAGCCCCATTCAAATTAAATTGGGATATATTAGAAATAGCTTCGGCAGCTAAATTTACATAATTTTTGATATAATAACCTTCTTGATTTTTATCTTTTAATTCTAAACTTCCGTTGTATTGCAGCATGGGCCCAACATCAATGGTAAAATAGTCTGGAATCACTTTTACATGTAACAACATAGCTACTTGAGCTGCAAACATTTTGTATTCAATAAAAGCTTCTTCGGTACTTATTAATTCTGGTCTTCCCAAAATTTCAAGATTACTTTCCGAGAGTTGCATACCAAAACTTATATTGTACCAACGCACAGGAATATCAACAATAGCATTTATTCCGCCAACAAACCCATTAGATGTTTTGGTTATAAAATTATCAGTAACAATATCAAATGTTGTAATACCCCCAGTAACTCCAAAACTATTAGAAATTCTATAGTTTCCTTTTTGTGCATAGCTTATTGTAACAAAACATATGCTTATAGCTACTAATAGTATGAGATGAGTTTTTTTCATAGTATCTTTAGGGTTATATGAGCAAATATAACTTAATTTAGTCATTCATATTTTTTAATCATTTTTAAACCAATTATATCATGAGCTTCTTTTTTCCTGTTTTAATTTTTATTGGGGTTATTGTTTTAATCTCTTCATTTTTTGTTGTTAAACAACAAACAGCCGCTATTATAGAACGCTTTGGAAAATTTCAAAGTATTCGCCATTCTGGATTACAACTTAAAATACCAGTAGTTGATAAAGTTGCTGGCCGATTAAGCCTAAAAATCCAACAATTAGATGTTTTAATTGAAACCAAAACCCTTGACGATGTTTTTGTTAAATTAAAAGTATCTGTACAATACAGAGTATTAAGTCAAAAAGTATACGATGCTTTTTATAAACTTGATTATCCACACGAACAAATAACCAGCTATGTATTTGATGTAGTACGTGCCGAAGTGCCAAAAATGAAATTGGATGATGTTTTTGTTAAAAAAGATGACATTGCATTAGCTGTAAAATCTGAATTAAATGATGCCATGCTTGATTATGGGTTTGATATTATTAAAACTTTGGTAACAGATATTGATCCCGATCCACAGGTAAAAGCAGCTATGAATAGAATTAATGCTTCTGATAGAGAAAAAACAGCTGCACAATATGAAGGTGATGCCGCACGTATTTTAATAGTTGAAAAGGCTAAGGCTGAAGCAGAAAGCAAACGTTTACAAGGTCAGGGTATCGCAGACCAGCGTCGCGAAATTGCTCGCGGTTTAGAAGAGTCTGTATTAGTATTAAATAAAGTTGGTATAAACTCACAAGAAGCATCTGCTCTAATTGTTGTTACACAACATTACGATACACTTCAATCTGTTGGTCAAAGTACTAATAGTAATTTAATTTTAATGCCTAATTCACCTCAAGCAGGTAGTAATATGCTTAATGAAATGCTTGCGAGTTTTACTGCTAGTAATCAAATTGGTGAAGCTATGAAAGAAGCTAAAGCTAAAAAAAATTAAATTAAATTTTTTATTTTATTGTTTAACCTCACAGGTTTGAAAACCTGTGAGGTTTTACTTTTTATAAAAAAGGATGTCTTTCTACCCAATCTTGTTTTGGGTTCATTAAACTAAAAATTTGTTTTAAAATAACGTTAATAAACCCATTAGTATGCTTTAAATAAATAACCATTGCTTTTGGTTTTGCTCCAACAGAACTTTTAATTTCCATAGCTGTTCGAGCATAGATAACCTGGGTAAAACCATGTTCTATAGCAAATTCTGTCATATTATAAAGCATATTTAAATACAATTGATTTGGGATTTGATGCTCAATATCATAGCCTAAAAAATAGGTTTCTAAACTTTTGTTATTTAAAATTAATGTATAAAAACCAATCAACTTATCTTCTAAATAATAACCAAAAACTTTAAATTTATCTTGTAGCTGAAGTTTTAAACTATAAAAATGATTTTCGGGCAATATAAACGTGTTGAATGTTGCATTATCAGATACATTTAAATAAAGACTATGGAGCTTTTTAGACCTTTTTTGAATGGTATTTAAATCTAATTCCTTGCATACTATACTGTTTAAGTTTTTCCTTGCACGCTTATATCTATCTCGGTATTTTTTATTTAAACAGGCTTTATAGTCTTCTTTTTTTAACCAATCAGGTTGTATTGGTAAAACCATATTGGGTTGAACCATTACACGATGTATTTTATGCGAATCTAAAAAAGCTCTTTCTTTATCAATACTGTCATCAATAAAAAAATCTTTTAACATTAACACTCGAATTTTTTTATTCTCATTTAATTTAATATTAGCTTTTATTGTATTTATAGCTTCATAAATTAGCTTTAAAAAATCTAACTGAGCTATTGCTTCCTTTTGATAAAATAAGCCGTGTTGCCCCGTATGCGTTAAATTACCAATAACCAAAATATTGCCTTTTAATACTTTTGATACTTGGTCTTTAAAAAAATCTTTTATACAAGAAACCGCATGGTTTCTAAACATATCTTTTAAATATAATTGCACCCGTTGTATTAAGGCCAATCCTACTAATTTATCCTCTACAAACACTCCTATATAAAAAAGCTGAATGTTTATGGGTAAAGCTTCTTCTATAGCCTGCAAATATTTTGTTTGTAAAAAAATATCGTGTATAACCAAACTATCCCATGTGTTTGGTAAATCTTTGTAAGAAGAATAAATAATATATGTTTTCAATAGAAAAGAAAAGACCGAAGTTAAATACCTCAGTCTTTATTTATGTTAAAAGTTTACAAAAAGATTATTTCCAACCACAAATAATTGCTCCCATAACCGCTAAGGTTACAATCCAATAACCCGCGTTAATAAAAATGTATTTAGCACTTTTACGTTCAAACAACGCATTAATTCCAATAATAGGAAGGGCAATAAAAACACCCGTTAACACACCATGGAACGCACCATGTTTAAAAGTTCTAAAAGCATCTCCATAATCCACTAATAAGGCTTCATAAGACGGTAAAGCTACAGAGGAGTCACCACCAACAAGACTCATAACTCCCATTTGATGGATTACAATACCTGGAAGCGCTATTGATAGTAAAAAAGAAAATAAAAAAGATAAGCCGAAAATCTTAGCCATATTACCACTTTTTATTTTTTCATCTGTCATACCTGAAGCTTGCATCCATGCATTACCAAATGTTTTTGGGTTGTACCAAATAAAGCCAACAACCATGGCTGATACAGCTGCAACAAACATTGCAACGGGGTTAAAATATTCCATAAATATAGTTTTTTGTTAGTATCTAAATATAGATAAAAATATGTTAACCCATTAATTTTTAATTTTTTACAAAAAAACACCTTACAAGTTTTAAAACCTGTAAGGTCAAAATTTACATAAATATTTTTATGATAATTGTGCAGCTTCTGCTACCAATAATTCATTTTTATCTTCTAAGGCTTTATTTATGAAACCTTTAATATCTTCATTGGAATTCAATCCATTTTTAATCAATACCCCTAAAGTTATCATAACTGCTATGCGAGTTCCTACCTTTTTAACAGCCGTATTAAAAAGTGGCTGCAAGTCGTTGTAACTCACTTCTTTTGCAAGTTCTTGAATATCTGCCTTTGCCTTTTGTTGTTTAACCTCTGGCAAATTAGTGTACTTTTTACCTAATTGCTGAATTACATCAATAGCTTTACGCTTGGATTGTTGATTATTATTTTTTCGTTGAGCAGGCTTCTTGCTATTTTCTAAATTAGAACTTTTTTGCTTGGCCCAAGAATCACGTAAACCAACAGTTTTATTAAATACCAATTTTTCAGCAGAGGAATCATCATCCACATTAAAATACCCCAATCGTTGAAACTGAAACCTATCCCCTATTTTAGCATCCGTTAAACTTGGTTCTACAAAAGCTTCAATAATTTTTAATGAATCTGGATTTATAAATTCCATAAAACTTTTGTCTTGATGACTATCAGGAGCTTCATCCATAAATAATCTGTCATATTCTCTAACTTCGGCTTTAACCGCATGTTTTATAGATACCCAATGTAAAGTACCTTTAACTCTTTTTGAAGTATCTTCTGAATAAGTACAATGGATTTCTAAAATGTTATCATTTACATCTTTAACAACACTTTCTGCTTTTATTATATAGGCATTTTTAAGACGCACTTCGCCTCCTAATTTCAGTCTAAAAAACTTATTACCAGCTTGTTCTTTAAAGTCTTCTTTTTCAATATACAATTCTCTAGAAAACGGCACTTTTCTAAAACCAGCACTATCATCTTCTTGATTATTTTCAGCCTCTAACCATTCTTCTTTTTCCTTGGGATAATTGGTAATAATTAATTTTACAGGATCTAAAACAGCCATAACTCTTGGTGCCGTTTTATTTAAATCCTCACGGACACAAAATTCTAATAATGATACATCAATAACGTTTTCACGTTTAGCAACACCAACGGTTTCAACAAATTTTCTTAAAGATGCCGGTGTATAACCACGTCGACGCAAACCTGAAACGGTAGGCATTCTAGGATCATCCCACCCATTTACAATCTTATCTTCTACCAATTGAAGCAACTTACGTTTGCTCATAATGGTATAACTTAAATTTAATCGTGCGAACTCACGTTGTTTAGGTCGTAACTTATTACTATCAACTACTTGGTCTAAAAACCAATCATAAAGTTCTCTATGAGGTTTAAACTCCAATGAACATAAAGAATGTGAAACCTGCTCAATATAATCACTCTCACCATGTGTCCAGTCATACATTGGATATATACACCAATGGTTGGCTGTTCTGTGATGATGTTTTTTCATAACGCGGTACATGATAGGATCACGCATCAACATATTGGGATGTTGCATATCTATTTTTGCACGTAAAATATGTTCCCCTTCATTAAATTCGCCTGATTTCATTCTTTCAAATAAATCAAGATTTTCTGCCACACTCCTATCTCTAAAAGGCCCATCAACACCTGGTTGCGTTGGAGTGCCTTTTTGTTCTGCCATTGCTTCACTAGATTGTGAATCAACATAGGCTTTTCCTTCTTTTATAAATTGTATAGCCCAATCATAAAGTTGTTGAAAATAATCTGAAGAATACAACTCTTTATCCCAAGTATACCCTAACCAAGCCACATCTTTCTTTATAGAATCTACATATTCTTGTTCTTCTTTTGCTGGGTTTGTATCATCAAAACGTAAATTTACAGGCGCATTGTATTTTTCTCCTAAACCAAAACTAATACCAATAGCTTTGGTATGACCAATATGTAAATAGCCATTTGGCTCTGGTGGAAAACGAAAGCGTAGTTTATTAACAGACATTCCATTAGCCAAATCTTCTTCTATAATTTGCTCTAAAAAATTGAGTGATTTATTTTCTTCAGACATAAAATTTTTTACTAGTGAACCAATTGTATGAGTTTAACTTTAAAATTAAACCAAAACATTGCACAAAATTAGGTAATTTTGATGACTTAAAATGATTATGTATGGGAATTATAAAAGTTGAAAACATTAGAGTTTTTGCCTATCATGGGTGTTTGAAAGAAGAAACAAAAATTGGTAGCGATTACCGTGTTGATTTAAAAATAAAAGCCAATTTACAAACTTCTTCTATATCTGATAAGCTCAATGATACTGTGGATTACGTGTTTTTAAATCGCGTTATAAAAGATGAAATGGCAATCCCATCATACTTATTAGAAACAGTAGCTAAACGTATTTTAAATCGGATATTTAAAGAAGATGCTAAAGTAAAAAAAGCAAGCGTTTCAATAAGCAAACTAAACCCTCCTATTGGTGGTGATGTAGCTAAGGTGACTATAAAAATGTCTGATAAACGTAAAAAGTAAATTTATGTGTGAGAAACACTAATTTTTTTTTACATTTGCATTCCTAAATAGAAATTCTTATTCTTTTTATTTTAGGATTATGGTGTCGTGGCCGAGTGGCTAGGCTCAGCTCTGCAAAAGCTGCTACAGCGGTTCGAATCCGCTCGACACCTCAAAAAAAGAGATACTTTTTTAGTATCTCTTTTTTTAATTTTTATATTGAAGCTGTTCCCACTTTTCTTGAATTTTTTCTTTTTCATTTGGAAAAAAACCTTGAACTAAAAGCAATACCCCAAAGCCTAAAATAACTAAAGCTATTATTTTTTTTGTTTTAAAAATACGACGAGGAGTCAGTTTACTTTTTAATTTTTTTGCAATCAATATTTTTACTAAATCCACTAAAAAATAAACAATCAATATGGTACTTAAAAATATGATGATACCATCTTCTGAACTTGTTAAAGAAGATCCTAAAACAATGAATGCTACCCAGCCTAAAAGCACTCCAATGTTTATAAAGTTTAATAAAAAACCTTTAACAAAGAGCTGCCCATAATTTTTTTTAAATTCTACTTTATGATATTCTTTAACAATTGACCGAAAGGATTTTGATGTTTTAACAAATGAAATAATACCATATGCAATCAATAAAACACCCCCAAAAACCAAAAACCCAGGTTCGTCCTTTATATTTTCAAGCAATTTATTGGTACTAAAAAAAGCCACAATAATAAATAGAATATCAGCAAACATAACACCACAATCAAAAATCAAAGCACTTCTAACCCCTTTAGTAGCACTGGTTTCTAGTAAAACAAAAAAAACCGGTCCAATAGTAAAGGCTAAAATTATTCCAAAAGGAATGGCTGCTAAAATATCATCAAACATTTTGTGAAGGTGTATTTACACAAAGTAAAGAAATAAATGCCTAAACAAAAAAGTTGATTATATAAATAAAAAAACCTCTTTTATACCAACACAATCTTCTTAATTAAATCATAGATTTAATATTTGGATACACCAATATCTACTTTTTAATATGCCGCAGTTTTCTTCTATTTTAAAATTCTTGATCTATGAAATATATTAGTTGACTTAGATTTAGAAAATTAGTATATAAAATATTTAATATTAGCTTATAAATGTTTAAATGCGTGTAATGTTTACACACATTCTTAATTTTTTACACACTTATTATACGCTATTTGGTTACTCATAAAAATGTAAAAAAACATAAATACCTAACAATTAGTTATTTATAATTAATTGTTTAATAACCATAATTCGTGGCATATTTATTTCTCTATAGTTAATCGTAAAACATTTATAAATAATTTAAATTTTAAAAATCATGAAAAAATTAATTTTAGCAGTAGCTATAGTAGCAAGTGGAGTATCAACTTTTGCATTATCAAACAACATTATTAATAACAACGAAGCTGTTGTAGTGGTAGTGAATGAAAAATTTACTGAAATAGCAGTAGATAAATTACCAACAGCAATTACAGATGCTGTAGCTAAAGATTTTGCTTCTGCAACAATTAGTAAAGCTTATGTAAATAGCAGTGAACAATATATGCTAACACTTAGTGTAGAAGGATCTGAAAGTACTGTTTACGCTGACAAAGAAGGAAACTGGATTGAAGAAGCTGATGTTGTAAAATAAAACATCTGGATATTTTAAATAATATCGAAACTTAATTCTTTTTGTAAAAAAAAGACGTTTTTAAATTAAAAACGTCTTTTTTTTATGATTTATTTAAATGTAAAAACCGCTTTATCTTAATATTTTTGTTAAACAAACATTCATTATATGAAACATATTCTACTGGTTGAAGATGATATTGCTTTTTCAGAAATGTTAAAGCATTTTCTTGAACGTCATCAACACAAAGTAGATGTATGCTATACCATACAAAACGCTTCTTCACATATAAAAAAGCAAAAATATGATTTGGTATTTACAGATTTACGCCTTCCTGATGGAGATGGTATTGCTTTTTTAAGAGACATTAAACTAGAAATACCCCAACTGCCTGTGGTTTTAATGACCAGTTATGCAGAAGTATCTACGGCAGTACAAGCTATGAAGCAAGGCGCTTTTGATTATATATCAAAACCGTTTAATCCTAGTGAAGTTCTTGAGGTTATAAACAATGCTTTAATAGAAAAAAAGACAGAGATTGCAATTACTACTGAAACACCTAAAAACAATAATACACATTCAAATACTGAATTTATTGAAGGTATAAGTGCAGCATCAAAAGCACTTAACGATTATATAAAATTGGTGGCACCTACTAACATGTCTGTATTAATTAATGGTGAAAGTGGTACAGGTAAGGAAGTAGTTGCAAAAAGTATTCATTTGAAAAGTTCTAGAACAGACAGGCCATTTGTAGCTGTAGATTGTGGTGCTATACCAAAAGAAATAGCGTCTAGTGAGTTTTTTGGACATAAAAAAGGGTCGTTTACTGGTGCTACAGAAGATAAAATTGGCCATTTTGAAGCAGCTAATACCGGAACCCTTTTTTTAGATGAAGTAGGTAATTTAACCTATGAAAATCAAATACAATTATTAAGAGCTTTACAGGAAAGAAAAATAAAACCAGTAGGTAGCAACAATGAAATTAATGTGGATATTAGATTAATTACTGCTACAAATGAAGATTTGTTACTTGCTGTTGAAAACGGTGATTTTCGTGAAGACTTATACCATCGTTTAAACGAATTTTCAATAAAAGTTCCTAACTTAAAGGATAGAAATGATGATTTTATTTTATATGCCGATTTTTTTCTGAATAATGCTAACAAACAACTTAATAAATCAGTTGTTGGGTTTTCAAAAGAAGTTCTATCTGTTTTTCAAAATTATCAATGGCCTGGTAATTTAAGAGAACTTTCTAATGTTATAAAGCGAGCTACATTATTAACAACTACCGAAATTATAGATGTTGATGTGTTACCAAACGAATTAACTCAAAATAAAAACCAATCTATACCAAATAAATTTTCTACAAAAGAAAATGAAAAGTCGCTAATTATAAACGCTTTAAAAGAGGTTGGTAATAATAAAACGCATGCTGCGAAATTATTAAATATTACTAGAAAAACCCTTTATAATAAAATGAAGGAATATGAAATTAATTAAGATACTCTTCTAAGGAGCCAATAAAATTATTTAACTCATTATTGAAAATATTAAAAATCTCGTCATCTATTCTATGTGTAGTTTCAAAAATTTCTAAGTAAGGTATTATTTTTTTTACCTCAAGAAGCTTAAACATATTAAGCATTTTATGGCTTAAGCTATTAAAAATTTGTATATTTTTTGTTTTAGTAGCTTCTATTAAAAGTGTTTGATTGTTTTTAGTATCACTTAAAAATGTATGTAATGTTTTATTTATTGCTGCTGTGTCATTATTTAAAAAAACGCTTAAAGGCTGAATGTTAAATCCTTCTGATTCTTTAATTTTATTACTCGTAGTTCCTTTGCTTATTTTTGGTAATTCAGCACCAAAAAACTGCTGCAAAAGGTTTTGAATCATAGCTGTATCAAAAGGTTTCATTAATACTTCCGAAAAACCACTATTAATATAATCTTCTTTAGTCATATTAACGCGACCTGTCATAGCTATAATAGGTTGGTTTTTGTATGATTTATGATTTTTTAGAATTTCCATAAAATGAATACCATTCATTTTTGGAAGTTGAATATCTGTTAAAACAATATCATAAACCATATTATCAATATTTTCTAAAACGGTTTGAGCATTGCCATATACTTGAGCTTTTATACCATATTGCTTTAAAATATCTTTAATAAGTTGTTGTAACGCAACATCGTCTTCAATTATTAAGGCATTTAAATTAAAAACAGCATCTGTTATAGGGGGTTCTGTACAGTTTAATGGCTTATTAGAAAGCTTGATAGGTATTTTTAAACTGAACATACTTCCTTTATTTAATTCACTCTCTAAAGTAAGCTCTCCACCTAATAAATTTACTAAGTTTTTTGAAATAGTCAATCCTAGTCCAAACCCTATTTTTTTAGTTTCAGTGGGAGTTTCTGCTTGTGTAAAAGCCTTAAAAATAGTTTCTTTTTGATGATTGCTTATACCTATTCCAGTATCTTCTACTGAAATTTCTAAGCTCTGTTTATCACCTATTTTTTTTAATAAACTGGTTATAGTTATTGTACCTTCATTCGTAAATTTATAAGCATTTATAATTAAATTATATAAAATTTGCTTCATTCTAAATGGATCGCTAATTATAAGATGTTTGATAGATTGATCATGTCTTACAATAAAATTTATAGGTTTATCTTCAACAATATTTTTAACATTTTGAATGATATCATTTATTAATTTTTCTAAATTAAAAGGAATGGATTCTATAACAATATTACCATTTTCAAGTTTTGAAAATTCTAAAAGATCATCCACTAATTGAGCCATATAAGCAGAAGCATTACGAATATGTTCTATATAATTTTTATCTTTGGATGATTGCGATGTTTTTTGAAGCAACTCACTAAACCCTGAAATAGTATTTAGTGGTGTTCTTAAATCATGGCTTACCATAGAAATTAATTGTTCCCTACTTTTTAAAAGTGAGGATGTAGTTTCATTTGCTAATTCTAATTGTTTTCGGTAACGTTGGGTTTTCCAAAAATCACTTAAAATAATAATCGAAAACACAATAATAATAATAAAACTTATACCTGCAGCAAGTAGAATAATTTTTTTACTTTGATTTAAAGTTACTTCTCGTTGTTTATTCATATTACTAGCATAGCTAATAATATCATTTTCTAAATCACTTAAAAGTTCTTGCAGTTTTCTAGAAATTGTTAAATCATTTTCAATAAGTTCACGTTCTTTTTTTTGCAATGACAAACGTTGATTGTTAGTTTCTTTTTGAACATTTTTAAGCATGTTTCTAGAAATAGATAATAGAGAATCTATTTGCTTTTGACCAATGCTATTAATTGAATCTTGAGGATTGTACTTATTAAGTATTCTAACATATTCCTCAAATTTTATACGTGTTTTAGCATCTAAGCTATTAGGATTTTTAACTAAATCTGCAATGGTTACCTTACCTAAAAGTGAATCTATAGAACTTAATTTATTGATAGCTTTATTAATAGATGCAACAGAATTATCATTACTTTTTAAACTTTTTAAATCTGTAATGTTTTTAAGTTTTTTATCAATAATTAACTTTATACTATCTAATATAAATACTTGAGAAGTATTTGAAACTATACTTTGAAGGGTATCAATTTTAAATATAAGTTTTTCATTTTCACTAAGATATTCATTAAATCTAATGGTTGAATTTAACTGAATAGCAGCTCGTGCTATACTTTCATTTTTATAAATATCTGCAATTAAACTGCTTGTTTTTACAATGGTATTTCTATCTGAAATATCTTGTTTTTTTAATTGTGTAAACGTTTTAATTTCTGAAAGCACTAAAAATCCAGAGATAGTAGCTAAAATACCTAAAATGATATAGCCAACTAAAACCTTTAAGGTTATTCTATGTTTTGATTGCTCCATAACTAACCATTACTTATAATTTAATTGAAAGGAAAGATGGCTATATTATTAACTTAAACTACTTTTAATCTATATATGTAACTCGGCCCCCTAAAACACGGCTTTCGTTAACAGATTGTGGCTTGCCATAAATATATACATTACCACCAGCTTTTATTTTTATATCTGCCTGTTTCGTTGCTTTAATATGGGCTTCGCCAGCTGCTTTAATATCTACCTCTGTATTTTCTGTGTCAAGAAATTCACCATTGTAAACGCCACCGGTTAATAATGAAATACTTTGTTTTTTTGCTTTTCCTTTTGCTTTAATTTGTCCTCCAGTAACGGATTTAATAGAGGCAAAAGTAACATCAACATCAACAATAATGCTTGCGCCTTCTTGTGCTTTTAATGCTATTTCAAATTGTTGAATTACATCATTAGATGTAACCTTTGAACCTTCATTTACATCAATAATATCAACAGATTTATAGTATAAAATAACCTTGGTTTTAGCACCATCAAAAGCTTCTTCAAGATTCATTTTTATTTTTAATATACCATTTTTGTTATTGATTTGTACATCTTCGGTATTTTCTCCATTGATAACAACTTTGTTTTCATTAGATTTTACTAATTCAACATTAATTAAATCATAAACTTTTAATTCATTAAAATCTCCAATTGATCTTTCAACTGAATTTTGTGCACATACTACTATTGATACTAAAAATATAAAGCTTGTTATTAATCGTTTCATATTACTTATTTTTTTATTTAAACGTTAAGTAATCAATAATTATTCCATAATATATTGATTATTTTTTCCATTAAAAATAGGTTTTGTTGTCATCTATTTTTAGGAATAACGTTAGTTTTCTGGTTTTCCTATTAAATTAAAGTCTAAATGCTTTTTAACTAAATCAGTGTTTTTAACTTTTACTATAACTTCATCACCCAACTGATATACCATACCATTATTTCTCCCAACCATGGCATATTGATCTTGGTCAAAGGCATAATGATCATCTTTCATATCTCGTATGCTAACCATACCTTCACATTTGTTAGAAATTATTTCAACATAAATACCCCAGTCGGTAACACCTGAAATAACGCCTACAAACTGTTCATCTTTATGATCCTCCATAAATTTTATTTGCATGTATTTTATAGAGTCACGCTCTGCTTTTGTTGCTAAATTTTCCATATTACTAGAATGATTGCATTTTTCTTCAAAAGCGTCTTCACTAACCGATTTTCCACCATCTAAATAGTGTTGTAAAAGCCGATGTGCAATAACATCTGGATACCTACGAATAGGAGAGGTAAAGTGGCTATAATAATCAAATGCCAATCCATAATGACCAATATTATGTGTAGAATATTCTGCCTTACTCATACTTCTAATAGTTAAGGTATCTACCAAATTTTGCTCCTTTTTACCATTCACTTCTTTAAGTAAATAATTAAGTGAAGCCGATGTGGTTTTACGGTCTTTAAAATTTAATTTATAACCAAATTTTGAAACAATACCTTGTAAATTAGCTAATTTGCTATCGTCTGGTTCATCGTGAGTACGATAAATAAACGTACGTTTTGGCTCCTTTTTACCAACAAATTCCGATACTTTTCGGTTTGCTAATAGCATAAATTCTTCAATAAGTTTATTAGCATCTTTGCTGGTTTTAAAGAATACACCTATTGGATTTGCATGTTCATCTAAATTAAATTTCACTTCTACTTTATCAAAAGAAATTGCGCCAGAACTCATACGTTTTGCACGCATTTTTTTAGCAAGTTCATCCATTTTTAAAATAGCTTGAGCTACTTCTGGAGTTGTATTGTATTCTGTTCCGGTTAAAGAAACTTCAGATGGAATTTGAGTGTTTATTTGTTTTATATTTTTAAGTACTTCAGTAATACTTAATGTAACATTATTTTCAATGATAGCTTGTGCTTCTTCATATGCGAAACGAGTGTCAGAGTAGGTTACGGTTCTGCCGTACCACTCATTTTTAATTTCGCATTTATCATTCATTTGAAAGACTGCAGAAAAGGTTAATTTTTCTTCATTAGGACGTAATGAACAAGCGTTATTTGATAATACTTCTGGTAGCATAGGCACAACACGGTCTACTAAATAAACCGAAGTAGCACGCTCATAAGCTTCGTCATCCAACACCGTACCTTCTTGTAAATAATGAGAAACATCAGCAATATGAATTCCTATTTCGTATAAGCCATTATCTAAAATTTTAAATGATAAGGCATCATCAAAATCTTTAGCGTCTTTAGGGTCTATGGTAAAGGTTAAATCCTGACGCATATCACGGCGTTTTGCAATTTCTTCTTTAGTAATAGACGTATCAATCTTATTAGCAAAATCTTCTACTTCATGAGGGAACTCATAAGGTAAACCATATTCAGCTAAAATGGCATGTATTTCGGTATTATGTTCACCTGGTTTTCCAAGTACTTTTATCACGGTACCATATGGAGAATCGGCTTTTTCTGGCCAATCTTCAAGTTTTACTAAAACTTTATCGCCATCCTCAGCTTTGTTAATTTTATTAATCGGTACAAAAATATCTTTGTACATTTTATTACCATCACATACTACAAAGGCAAAATTCTTTTTCTCTTGAATTTGAATAACTCCAACATACTCGCTTTTTTCTCGCTTTAAAATTTGAGTTATTTCACCTTCCAATTTACCTCTATGGCGTCTCTTATAAACATAAAACTCAACCTCATCACCATTTAAGGCTTTATTAATATTATTCGATGCAATAAAAACATCATCTTCAAATTCATCACAAATAACATAGCCATTGCCTTTGGCAGCTAAATCTAATTTTCCTGTGTAATATTCGGTGTTTATAACAGCTTTAAACTTACCGCGTTCTACTTCTTCAATTTCTTGTTTGCCTTGTAAATCGCGTAATTTTTTTATGATTTGATTTCTGCTACTGGCATCGTTAACACCAAGTTTAGCAGCTATTTGTTTATAGTTGAAGCTTTGGTTTCTTTCTTTTTTTAAAATACTTAAGATTGTATTTGTAAGGTTGGAAATTCCTTTTTTTTTGGATTTCCCTTTTCTTTTTCTTGTCATGTAATTTTTGTAATCTATTGAATTCCTAAAGTTAATTGAAATTCGGTTATTTATAGCGTTGTCAGTGGAGAAGTTGCGCTATTTGTTTTGACAAAGCTACAATATTAATATTAAATGGATGTTTCTTTAATATTAATTCAATAAAAAAGGCTTACAAATTAATGTAAACCTTTTATAATTTTTTAAGTTATTTATAATATTACTCTACAATTACTTTATTGGAAGTTTTACCTTTATTGGTGTCTACTTCTAAAATATATAATCCTTTACTTAAGCTATTTACATTGATATCTAAACTTTTGCTGTTTATAACCATTTGACCAAAACTATTGTAAATATTTACCTTGTTTAATTCTGTATTTTTATTTAGGTCTATATGTAATACATCCTTTACTGGATTTGGATATACATTAAATAACGATGTATTAGTAAAATCTGTATTACTTAATGTTGTGGTAACTTTAAAATCTTGCCATACTGCAGCTTCTTTATAAACAGATTCTTTTCCTTCAGGTACTATAAGTGGAATATCTTGTATAGTAACGGCTACAAATACTAACTCTTCTATACTTAATGGTGTATCCCAATTAACTATAACACTTGTTAAATTTTGACAAGCTGCAAATGCATAATCTCCAATACTAATTACACTATTTGGTATATTAATAGTAGGTAAACTTAAACAACCAGCAAATGCAAAATCTCCAATACTAGTTACACTATTTGGTATATTAATAGTAGGTAAACTTAAACAATTATGAAATGCAAAATCTCCAATACTAATTACACCATCTGGGATAGTAATACTGGTTAAACTTTTACAACCACTAAAAACATAATTTTCTATACTAGTTATATTATCTGATAAGGTAACACTTAATAAATCACTACAATCAATAAAAGCTTCTTCTCCAATACTAGTTATATTATTTGGTATATTAACGCTAGCTAATTTTGTACAAAATCCAAAAGCACCTTCTCCAATACTAGTTACACCATCTGGGATAGTAATACTGGTTAAACTTTCACAACCACTAAAAACATAATTTTCTATACTAGTTATATTATCTGATAAGGTAACACTTAATAAATCGCTACAACCAATAAAAGCATATTCTCCAATACTAGTTACACTATTTGGTATATCTATGCTGGTTAAACTAGAGCATCCTTTAAAAGCATCATATTCAATATTAGTTACATTATTTCCTAAAAAACTTACAGTAGTTAAGTTTTCACAATTTTCAAAAGCACTATAATTTATACTAGTTATACCACTTCCTAAAGTTACTGTTGCTAAATTTTCACAAGAATAAAAAGCAAAACCATCAATACCTGTTACATTATTTGGTATACTGATACTATTTAAATTAGTACATCCTTCAAAAGCTGAAAACCCAATAGTAGAAGTTACACTATCTGGAATTGTAATATTTGTTAAACTGGTACAATATTTAAAAAGATAATTATTTATACTTGTTAAATAATCTGGTAAATCAATACTAGTTAAACTTGTACAGTTCCAAAAAGCGCTACTACCAATATTTGTAACACTATCTGGAATTGTAATATTTGTTAAACTGGTACAACCTTCAAAAACAGCTCCACCAATACTTGTTACACCATCTGGAATTATAATATTATTTAAACTGGTACAACCACTAAAAGCACCATCACTAATACTTATTACACTATCTGGAATTGTAATATTTGTTAAACTGGTACAACCGTTAAAAGTACTTGTATTAATATAAGTTAATGAATCTGGTAAATTAATACTAGTTAAACTGGTACAACCACTAAAAGCATATTTATTAATTTTTGTTACACTATTTGGTATAGTTACACTAGTTAAATTAATACAATCTTGAAAAATATAATTACCAATATAAGTAACAGTATTAGGGATAGTTACACTTGTAATACCTGTACAGCCCTTAAAGTCAAAAATATTTTCAGATGGAATTTCTTCATAAGCACCAATACCAGTTACCGTATATGTTATTCCATTATTTACTACAGTGTCAGGAAAAACAACATCACCTGTTACACAACTAAGATCTAATAATCTAAAAAGTGATACAGTTTTGTTAGTACTACTGGTTATACCATATCCATATACACCATCGTTAAAATCGTAATAAATAGAACCTTGTGAAAAAGTTAAAGAAATACTAAATAAACATAAGAAAGTTAATAATTGTAATTGTTTTTTCATAATAATAGATTTAAGAGATAAAGGGCGCAAACATACTTTTTTAAAATATGTTTTTTTTAAGTTTTTGAGTTTTTTTTAAAAATTTTATATTAAATAATTAAAATAATTAATAATTATATAAAAAAACTTACAAATTAATATAAATTATATATTATAAAATTTAATATAGAAAACTATTTTTTAATAATTTTTTTGGTAATACCGTTTTCTAATTTTAAAACATAAATACCTGTTTGCAATACGCTTAAATCTATAGATTCATTTGGATAAACCTTACCTGTTAATACCCTTTTTCCTAAAAGTGTATAGATTGTATAACTTTCATTATTTTTAAGTGCTTCTATATATAAATTTCCAGTAGTTGGATTAGGATGTACTTTTATACTTTTTAACACTGTATTTGTAGTATTTAAGGTGTTACTTGGTACATTAAGTGCCATTAATTCTTTTCCATAATCAAAACTATTAGTTACATAATCTGCACTAAAAAATAATATATTACCTACATTTGTTAGATTAGTTGGAGTACTGTTTCCTAATCCTAAATAAACATCCATAATCATAACAGTTCCAGATTCGGTACCATCACTCTTCCATAACTCTGTACCATTTACACCATCTGAAGCTGTAAAATATAAGACACTATTTATATTGATTAAATCACTTGGGCTACTACTACTTGATCCTGAACGGATATCTTTTACTAATACTGTTCCAGATTCGGTGCCATCACTCTTCCATAACTCAGTGCCATTTACACCATCATTAGCTTTAAAATATAAGATACCATTTATATTGATTAAATCACTTGGGCTACTACTACTTGATCCTGAACGGATATCTTTTACTAATACTGTTCCAGATTCAGTACCATCACTCGTCCATAACTCAGTGCCATTTACACCATCATTAGCTTTAAAATATAAGATACCATTTATATTGATTAAATCACTTGGGCTACTACTACTTGATCCTGAACGGATATCTTTTACTAATACTGTTCCAGATTCGGTACCATCACTCTTCCATAACTCAGTGCCATTTACACCATCATTAGCTTTAAAATATAAGATACCATTTATGTTAGTTAGATCATCTATAGTACTACCATATAATCCTGAACGGATATCTTTTACCATTACTGTTCCAGATTCAGTACCATCACTCGTCCATAACTCAGTGCCATTTACACCATCTGAAGCTGTAAAATATAAGACACTATTTATATTGATTAAATTACTTGAGCTACTACTACTACTTGAACCTGAATTAATATCTTTTACCATTACTGTACCAGATTCGGTGCCATCACTCGTCCATAACTCAGTACCATTTACACCATCTGTAGCTGTAAAATATAAGACACCATCTACGTTTGTTAGATTATCTATAGAGCTACCATATAATCCTGAATAGATATCTTTTATTAGTACTGTTCCAGATTCGGTGCCATCACTCTTCCATAACTCAGTGCCATTTACACCATCATTAGCTGTGAAATATAAGACATCATCTACATTAATTAAATAATCTAAGGAACTATTACCTGATCCTGAATAGATATCTTTTACTAGTACTGTTCCAGATTCGGTGCCATCACTCTTCCATAACTCAGTGCCATTTACACCATTTGTAGCTGTAAAATATAAGACACCATCTACGTTTGTTAAATGATCTAATAAACTATTACCTGATCCTGAATAGATATCTTTTACTAATACTGTTCCAGATTCAGTACCATCACTTTTCCATAACTCAGTGCCATTAACGCTATCTATAGCTTCAAAATATAAAACACCATTTACGTTAGTTAAATAATCTAATAAACTATTACCTGATCCTGAATTAATATCTTTAACCATTACTGTACCAGATTCAGTACCATCACTTTTCCATAACTCAAGACCATTAACACCATCTGTAGCTTCAAAATATAAAACACCATTTACGTTAATTAAATGATCTAATAAACTATTACCTGATCCTGAATTAATATCTTTAACCATTACTGTACCAGATTCGGTACCATCACTCTTCCATAACTCTTCTCCATTAATACCATCATTAGCTTCAAAATATAAGACATCATCTACATTGGTTAAATTATCTAATAAACTATTACCTGATCCTGAATTAATATCTTTAACCATTACTGTACCAGATTCAGTACCATCACTCTTCCATAACTCAGTACCATTAACACCATCTGTAGCTGTAAAATATAAAATACCACCTACGTTAGTTAGATTGTCTATAGAACTATCACCTGATATTGAATTAATATCTTTAACTAGTACTGTACCAGATTCGGTACCATCACTCTTCCATAACTCTTTTCCGTAAACACCTTCACTAGCACTGAAATATATAATACCATTTATACTAATAGTATTTGAAATGTATAATACCATTTATACTAATAGTATTTGAAATGTATGAAGAGTAGTTCATTCCTATAGCATTTATATCTTTAACAAGATAAGGCTCTTCTTGAGCATAAATACTTAGTTTAAAGGTTATTAAACATAGGAGCAATAAAAAAGTAGATTTGGTCATAATAAAAATAAATTTAAAAATTATCGATAAAAAGCATTATTTATCGTTCAAATGTAATTTATTTATATTATTATTAAAGAGTTTTTTATTTTTTTTTAAAATTTTAACATTATTTTTTATAAAACATAGCTAACATTTAAAATTAAAGGAATTAAATTTTAAATGTTATTTTTTATTAAAACTTAATCTTATAATAAGCAAAATAGAAGTTATTCACATATATATATATAATAATAGTTTTCTTTTAAAATTTAAAAAAATAAATAATGGTTATTATAGTGTGTTAATAGCGGTATAACTTTTTTATATTTTATTTTGATTACAATTATTTTACATTCAGTTAATAGGTAATTAACAATGAATTTTATTTTAATGAGTTCATATTTAATGATTTTCAAAATTATATTCACAGTTGTTAATAACTAAAAACTACTACTTTTTACTCATAACTTTTAAAAATTTAATGTTTATAGTTATCATTTTTAAGCTCATAATTTTGAAAAAGAAAATGAATTAAAAATTAGGTTATTAATCAAGTATTTTTGCTTGTAAAAATAATTGGATTTTCAATATTTTAATTTTAAAAAGTAATGAACACTTATTAACAAGTCATACACAAATTAATACACATGGTTAATAATTACTACCTTTGTATAAAGATACCTTAATATATATATAATGACAATCTCTATAGGAAACGATCACGCCGGAACCGAATATAAATTTGCTATTTTAAAGCATTTAGAAAGTAAAGGATATACTGTTATTAATCATGGAACTGATAATACTAATAGTGTAGATTATGCCGATTTTGTACATCCCGTTTCAGAAGATGTTGAAACTAATCAAGCAGACTTTGGTATTTTAATTTGTGGTAGCGCTAATGGAGTAGCTATGACAGCTAATAAACATCAAAAAATTAGAGCTGGTTTGTGTTGGAATAAGGAAATAGTAGAATTAATTCGCGGTCATAATAATGCCAATGTATTATGTATTCCTGCTAGATTTACAGCTATTCATCAAGCAGTTGAAATGGTAGATGTATTTTTAAATACTGAGTTTGAAGGTGGAAGACACCAAAATAGAATAGATAAAATACCATTATCTTGTTAAATGTCTCACTCCCATAACCATTCTCATAATCACAACGATTTAAAAGGACGAAATCTTTTAATTTCTATTCTTTTAAATATACTTATTACGGTTTCACAAGTAATAGGTGGTTTAGTTTCTGGTAGCTTAGCCTTATTAAGTGATGCTTTACATAATTTTAGTGATGTACTTTCTTTAGTTGTAAGTTATGTAGCAAATAAATTATCAAAAAAGCAAGCTTCAATTCATCGTACTTTTGGGTATAAACGTGCTGAAATTTTAGCAGCTTTTATAAATGCAGCAACTTTAATGATTGTAGCTGTATTGTTAATTATAGAAGCTATAAAGCGTTTTCAAAATCCACAGGAAATTGAATCTAATCTTGTTATTTGGCTATCGGTTTTAGGAATTCTTGCTAATGGATTGAGTGTACTTTTATTAAAAAGAGATTCTAAAACCAATATGAATATGAAAAGTGCCTACTTACATTTACTAACTGATATGATGGCAAGTGTAGCAGTTTTAATAGGTGGTTTATTAATGAAATTTTACCAAGTATATTGGGTAGATAGTGTATTAACTTTTGCTATAGCTCTATATTTGATTTATATGGGTTATGATTTGTTAAAAACTTCTACAAAGGTATTGATGCTGTTTACTCCAGATTCTATTCCTTTAAAGCAGATAGTGGAAGAAATAAATGCATTTGAGGCTATTAAAAACGTTCATCATGTACATGTTTGGCAACTTAATGAAGAAGAAATTCATTTAGAAGCGCATATAGATTTTAATAAAAATATTACTTTAACTGAATTTGATGTTGTTTTACGAAAAGTGGAAGATTATGTTTATGATAAATATGATATTAACCATGTAAATATTCAACCAGAATTTGGTAAAATAGATAATAAAGATATTATTGTTCAGGATTAGTATGAAGTATTATTGTGAGTTCATCAAGTCCTACTAAATTAGAAAGATTATTATGATATTTGTTTTTCATTCTTTTTAATGATGTTTAAATATTATTTATGCTAAAAATTGAAATAAAAACTTTTTCAGAATTAACAAAACAAGAATTGTATAATATACTTCAGCTACGTAGTGAAGTGTTTGTTGTGGAACAAAATAGTATTTATCAAGATGTAGATGGAAAAGACCAAAAAGCACTTCATATTTTAGGATTTAAAAATGATAAATTAATTGCCTATACTCGTATTTTTAAACCAGGTGATTATTTTGAAAAATCCAGTATTGGTAGAGTGGTTGTGGCTAAAAATAATAGACAATTTAATTATGGCAATGAAATAATGAATGCCTCAATTAATGCTGTTAAAACCATTTTTAAAGTTGATAGTATTCACATATCTGCTCAAGCTTATTTAAAACGTTTTTACAATAATTTAGGATTTAAAGAAATAGGCGAGGAGTACCTTGAAGATGGTATTCCGCATATAGCTATGATAAAAGAATCTTAAAAAATATAATATTTACTTGTTAACGTTTTAAAGTAAAATGTCCTTTTAAAGGTGTTCCATTACTAAGTGTAATAACATACCAATAATCATCAGTAGTTAATAAATTTCCATTAAAAGTTCCATCCCAACCATTAGAATTTGGATATAAAAATTTTAAAAGTTTTCCATAACGGTTATAGATATATATATTTTTAAAAGTATTTGTTTTATCTGTTACTTTCCAAAAATCATTTGTTCCATCATTATTTGGTGTAAAAAATCTTGGAATGAAATAATGTTCATTATTTATTATAATTTCAAAATTTGATTCATTACTATTACAGTTAGTTTCGGCATAAATGTATAGTGTTTGTGATGTGCTTATAGTATCACCAGCATGTAATAATAAACCATTTCCACCAGATTCTGTATAATAGTTACCACTTATTAAGTTGGGTAGGGTATAAGCGTCTTTAACTATAACACGATCAAGAATATCAACTGTTAAAAAATTAGTGCAATCGGTTTCTAAAGTTACATAGTTAGTAAAAGTTGTTGGATTCCAAGTGGTATGATTTTCAGTAGTATTATCAACCACTACACAATCTAAATTGGTATTTGATGAAAAATCAACTGATGAAAAATTGATATTATTTCCATTTTTTAGATTTAATCCGCATAAATTATTATTACTTGAGTTTAAATTATATAAATTAAAGTTTTTACTTATATCTAATTTAGTTAACTGATTGAATGCAACATTTAAGTAGGATAATTGAACGTTATGGGAAGTATCTAAACGTGTTAATTGATTGTTACTACAATTTAAAAATGACATGTTTGAATTATTAGAAATATCTAAAACAGTTAATTTATTATTATCACATTCTAAGCGACTCATTGTGTTATTGTTAGAAATATCAAGACTTGTTATTTCATTGCTACTACAAACCAATATATTTAAATTAGTGTTTTGCGAAACATCTAAAACAGTTAATTTATTATTATCACATAATAGTGATAATAAATGACTATTTTGTGTAACATCTAATGTTGTTAATTGATTAAATGAGCACCATAAAATTTGTAAATTAGAGAGTTGAGAAACATTTAAAATATTAATTAAATTATTTCTACAATCTAACCTTTGCAAATTTGTAAAACCTTCAATACCAGTTAAATCTGTGATACCACTATTTGGAGGAATATCTAAATTAATTATGCTGTTTATATTTGCAGTAGGCACAGAACCATTTATAGGTGCAGCATCTAAACCTAAATCAATTAAAACTTGTTCAAAATTATTATCTGGAATACTCGTATTTTGTGATAGTGCAAATTGGCTAATAAAAGGTATGAATAAGAATAAAATGTATTTTTTATAGTTCAAAATAAAGGTATTTTATAAACCATATATTATTGATTATCATCTACTACATAGGTAATAACTATTTCTACACGACGGTCAAATTTTGTATCGCCACCTAAAGGAAACATTCTCCGCATACCTAAGTATCGCATACGTCTTCTATCTACACCTTTTTTTTCAAAATAGTCATAAATATATTTTGCTCGGGCTTCAGAAAGATTTCTTTTTTTAGTTTTTTTATCTACGGCATCTCTTGTATATTGTGTACAGCAAACATGTCCTTGAATAGTAAAATATACTCCTTTTCGTTCTGAAAGAATGTTTGCTATGGCTTCTAAAGTTTTTTTAGACTCTGCTTTTGGATAGCTATAACCATTACTAAAATGAATATTTTCTAAAATAATTTTGTCGCCTTTTTTTAAATCGCCTTTTAAAAAATCAATAGCTGTTTTTTCTTTTTTTTCAATTACAGCTACAGTGTCTTCTTTTTCCTTAATAGGTTCTGGAGGTTTTGGTTTTACAATAATTTCTACTTTCCTATTAAGTCCTCTAATTTTTAAAACGTTTTTTTCTTCAATAATTTTTAGTAAAATTTGTCCTTTACCATCTACATTAGAAATTAAAGATTCACTTATTTCATTATTTGAAAATATATTTTTTATAGCATCTGCACGTTGTTGCGACAGAATTAAATTATAATCTGCAGCACCAATATCATCACAAAAACCAAAAATAGAAATGGATTCAATTTCAACATTTTCTAAGGTTGAAATAAATAGTAATAAGCGACTTTCTTCAGTAGAAGGAACAATATATTTATCAGTATCAAAATATACGTCGTGCGTTAGTTCTTTTTGAGAAAAAACAAAATTACAACAGAGTAGTATGAATACATATAGTTTATTCATTTATGAGGCTTAAAACAAGTTTAAATATACTTTTTAATTTATCATGGTACTAAAATTAAAGTTGTTTACCTTAAATATTCGTTGTAGGTATTCGCATCTGATAAAATAGCTGTTGCTGTTTTAATTTCAGCATTATGGGTTTTATAATAACCATACAAACCTTCTCTATAAACATAACGCTTAACAATTTCTTCAGTTAAGAGATTTATTAAATAGTCTTTATTTTCATCAACAACATTTGCTTTTGATTTATTTAAATTTGAAAGTAGGGTGTTATAATCTGCATTTATATTATTTTCTAAACCTTCCATTTTAGCTGTTTCTATTACTTTTTTAAGCACTTTTTCGGTATCAGTTTCAAAAGAAAAATTGGTAGAATTTAAATACTTTTTAAAATCTGAAAAATCTGCATCTGTAAATTTAAAATTATTAATATTTTCAATAGTATGTTGGTAGTAGTATTGGGTAGCAAAATCAAAAATTAAATAGTTGTTTATTATAGCATCAGTAATGGATGATTTTTTTGATATACTCATATCTTTATCAGGAAATATTCCACCACCATCAAACACTTTTCTCCCATTTTTGGTTTTATATTCGTTATAGTTTTCTTGCTTTACACGTGTTGCTTCACCTTTTTCATCTCTATGTAAATAATCCAAAGCTTGTATACAACGTCCAGAGGGTGTATAGTATCTTGAAATAGTAATTTTTATTTGTGTGCCGTAGGTTAATGCTTTTGGACGTTGTACCAAACCTTTTCCAAAACTTCTAGAACCTACTATTACAGCTCTGTCTAAATCTTGTAAGGACCCTGACACAATTTCGCTTGCTGAAGCACTGCCACCATCAATTAAAATTACTAATGGAATTTTTGTATCCACAGGTTCGTTTTGTGTGTAATAGGTTTTATTATATTGCTTAACTTTTGATTTTGTAGTTACTACCAATTGTCCTTTTGGTACAAATAGATTAACAACATGTACTGCCTCGTTTAGTAATCCTCCTGGGTTACCTCTTAAATCCAGAATGATTTGTTTTGCACCTTGTGCTTTTAAATCTCTTAATGCGTAGCTAGTTTGTGATGAGGCTTTATCATTAAATTTATCTAACACAATATAACCTATTTTGTCATCTATCATAGAAAAATAGGGCACGGCATTAATTTCTACTTCGGCACGTTTAATAGTGGCTGTTTGTTGTTTACCTTGACGTATATAAGTTATATTTACTGAACTTCCAGGAACACCTTTTAGTAAATCGCCAGCATTGTCTTTGTAATTTTCTATCAGTGTATTTTCCACTTTAATAATTTCATCACCAGCTTTTAAACCAGCTTTATCAGCAGGATAACCTTTATAAGGCTCTATTACTATCAATTTATCTTTTAAGGTTCTTATTTTAGCACCTACACCTGTATAGTCACCTGTATTATTAATTCTGGCAGCCTCTACATCTTGCTCGTTCATGAAATTGGTATAGGGATCCAAATCTTTTAACATGCTTTTTATGGCTGTGTCCATTAAATGACCTGGATTGGTTTCATCCACATAGTTCATATTAATTTCTTTAAACAACGTGGTAAAAATTTCAAGTTGTTTGGCAATTTCAAAAAAATCGTTTTTAAAGCCTGTGGTTGTAAAAAATACGGCACATGCCAATAAAGGGATAATGATTCTCTTTTTCAGTAGGTATGTCATTTTTTGCTTTTTTTAATCCATTTTCTAATAAGAAAAAATAGAAGAATTAGTATGATTATAAAGGGCCAAATATGTAGTAAGCCTAAGAAAAATACTGATAAACCATCAAATCCTGAAGTTATGGCTTTCCACATTTTTGATCCATAAGAGGTAGTTGCTGCTCTTTCTACAGAGTGCTTATAAAATTCAATTTCAATGGTACTTAATGATACTTTATTTTCAAGATATTTTAAACGACCTTGTTTGGCTTCTATGTCTTCACGAATTTTAGAAAGCTCGCGTTCTATTTCTAAAATATCCTTAACATTTTTAGCCTTAGAAAGTAATTCTAAATACCTAACTTCTAAAGTCTTTTTAGCTTTTAATCGAGCTTCAATATCTATAAATTCTTCGGTAACGTCTTTTGAAGTAATACGTTTGGTATCAAAATAAGCGACATCTTTGCTTACTGCTTCTATAATATTTTGAAAATTTTTAGTTGGAATTCGTACAATTAAACGTCTTGTAATGGTATTGTATGATTTATTTGAATTATCATCTTGAATATAACCATTATTTTTATTGATGGCTTTCTGTATTAGAAGATAGGTTTTGTTTAAATCTTTAGTTTCAAAACGTAAGTATGATTCTTTGATAAGTTTTTGTTGAATATCTTGTGCAGTATCTGTAGTTAAATCATTTTTTAAAGACTCGTTATATAGCACTTCTGAGTCTACGACATAATCATTTGATGTATATGCTTCTGATGGTCCTTTAGAGCACATTAAAGGAATACCGAGTAATAAAAAAGATAAAAATAATTTCATAAAAGTGTATTTAATCTTTCGAGACTTTATCTGAAAATTTATCAAATAAGGTGTTCATTTTTGTTTCAACTTGTGAAAATACTGGTATTTCTTTGCCAATGTATAAAATCATAAACGTATATTGTGTTTTTAAATTGTTAAAATATTTGGCTTTATTTAACCTATAAACTTCTCGCATTAAGCGTTTTATTCGGTTTCTATCTACGGCCGTTTTAAAATGGCGCTTACTTACAGACACGCCTGTTTTAGCAATTATAGTTTCGTTAAATGATGTTTCTAAATAAACCAACCGCAAAGGATATGCCGAAACCGATTGGCCTTCGGTAAATAGTTGGTCAATCAGCTTTTTACTTTTAAGTTTTTCTTTTTTATTGAATGTGAATTTCAAGTAGTTCGTTTTAAAAAACCAAAGGTAGTAAAATATAAAACCTACTTAAAAACTAAGTGGGTTTTTGGGAGGATGATAAATCGATGTTAATTATGAAATAGCTTTTAATGTTTCTGCAAGCTTAGCACAAATGTTTTTATATTCAACCTTCATGACTGTTTTGTTATGAATTTGCAAGCCGATAAATCCATTTTTGGATGCCTTTTGATCTTTATCTATATAATTCAAAATTTTAATGCCATTCATCTAATATTTCAAACGGTTCCCATGGGTACTTAGGGTTATTCGGTTCCAGTCCTTAGGCTTGTAAATTTGATTAATTATGGTTTGGTCTGCTAAAATGCGAAGTTTTGGCCGGGAATACCAATCATCTAACGATCCCCACATATTGTTTTTGTGGGAAGAGGGATATCCAGCATCAAATTCATATCCTGAAGCTGCTTAAAAGGTTTTAATACAAACAATTTGTTTTTTTAGTTTGTAAGTTTTAAATCTCTGGTATTCATAATACAAGAGTTAATATAGTTGAAATTTTTAATAAAGTTAAGTACTTTTTTTGTGACACATTATGAATCAAAAAAGGTCTTTAAAAGCTATATTTACTTTTAAAGACCTTTAAGTTTTTTAGAATATTTGTTAAATGAGATAGATCTATTGTATTATTATAAATAGAAATGGATTGAACAGTTTTGAGTAGCAGTTAGGTTAATGGTTGGAAAATTATCTACTCTTGGTATATAAAACGCCATCATTATTTTGGTGCTGTTTCGTTTGAAGTCTTATATATAAAATTGTATTATGATTTGGTGTATTAAAACTTACTTGTCCATAACATGCAAAACTTAATAGGAATACAACATAAACTATAATTATTGCATATTTATAACAACATAGTCTTGTTTTAGTTAGCTTTGGTAATAATTATATTTAAAACTAACGAAATAACTAGTGTATAAAATACCACTAAAAACAGTTCTAATTTATATTTTTAAAAAATTTAGACACTTGCATTTTAGTGGTATTTTATATGATACTTGGCAGTTAATTAATTTGGACTTTCTTTGTCATAACACCTCTATCAAACTCAAGTTTTAAAACATAAATGCCGCTAGATAAAAAGTAAGTTGGGATTTCATTTTCAGTGCCTGTAGCTACTTTAGCTCCAGAAATACTGTAAACAGTATAGTTTTTTAAGTGAATGCTGTTAGAATTCAATATTTTTATACTATCTGTGTTTGAGATGATTTTTATATCGTTAGCTAACTCAAAGTCGGAAACACTTAATGCATTTTCAGTAACTGGATTAAAACCTGTCCATAATGCACCAGAATCTGTAACATAAGCTCCCATAGTGCCTGCTGGTATGTGTAAATGTATATTGCTTCTAGTATCAAAAGTGTCAGAAGTAGCGTTTGTAACTATTGTTGGTGGCGTTGTAGATAATGAATAAACATCTGTTAAAAGGTTATTATGAAAAGCAAGAGAACCAATAGTCGTTACATTAGAAGGGAACGTTATAGTTGTTATTTTATTATTTCGAAATGCACCAAATGCAATAGATTCTAAGTTGTTACCTAACGTTACACTGGTTAGGTCATTATCATCAAAAGCTTGGTTTCCTATGGAAGTAACAGTATTTGGAATAGTTATACTTGTTAATCCACAATAGTAAAAAGCACTATTAGAAATGGTTACAACCCCCTCTTCAATGGTTGCGTTAGTTAATAATAAATTAGCAGTAAAAGAGCCAGTTCCAATACTGTTAACGCTTCCAGGTATAGTTACACTTGTTAAGTTATTGCCACGAAAAGCTTGGTATTCTATAGATACAATTCCGTCTGGAATAGTAACGCCTGTTATTTGCTTGTACAAAAATGCATTTTCTCCTATTTCTGTAACATTATAATTAGTTGCGTTGTTCGTTACAGTGGCAGGTATGTTTACAATGCCTCCGGTCGTATTATAATTTGTAACTTTAACATTGGTAGTAGAAGGGATTACAGTGTATTCAATATTATTATCTGTAAAGGTTGTTTGCGAAAGTCCTATTGCGTATGTAAATAGGATTGTTAATAAAAGTAATGTTTTTTTCATGTTCGTTAGGTTTTATATTAGGTAAACAAACATAAAAGTAAAAACTGTGCTTTAATCATTTACAAAGGGGACAAAACAGGGGACAAGATTGTAATTATCACATTTACTGTGTTTTATAGTTGAGATAACATATCTTTTAAACTCACTTTTTTAGAAAGATTTATTTTTTTTCGAACGCGACTTCTTGCTTTTTTTACACTATCAGGAGCAATAGATAGAATTTGAGCAATTTCTTTTTGTGAATAACCTATATTAATTAAAGTTAAAAGCCTGATTTCAGATTTAGTAAGTTTAGGCTCAAAGGCTAATAGTTTTTCATGAAATTCGGGTTTCAGTTTATTAAACTTTAATTTAAATTCATCCCATTCTGTTTCTGTAGATAATGAGTTTTCTACCAGTTTAAAAATACTTATTAAATCTGTTTTTTCAATCTGTTTTTTAGTTGATAAAATTTTATCTTTTTTTTCTAATTCTATAGCAGCAGTTTGTAGTTGTTTTTTGTTTTCAAGAAGTTCGTTTTCTAAGCGTTCGGCTTTTTTGAGTTTTTTCTTGATTAATACTGTCATAAAATATGTAAACCCAATAAGCTCAATTATAGCTCCCAATTTAACATAGTTAAAAGCATTGCCTGGTAAAATTTGAAAATGAACATCAATGAGTCCAATTATTGTAAACAATATGAAACCAGCTAAAGGAATTAGGTAATATTTTAATTCTAATCGTCTGTTTTTTACTGATAACAGTATCATTCCAACAATTAAAACTAGCCAAAGAGATGAAAGGACATTTTCAAAGTAATGTAGGTGTTGAATTGAAGAATTGTAAAAAGTAAATTGGTAGATTAAAGTACCTCCTAAAACTACAATTAAAATGAGTTTAATTAGCTTGTAATATCTAGGAGCTACTGTTTGAATATCTAGAAATTTAGAGGTGTAAACAATTAATGATAAGGCCCACATTTTAACACATATAAATACAAAGTGGTCAATGATAATATGTTTTATATTAAGACTGAAGAAATAACCTTCTATCCCCAGATACACCAAAAAAGTAGAGGTTATGTAAAAAATATAATAGATGTAAATTTCCTGTTTATAAATACTCCATTGATAGATGTTGATGAGTACTAAACAAAAAATGATACCATAAAAAATAATATTTAAGATTGTTGTTTCATTTATAAAATCAAAATATGTTTCTAAATCCATTATTTTTGGAGTCGCATCTTTTGTTCTTCCATCACTGTTTGTTGTGATTAAATACGTTGCTATTTCATTTGGTGCTAAATCTATTTTAAGATTGGGGTTGGGGTTGTTAAAAGTTCGATAGTCTTTTTTTGATGTATCCTGTATTTGATGTACTAATTTTAACGAATGAGTTAGAGTGTCAAGTTTGTAAAAAACATAATTTCTATTAAACCTATCATTATTAATAAACATGTAGGATTTGTTCTCGTTCTCTTCATTGTTTATGTTTAATTTTATCCATACATTACCTCTGAAGAAACTAAGGTTTAAATTATCAAAAGGTTCAAATTTTACGTTATCAAATTCCTCAATACTTTGATCAACATTAAAAGCTACATTAAAAGTGTGGTTTTCTTTGTTTGCTTCTATATTTGAGCAGGAAGAAAATAGACATATTAGAAGCCCTTGAAGAAGAAACAAAAGATATGTGTTGTTGTTGTTTTTCAATTTAAATTATAAACAATAAAATATATTTAATGTTTGGCGGCGTAATATATAAACTTTTTTTAATTGTTTTTATTCCGTTTTGAAACGAAGATAGTTGAAATTTTTAATAATGTTAATTTCTTTTTAAAGAACAATTTCAACAAAAAAGTCTTTAAAAAATAGATTAAATTTTAAAGACTTTTATAATTATATGAAATAGTTGCTATAGTGCTTTTATAACATTTTCAATGCGCTTAATCGTTTCTGCTTTTCCAATTATAAACATGATGTCGAATACATCAGGACCTTGTAAAGCGCCAACTAAAGCTAAACGTAGTGGCATCATTACTTTTCCAAATCCAATCTCTTTTTTGGTAATCCAACCTTTAATATCCGTTTGTAAAGCCGTAACGGTAAATTCATCAATATGAACAATGATGTTTTTTAATTCGGTCATTAAAGCTGCGGTATCGTCTTTAAATGCTTTTTTAGAGGCTTTTTCATCATAAGTGGTTGGAGCAGTGAAAAAGTAATGACTTAACCCCCAAAAATCAGACACAAACGTAGCGCGTTCTTTAATTAAACCAATAACTAAGGAAATGTAATTCAAATCAATTTCGATTAATTCTGAATGAAGACTTTTAAAGGCTTCTGCTAACTCATCATTATTTTGTTCTTGCATATAATGATGATTGAACCACTTAATTTTATCAGGGTCAAAGCGAGCTCCAGATTTGTTTACTTTTTCCAAATCGAAAGCTTCAATTAATTCTTCAAGACTAAAAATTTCTTGTTCCGTACCTGGGTTCCAACCTAAAAATGCCAAGAAATTAACCATGGCTTCTGGAAAATACCCATCTTCTTTATACCCTCTGGAAATTTCGTTGGTTTCTGGGTCTGTCCATTGCAATGGGAATACAGGAAATCCCATTTTATCGCCATCACGCTTGCTTAATTTTCCTTTTCCAGTGGGTTTTAAAATAAGTGGGAGGTGAGCAAATTCTGGTGCGTCCCATCCAAAAGCTTGATATAATTGGTAGTGTAGTGCCAAACTTGGTAACCATTCTTCACCACGTATTACATGAGATATTTCCATTAAATGATCGTCCACAATATTTGCTAAATGATAGGTTGGCATGCCATCGCTTTTAAACAATACTTTATCGTCTAAAATGTTGGTATCTATTTTTATTTCTCCCCGGATTATATCTGTTAAATACAAGGTTTCATCTTGAGGACTTTTAAATCGGATCACATAATCTTCGCCGGCATCAAGTTTAGCCTTTGCTTCTTCTGCACTAAGCGATAACGAGTTGCTTAATTTTAAGCGGTTATGCCAATTGTAAATAAAGGTTTTTCCTTTTTGTTCATGGTCTTTTCTGTGAAAATCTAAATCTTCGGCAGAATCAAAAGCATAATAGGCGTTGCCTGAAGCAATCAGTTCATCGGCATATTTTTTATATAAATGTTTGCGTTCACTTTGTCTGTACGGTCCGAATTTTTCGTTTTTATTTGGTCCTTCATTAAATGGAATTCCACACCAATTTAAAGCATCAATAATGTACTGTTCAGCGCCTTCTACATAGCGATTTTGGTCGGTATCTTCTATCCTTAAAACAAATGTTCCGTTGTTTTTTTTGGCGAATAAATAGTTGAATAAAGCGGTACGAACCCCTCCAATATGTAATGGTCCTGTTGGGCTTGGTGCAAAACGCACACGAACGTTTTTGGTCATGTTTTGTAAATTTGTGTCAAAGATACAATTAACAGATAATTATAAACCTTGTAAAAAATAAAATTGTAGTTTAGTGGGTTAATAGTTTAGTTGTGAAGACGTTTTCCTCAAACCATGAATAATTTCCAAAACATACAAAATAAATTAGAAGGATTTATTAGGCGTTATTATACTAATGAATTGCTTAAAGGATTCATTATGTTTTTTGTTATTGGGCTTTTGTATTTTCTTCTTACGCTTTTTATAGAGCATATTTTATGGTTAAATACCACTGCTAGAAGTATTTTGTTTTGGTTGTTTGTTTTGGTTGAGTTTGCTTTATTGGTGAAGTTTATTTTTATTCCATTGGCAAAATTATTCAAACTTCAAAAGGGGATTGATTACGCAATGGCATCCAAAATAATCGGGACATATTTTCCAGATGTAAATGATAAATTATTGAATGTACTGCAACTTAATCAAAGTACATCAAAATCTGAATTGTTGTTAGCAAGTATTGAGCAAAAATCTTTAGAGCTGAATCCTGTGCCTTTTAAATTAGCTGTTAATTTTAAAAGAAATTTGAGGTATTTAAAGTATGCTGCTATTCCCATAGCTATTTTATTATTGACTTTTTTTACTGGAAATTTTAATTGGTTTAGTGATAGCTACCAGCGTGTTGTACATTACAAAACAGCGTATGAACCACCTGCACCATTTCAATTTTTTGTATTAAATGATAATTTAAATGCAATTGAAAACAAAGATTTTAAATTGGTTGTAAATACGGCTGGAGATGTTTTTCCTGAAAATGTTGAAATTAATTATAACAACGAAACTTATTTTTTGCATCAGACAGGAGTAGGTGAGTTTGAATATGTTTTTTCTCAACCTAAATATTCCGTTGAGTTTAGATTGTCTTCAAATCAGGTTAGGTCTAAACCTTATACACTTGAGGTTGTGGAAGTGCCTACGCTTTTAAGTTTTCTAATGTTTTTGGATTATCCTAATCATACCAAAAAGCAGAATGAGATTTTAAAAGGCACAGGTAATGCCGTGGTTCCTGAAGGCACAAAAATAAAATGGCAGCTGAATACTAAATCTACGCAATCTGTGAGTCTTTTTTCCAAAGATAGTTTGGATTTTATTTCTTCCAAATCCAATGTTTTTGAGGCATCTAAACAAGTTTTTAATAATTTCAATTATACATTAAGTACTAGTAATGCTAACTTAAAAAATTATGAAAATTTAGCGTTCAATATTCAAGTGGTTAAAGATGAATTTCCAGAAATCAACATCAAAATGGCTACCGATAGTTTGGATTTACAAACACTTTATTTTTATGGACAAGTCAGCGATGATTTTGGTTTCAATAAACTACAACTAGTTTATTATCCATCAGATAATGAACAAGATAAACATTATGAAGCCATTCCTATTTCAAATTCAAACATAGCAGAATTTATAAGTACATTTCCAAATAACTTAGAAATTTTAGAAGGCATGCCTTATACATTATACTTTCAAGTATTTGATAATGATGTGGTTAATGGAAGTAAAAGTGCTAAAAGCAGTTTTTTTACGTATAGAAAACGTACACAAACAGAAGAAGAGCAAAAGGTGTTGCAAGAACAAAGTGAAACTATTCATAGTTTAAATAAATCTTTAAATAAGTTTGATGAGCAGGATAAACAATTAGAAGAATTGTCAAGATCCCAAAAGGAAAAATCAAATCTTAATTTTAATGATAAAAAGAAATTAGAATCATTTTTAAAGCGTCAAAAGCAGCAAGATGACATGATGAAAAATTTTAATAAACAATTGAAAAATAATTTAAAAGAATTTAATAAGCAATCTGAAAAGGAAGATATTCTTAAAGAAGATTTGAATAAGCGATTGAAGGATAATGAAGAACAACTTAAAAAGGATGAAAAATTACTTGATGAATTAGAAAAAATTCAAGAAAAAATTAATAAAGAAAATTTAGCTTTTAAACTTGATGAATTAGCTAAACAGAATAAAAATAAGAAGCGCAGCTTGCAACAATTACTGGAATTAGCTAAACGTTTTTACGTAGAAAAGAAACTTGAAAAATTAAAAAATGAGTTAAAAACTTTATCAGAAGATCAAGAAAAATTATCTAAAGCTTCCAATGAAAATAATACCAAGAATAATCAAGATACTCTTAATAAAGGTTTTGATGATTTCATTAAAGAGATAGATGGACTAGAAAAGGAAAATAAAGAGCTTCAAAAACCATTTGATATTCCAAGAGATAAATTGAATGAAAACGAAATTAAATCTGAGCAAAAAGATGCATCTAATGCTTTAGAGAAAAAGGAAGAAAATGATGACCTTGATATAAAGAATCAAGAAATGCAAAAAGCTAAAAATAGTCAAAAAAATGCAGCTCATAAAATGAAACAGATGAGTAGTAGTATGCAAAATTCTTTACAAAGATCTGCTGCTGAACAAATGCAGGAGGACACAGAAATGTTACGTCAAATTTTAGATAATTTAGTTTTGTTTTCTTTTAATCAAGAAGCTGTTATGAATCAGTTTAAAGATATAGAGGTTGATCATAATAAGTATGCTAAATACCTTCGTGAACAAAATAATTTAAAAGAGCACTTTGAGCATATTGATGATAGTTTATTTGCTTTGTCTTTAAGACAACCCAAGTTGTCTGAAAATGTTAATATACAGATTACCGAGGTTTTTTATAATATGGATAAAGCCCTTAAATTATTTGCTGATAATCAAGTTTATCAAGGTGTTTCTAATCAACAATTCACTGTAACTGCTGCTAATAATTTATCAGATTTTTTAAGTAATGTTTTAGATAATATGCAGGAAAACTTAAGTATGTCTCCAAGTAGCGGACAAGGTGATATGCAATTACCAGATATTATTATGAGTCAAGATCAACTTAATAAGATGATGGAAGAAGGTATGAAAAAAGGAGATTCAGGTAAACCTGAACAAAATGGTAATGGTGAAAATGACAATAATAAATCAAGTGATAAGCAAAAAACTAAATTAGGACAAGGTGAAGGCGAAGGTGAAAAGCAACCTTTAGCAAATGGTTTTAGTAATGATTCTAATGGAGAGTTATATGAAATTTATCAAAAACAACAATTATTAAGACAATCTTTAGAAGATAAATTAACCAAAGATGGTATGGGGTCTAATGGTCAAAATTTGGTTCGCAAGATGGAAGAGATTGAGCTTGATTTGTTAAATACAGGTTTTACCAACAATACCCTTCAGAAAATGTTAGAACTTCAACATCAATTATTAAAATTGGATCATGCAAGTTTTCAACAAGGAGAAGATTATCAACGTAAATCTGAAACTAACACTAATATTTTTGAAAACAATTCTAACAGTAGTATTCCTACTGCTAAACAATATTTTCAAACTACAGAAATATTAAACAGGCAAAGCTTACCTTTGCGTCAAGTTTATAAAATTAAAGTTCACAATTATTTTAAAAGTACGAATGATTAATTTCAATTACGAAACCAATTTTTCACTTGAAAATGAAGCGCTCATTTCTTCTTGGATCACAAAAACTATTTTATCAGAAGAACATCAATTGGAAGAAATAAATTATGTGTTTTGCGATGATACATATTTACATAAATTAAATGTTGAATTTCTTAATCATGATACTTTAACTGATGTTATCAGTTTTGATTACTCAGTCGGAAAAATTATACAGGGTGATATTTACATTTCTGTTGAAAGGGTAGCGGATAATGCTAAAGATTTTAAGGTTCCTTTTTCTGAGGAGTTACATCGTGTTATGATTCATGGTGTACTTCATTATTGTGGTTATAAAGATAAGACAGAAGCCGATGCACAACTTATGAGAGCTATGGAAAATCACTACCTAAAAGTCTTAGTTTAAAGTTTATTAAATCAGTGTATATTTGCAAATTATTTATATATGTGGAAGCTTGTTTTATGATGTTCCACGTGGAACATTGTTTTAAATTTATGAGTTATGTTTAACGAAGTTTATGATGTTATTGTTGTTGGAGCTGGCCATGCTGGAAGTGAAGCTGCAGCTGCAGCTGCTAATATGGGTAGCAAAACATTGCTTGTTACTATGAACCTTCAGAATATTGCACAAATGTCCTGCAATCCTGCTATGGGTGGTATTGCTAAAGGACAAATTGTTCGAGAGATTGATGCACTTGGTGGTTATAGTGGTATTGTGTCTGATACTTCTGCTATCCAGTTTAAAATGCTTAATAAATCTAAGGGGCCTGCTATGTGGAGTCCTAGAGTGCAGAGTGATAGAATGCGTTTTGCTGAAGATTGGAGATTACTTTTAGAAAGAACACCTAATCTGGATTTTTATCAAGAAATGGTGTCTGGTTTATTAGTTAAAAACCATAAAGTTATAGGTGTAAAAACGTCTTTAGGTATTGAGATAAAAGCTAGATCTGTTGTGTTAACCAATGGCACTTTTTTAAATGGTTTGATTCATATTGGTAATAAGAATTTTGGTGGAGGTAGAGCAGGTGAAAAAGCTGCTACTGGAATTACTGAACAATTAGTTCAATTAGGATTTGATTCTGGCAGAATGAAAACAGGTACACCGCCAAGAGTGGACGGTAGAAGTTTAGATTATTCCAAAATGATTGAGCAACCTGGAGATGAAAATCCTGAAAAATTTTCTTATTTAGATGTTACTAAACCTTTAGAAAAACAACGTTCATGTTTTATGACATATACAAGCTTAGAGGTTCATGATTTACTTAGAGAGGGTTTTGATAGATCGCCAATGTTCAATGGTAGAATTAAAAGTTTAGGTCCGCGTTATTGTCCATCTATTGAAGATAAAATTAATCGTTTTGCTGATAAAGACAGGCATCAATTATTTATTGAACCAGAGGGTTGGAATACTTGTGAGGTTTATGTAAATGGTTTTTCTACATCTTTACCTGAGGATGTTCAATTTAAAGCTTTAAGGTCTGTTGTTGGTTTTGAAAATGTTAAATTTTTTAGACCTGGTTATGCTATTGAATATGATTATTTTCCTCCCACACAATTAAAGCATACTTTAGAAACTAAACTAGTTCAAGGTTTGTTTTTTGCTGGTCAGATTAATGGAACTACTGGGTATGAAGAAGCGGCGTCTCAGGGATTAATGGCAGGGATTAATGCTAGTTTAATGACTCAATTAAAAGACCCTTTTGTTCTTAAAAGAGATGAAGCTTATATTGGTGTGCTTGTTGATGATTTAATTACTAAAGGCACTGAGGAACCATATAGAATGTTTACTTCTAGAGCTGAGTATAGAACTTTACTACGACAAGATAATGCGGATTTGAGACTTACACCTAAGGGGTTTGAGCTTGGTTTGGCAAGTGAAAAACGTTTAAAACGAATGCAAGATAAGCACGAAGCTGCTGAAAAATTTGTTAAGTTTTTTGAAGACACAAGTGTTAAACCTGATGAAGCTAATCCTGTTTTGGAGTCTAAAAATTCTGCTTTGGTAAAGCAGTCTGATAGGATGTTTAAAATCTTTTCAAGACCAAATATTACTATTGATGATGTTCGAAAATTTAAAGCTGTTGAGCAGTATATTCAGGATCACAAATTAGATGTTGAAGTTATTGAACAAGCAGAAATTCAAGTTAAGTATTCAGGTTATATTGCTAAAGAAAAGAACAATGCTGATAAATTAAGTAGATTGGAATATGTTAAAATACCTGAGAATTTTGATTACTCAAAAATCAAATCCATGAGTTTTGAGGCTCGAGAAAAACTTAAAAAAATCCAACCAACAACCGTTTCACAGGCATCAAGAATTAGTGGTGTTTCGCCAAATGATATTTCTGTTTTATTGGTTTATATGGGTAGATAGCTATTCTTATTAGTGAAAATATTTTGCTTGTTGATTCTTTTTTTTTAGTTTTTAGCATACATGAAGGTTAACGTTCCACGTGGAACATTTTAAATTCTGGTTTAAGTTTTGATAAAAATAATTAGTGTAAACAGAAAGTTTGCGTAATGCTGAGTTTATTGTATCGGAATAATAAATTGTAAATTTGTGGTTAATTGGAGTTGATCTTAATTAACTTTAATTGATAAACTTAAATAGGTGTAAATTAATATAAAATTAAAAATAAGGTGTATTAAAATATTTTTTATAAAAACATTTATGTATTCGTGGTAAAATCAAACTCAAATCATTTTAATTTAAAAGTAAAGGATCACTCTGTTTCCGGAGAAGAATTTGAATTAATTTTAAACTCTGAGTATGGTTATTTAGAAACCGTGCCTCAACCATCTCCAGACAAATTATCAAATTATTATAAAAGTGAAAACTATATTTCGCATACAGATTCGCAACGTAATTTATTTGAAAAAGTGTATCACTTAGTTAGAAAAAAAGCACTTAAAAGTAAATTGAATTTAATTAATTCATTTGCGTTAGAAAATAAAACTTTATTAGATATTGGATGTGGAACAGGTGATTTTTTAAAAACGGCACAACAAAATTATTGGACCGCTTTTGGAATAGAACCAAATGAGCAAGCAAGAAGTATTGCTAATAGTAAAACTAATAATTCAGTTTACAAAACAGAACAACTTTTAAAATTTAAAACTCATAGTTTTGATGTGATAACGTTGTGGCATGTTTTGGAACATTTGCCGGATTTAGAAAAACAAATTTTAACTTTTAAAAAATTATTAAAAGAAAACGGTACTTTAATTATTGCCGTTCCTAATCATAAAAGTTTTGATGCTGTATACTATAAGCAGTTTTGGGCTGCCTATGATGTTCCTAGACATCTTTGGCATTTTAGTAAATCATCCCTTTTAAAATTAATTACTAAACAGTCCATGAAGATTGTGAGAATAAAACCTATGTTGTTTGATGCTTTTTATGTGAGCTTGCTTTCTGAAAAATATAGGTCTGGCAAAATGAATCTTATTAAGGGTTTTTTGATTGGACTCTTGTCTAATTTAAAGTTTTTGAGTACTAAAGAAGCTTCTTCGTTAATTTATATCATTAAAAACAAATAATTCTTTTTTTAAAGAGCATTTTTAATTGATTTACTATTGAAAAGTACTATTGCAACACTTTTTATTTTAATGGCTTTAAAACGCTTATAATTAATGCTTTTTTGATAGTTATTAATTATATTTTTTACTATTTGTTATAAATTTTGTTTATAATTAAAAAAACTCGAATAATTTCACCTCTATTATATAATTTACTTTACTACTTTTGTTTGACTTAAATAAATATAAAAAATGAAAAATATAATTTACTTAGCATGCGCTTTATTAGTTTTTACTTCTTGTCAGCAACAATCAAAAATAGGATATGTTGATAATGGTATTTTGATTAATGAATTTCAAGAAAAAATTGACTTAGAAGCAAAATTTCAGGTTAAAGAAGATGCTTTTAGAAAGAAATTTGATAGTATTGATCAAGCATTTCAATTGGAAGTTCAACAATTTCAAGCTGATGCTAATAAAATGACCCAATCAAAAGCTCAAGAAAAATATCAAGAGCTTGGACAGAAAAAACAAATGCAAGATCAACAAAGACAATTGGAAGCTCAACAATTTCAACAAGAATTTCAAAATGAAATTGACTCTTTAATTGTTAAAGTAAAAGCATTCGTAAAAGATTATGGTAAAAATAATGGATATACCTATATTCTGGGTACTAGTGAAGCAGCAGCTTCAGTACTTTATGGCACTGAAGAAAATGATTTAACTAAGACAGTTTTAGAGGCTTTAAATGCAGAATCAAAAAAGTAGAATATTTATATAATTAATTAAAAATGCCAACTTAATTAAGTTGGCATTTTTGTTTTATAATTACAATAAAATAGCCTTTTGTAAGTTTGGTTGTTTTTACTCAAACATTTATATTTTGAATTTTATTCTAAATTAATATACTGCCTTCATTGATAATTTAATTGAATATGAAAAACATTTTTTTAGCTTTTTGCCTATTATTTTCTTTCTCATTAGTTGCTCAAGAAAGCTATAGCATCAGAGGATCTATTAAAGATTCAAATAATGGCGAAACTTTATTAGGTGCTACCGTTTTTTTGAAAGGAACTAATACGGGTTCTGTAACGAATGAATACGGTTTTTATTCTATAACAGCTCCAAAAGGAGATTATGTTTTAGTAATATCTTATATAGGTTATGATACACTGAGTAAAAACATACAATTAAATTCAGATATAAATATCAATTTTGAATTAAATGAAGCATCCACAACTTTGGATGAAATTATTATTGTGGCTGATGATGATTCTGAACAAATTGCAATTAAAAAACCTCAAATGAGTGTTTCTAAGCTTAACAGTGCAACCATTAAGCAAATGCCTGCAGTATTGGGCGAGATAGATGTGATAAAATCTATACAAATGCTTCCAGGCGTTACAAATAATGGAGAAGGTTCTGCTGGTTTTAATGTAAGAGGTGGAGCTGCAGATCAAAATTTAGTACTACTTGATGAAGCTATTATTTACAATACATCTCATTTTTTTGGGTTCTTCTCGGTGTTTAATGCCGATGCAATTAAAGACATAAAACTCTACAAAGGCGATATTCCTGCTAAATTTGGTGGACGTGTGTCCTCGGTTTTAGATGTTAGACAAAAAGACGGAAACAGTAAAAATTTTAGTTTAAATGGTGGTATAGGATTGATATCCAGTAGGTTGTCTTCTGAAGGTCCGCTTTTTAAGGATAAAGGTTCTTTTTTAATTGCTGGTAGAACGTCATATGCACATTTGTTTATGAAAGCATCAGAAGAATTAAAAGATGATAAATTATCTTTTTATGATTTAAACCTTAAAACCAACTATGAAATTAATAAAAATAATCGTGTTTACTTATCTGGTTATTTTGGAAGGGACGTGTTCAATATTTCAAATGTTATAAAAAATAATTATGGCAATGCTACAGGAAATATAAGATGGAATCATGTTTTTAACGATAAGTTATTTTCAAATTTATCACTTATTTATAGTAGGTATGATTACCAAATTGTATTGGATTTTATTGAGTTGGATTGGATTGCAGATATTAAAAATTATAACTTAAAATATGATTTCAAATATTATTTAACAGATATGCTGCAATTAGATTTTGGTGTTAGTGGTATTACTTATAGTTTGAATCCAGGAGAAGTAGGTCCTAGTTCGGACACTTCACCTGTTAATTATTTAAAATTAGACCAAAAAAGAGCTTTTGAAAGTGGTATGTATATAAGTGCAGAACATCAAATAACTGATAAACTAACTGCTCAATACGGTCTAAGATATAGTCGTTTTAATAGGTTAGGTGGCCAAAGTATTACAAGTTATGTAAACAATAAAGCAGTTGTATATGATCAAGTGTTAGGGATTTATGAAAGAGGTGAAGCGGCTTCAGAAATCTAT